>JAYRFB010000051.1:0-2592 GCA_041908585.1 Candidatus Krumholzibacteriia bacterium
AGAGGAACGGCGTGCGGATGAAGGCGTTGGTCGCGCCAACCAGCTTCTGCACCTGGATGATGCGCGCGCTCGAGGCGATCGTCAGCTTGACCGTGTTGGAGATCACGAAGATCGCGGCCAGGAAGACGAGCAGCCCCACGACCAGCGAGGCCATCTGGAAGCGGAAGGTCCAGCGCTCCAGGGCATCGACCCAGTCCTGGTTGAACAGGATCTCCGACACCTCCGTCCACCGTGCCACCTCGTCGCGGATGGCCCGCACGGACTCGGGGTTCCGCGCGCCGGCGGTGAACGTGACGTGGTAGTAGGACGGCAGCGGATTGCGATCAAGCAGCTCGAGCAGGGGTGCGTCCTCGCCCAGCTGCTGGCTGAACTCTGCCAGGGCCGCCTCGCTGTCGATCCAGGTGACCGGGTCGACGCCCGGGATCGCCAGCAGGCGCGGGCGGAGGGCGGCCAGGTCCTCCTGCGGGACGTCGTCGCGCAGGTACACGCGCAGGTCCAGCCCCCCCCGGGCGCTTTCCAGCACCGTGCCCAGGTTGAGCGTCACCAGCGTGAGCGCCGCCAGCACCAGCAGGGCCGAGGCCATGATCAGGATCGTGACACCGGTGGTCAGCTTCCGCCGCCGGAAGCCGGCGAACGACTCCGCGGCCAGGTAGCGCAGCTGCGCCTGGTTAAGCATGGGCGGGCTCCCTGCGGGCCGGCCGCGCAACCGGGGGCGCGGCCTCCCCGGGGGCGCGGTACATGTTGTCGACCAGGCTGGCCGAGCGGTCGACGGCGCGGCGGCGCTCGTCCGAGACCAGCCGGCCGCCCTCGACCACCAGCACGCGCTGGCCGAAGGTCTTGACGATCTCGTGGTCGTGCGTCGAGAAGAACACGCAGGTGCCGGCGTCGTTGACGCGGAACAGCAGGTCGATGATCTCCTGCGCCGTGACGGGGTCCAGGTTGCCCGTGGGCTCGTCGGCCAGCAGGATCTTCGGGCTGTTGACCATGGCGCGCGCGATCGCCACGCGCTGCTGCTCACCGCCCGACAGCTGCCGCGGCAGGCGGTGGCGCTTGTCGTAGAGGCCCACCTGCGTCAGCACGCGCGTCACGTTCTGCACGATCAGCCGGTGCGGCTGGCCGACCACCAGCTGCGCGAAGGCGACGTTGTCCTCGACGCTGCGGTCCTCGAGCAGGCGGAAATCCTGGAAGACGAAGCCGATTTCGCGACGAAGCTGCGGGATCCGCCCGCGGTTCATGCGCGAGGCCGGCATGCCGCGCACGATGACCTGACCCTTGGTCGGGAAGGCGTCCATGGCGATCAGGCGCAGGATGCTGCTCTTGCCGGCGCCGCTCGGCCCCGTCAGGCACACGAACTCGCCGTTGGCGACGCTGAAGCTGACGTCCGCGAGCGCCTTCTGGTCGTCGTACTGCAGGTCCACGTGGTGGAAGCTGATGATCGCGCGCGGGTCGGGCGTGGCGCCCGCGTTCCGCGCGGCAGGGACCGTTCGTCGGCTGGCCAAGGGACTCTCCCCATGACGGCGTGCTCGGGACGCGGGGGCCATCCCGGCGGGACCGCCCCCTGGTTCGGCCCCGGTTTTGCACGAACCGTGCCCGAACGGTGTCGCCGCCCTGCCCATCGATCCGCCAGCCGCGAGGTAAGTCCTTGTCACGCGTCCACCTTACCCTGTGCATGATCGTGCGCGACGAGGCCGCGATGCTGCCCGGATTCCTGGCGTCGGTGGCCGGCCTGTGGGACGAACTGGTGGTGGCTGACACCGGCTCGCGCGATGCCGGCCCCGACCTGGTGCGCGCCGCGGGCGGGCGCCTCGTGGAATTCCCGTGGCGCGACGACTTCGCAGCGGCGCGCAACGCCTCGCTGGCCGCGGCAGGGGGGCGCTGGATCCTCTGCCTGGACGCGGACGAGCGGCCGGACGCCCGGCTGTGCGCGGCGCTGCGCGAGCTGGTGGAACATGACGCATCCGCCGGCGCGGCCACCCTCGTCATGCGCAACGCGATGCCCGCGGGCGGGCAGCGGCAGGCCCGCCTCCTGCGCTGCTTCCGCAACAGCGAGCAGATCCGCTTCCGCCACCGCATCCACGAGGACGTCGGGGACGACGTCGCGGCGTACCTGGCCCGCGAGCGGCTGGCCCTGCGCCACCTGCCGGGTGGCGTCGACCACCTGGGGTACGTGCGGTCGGTGGCGGCGGCCCGCGACAAGAAGGCGCGCGACACGAACCTGCTGCGCCAGGCGCTGCGGGACGACCCGGACGACCTCTACTGCCGATTCAAGCTCCTGGAGCTGGCCCGCTTCTGGGACGACCGGGAGCTGTTCGCCGCCGAGGCGGACGCGGCGCGGCGCGCGCTGGAGCGGACGCCGCGGATGCGGCTGGCCGGTCGACCGTGGAGCGGCGAGCTGGCCGCGCTGATCGCCCAGTCGCTGTCAGCCCAGCCGGCGGCCGCCGTGGCGTGGCTGGACCGGCAGGCGCGGCGCGTGGAGCCCGGGCCGGCCTGGCACCTGCGACGCGGCATCCTGCTCGAGGCCGCCGGCCGGGCCGGCGAGGCTCGCGCTGCCTACGAGACGTGCCTGGCCGCCGTCGCCGGTGGCGACGCCGG
>JAYRFB010000052.1:0-3852 GCA_041908585.1 Candidatus Krumholzibacteriia bacterium
ATCGCCAGGTAGATGGTGGCCCGCAGCATCATCAGGCCCTGGTTGCTGCAGATGTTGCTGGTGGCCTTCTCGCGGCGGATGTGCTGCTCGCGCGTCTGCAGCGTCAGCACATAGCCGCCCTGGCCGCGGCTGTCGACGGTGCGCCCGACGATGCGGCCCGGGATGCGCCGCTTGTGCTCGTCGCTGCAGGCCAGGAAGCCCAGCAGCGGTCCGCCCCAGGTGGCCGGGATGCCGAACGGCTGCGCCTCGCCCACGCACAGCTCGGCACCGTACTCGCCCGGGGCCTTCAGCAGCGAGAGGCTCACCGGGTTGACCGCGGCGATCACGGTGGCGCCGGCCGCCTTCGCGGCGGTGGCGAGGGCATCGACCGGCTCGACGAGGCCCAGGTAGTTCGGGTTCGGCACCACGAGGCAGGCGGCCGGCGCCTGGGCCAGCAGCCGCTCCAGTTGTGCCACGTCCGTCGTGCCGTCCGGGCCGGCAGGGGCCTCGCTCACGGCGATGCCCGCCCCGCGCATGGACGTCCGCACGACGCGCGCCCAGCGCGGGTTCAGCGTGGCCGGCAGCACCACCAGCGGCCGGCGCTTCACCGCCACGGCGACCTGGCAGGCCTCCGCCAGCGCCGTCGAGCCGTCGTACATGCTCGCGTTGGCCACGTCCATCCCGGTCAGCCGGCAGACGAAGCTCTGCCACTCGTAGATGGCCTGCAGCGTGCCCTGCGAGACCTCGGGCTGGTAGGGCGTGTAGGCGGTCAGGAACTCGCTGCGCGAGACCAGCGCGTCGCACACGGCCGGGATGACCGTGTCGTACACGCCGCCGCCCAGGAAGCTGACCAGTTCGCCCTGGCCGTGGTTGGCGCGCGCGGCGCAGCGGAACCAGTCGCGCACCTCCTCCTCGCTCAGGCCGAGGGGCAGGTCCAGGTCGCGGCCAAGGCGGACGTTCGCCGGCAGGTGGGCGAACAACTGCTCGACGCTGTCCAGCCCCATCGCGGCCAGCATGTGGCGGATGTCGGCATCCGCGTGCGGGACGTAGGCCATGCGCGCGTCAGCCTCCCAGCAGCTCGCCGTAGGCGGCGGCGTCCATCAGTCCGTCCAGCTCGCCGGGCGTGCTCAACTTCACCTTCACCAGCCAGCCCTGACCGAAGGCATCGCTGTTGAGCAGCGTGGGATCGGCGGGGACGGCACTGTTGACGGCGATGATCTCGCCCGAGACCGGCAGGTACAGGTCGGCCACGGCCTTGACCGACTCGATGGACCCGACGCTGTCGCCCTGCTTGAAGGTGGAGCCCACGGCAGGCAGCTCGACGAACACGATGTCGCCCAGCTCGTGCGCCGCGAACTCGGTCACGCCGACGGTGCCGTTGCCCCCGTCGACCATGATCCACTCGTGCTCCTGCGTGTACTTGCGGTCTGCGGGTACCATGCTCGGCTGCCTCCTGGCCTGGGGTCCGTTCGATCCTCTGGTCCTGCGGCGACGCGACGCCGCCCTATGCCGCCGGCCGCGGCGCGCGAGGGTCGCCCTTCGTGCGCGCGGCCAGGAACGGGAACGCGGTGGTGCGCGCCTCGACGCCCTTGCCGCGGATGTCGATCATGAGGTCGCCGGCCGGCGTCGCCGCCTCGACCAGCGCCAGCGCCAGCGCCTTCTTCAGCGTGGGGCTGAACGTGCCGCTGGTGACGAAGCCCACGTCGCGCCCGCCGCTGAGTATGCGGGCGCCCTGCCGCGCGATGCCGCGACCGGTCACCTCCAGGCAGACCAGCTTGCGCGGCACGCCGGCCTCCTGCTGCTTCCGCAGGGCTTCCAGCCCGGTGAAGGCGTCCTTCTTCAGCTTCACGGCCCAGCCGATGCCGGCCTCGAGCGGGGTGATGTCCTCCTCCAGCTCGTGGCCGTACAGGCAGTAGCAGACCTCGAAGCGCAGCGTGTCGCGGGCCGCCAGGCCGATGGGCGCCACGCCCAGGTCGGCGCCGCGGGCCAGCAGCTCCTCCCACACGGCCAGCGCGTCGGCGTTCGGCAGGTACAGCTCGTAGCCGTGCTCGCCGGTGTAGCCCGTGCGCGAGACGATCCACTCGCCGGAGGCGCCCGGGCAGGCGAAGGCGGTGTAGAAGTCCAGCGCCGCGATCTCGTCGCGCAGGTTGGCCAGCCGGGCCACGCGCCCCACCAGTTCGCGCGAAACGGGTCCCTGCACCGCGATCAACGCGGTCATGTCGCTGCGGTCGTCCAGCTTGACGCCGGCGGCCGGCACGTGCTTCCGCAGCCAGGCCGCGATCTTGGCGTGGTTGGAGGCGTTGCACACCACGAGCCAGCGCTCGGCGCCCAGCCGGTAGATGAGCATGTCGTCGAGCACGCCGCCGTCGGCCTTGCACATGGCCGTGTAGGTCACCTTGCCCACGGCGACGCCGGCGACGCGGTTGGTGACCAGGCCGTCCAGCCAGGCCTCCGCCCCCGGGCCGTCGACGAAGATCTCGCCCATGTGGGTGATATCGAACAGGCCGACGCGCTCGCGCACGGCCGCGTGCTCGGCGAGCACGCCCTCGTACTGCACCGGCATCTCGAAGCCGGCGAACGGCACCATCTTCGCGCCGTGGGCGCGGTGCCAGTCGGTCAACGGGGTGGTCTTGAGGCCCGCCAGGTCGTCCACGATGACTTCTCCAGGGCTGGAGCGCGGATACGGGTCGGCGCCGGAGCGGCGCGGCCGGCCGGACCAATCTAACCGCTGGTCCCGGTTCAGTCCAGCAGCCCCCGCAGCATCGCCCCGGTGTGGGATTCCGGGCAGGCGGCGATGTCCGCGACGGTCCCCTGGGCCACCAGCCGCCCGCCCCCGGCGCCGCCCTCGGGCCCCAGGTCGATGACGTGATCGGCCCGCCGGATGACCTCGCCGTTGTGCTCGATCACGACCACGGTATTTCCGTGCTCGAGCAGCCGGGCCAGGACCGCCAGCAGCCGGTCCACGTCGCAGAAGTGCAGGCCCGTGGTGGGCTCATCCAGGATATAGACGGTGTGGCGCTGGCCGCCGCGCGACAGCTCGCGCACCAGCTTGAGCCGCTGGGCCTCGCCGCCCGAGAGCGTGCCGCCGGACTGCCCCAGCCGCAGGTAGTCCAGGCCCACGCCGTGCATCACGTCCAGCACCTTGCGGCAGGCGGGGATGTTGGACAGCTCCTCGCGCGCGCGGGAGACCGGCATGTCCAGGAAGTCGGCGATGCTGTGGCCCTTGAAATGGACCTCCAGCGTTTCCCGGTCGAAGCGCCGGCCGCCGCACTCCTCGCAGGGGATCTCCACGTCCGGCAGGAAGTCCATCGTCAGCCGCCTGATGCCGGCTCCCTCGCAGACGCGGCAACGCCCGCCGTCGGTGTTGAAGCTGAACCGGCCGGCGCCGTAGCCGCGCATGCGCGCCAGGGTCGTCTGCGCGAAGACCGTCCGCAGCGGGTTGTAGAGTCCGGTGTAGGTGGCCGGCGTCGAGCGCGGCGAGCGCCCGATCGGCGACTGGTCCACCAGCACCACGCCGTGCACATGGTCGGCGCCCTCCATGCCGTCGAACGGCGCCGGCGCCCGGCGCGCGCCGTGGCACGCGGCCGCCAGCGCACGGTACAGCGTCTCGTGCACCGCCGTGCTCTTGCCCGAGCCCGAGACGCCCGTGACCACGGTCAGCCGGCCGAGCGGGATCTCCAGGTCGATGCCCCGCAGGTTGCGCCCGCGCAGGCCCTTCAGCACCAGGAGCAGGTCGCCGGGCGCGCGCCCGGTCAGTGGCGTCGCCGGTCCCATCCCCACGCGCCCCGCCAGGGAGTCGCCCGTCGGCGAGCCCGGCGTCGCGCAGACCTCCGCCACCGTGCCCTGGGCCATCAGGCGCCCGCCGTGCTCGCC
>JAYRFB010000053.1:0-6717 GCA_041908585.1 Candidatus Krumholzibacteriia bacterium
CCTGGGGATACGCTTCCGCTGGCAGTGACTCCAGTGGTAGCCGATGCGCTTGAAGCGCCAATCGGAGCGGAACTCGCTGTGGAAGCGGCACTTGGGGTTGGGGCAGTGGGGCGGGACGAAGCTGTCGGTGGATGTGTTCATACCCGGCCTGGGCAACTGCCGGGCCGGGCACAATCTCGACGGCACAACCTAGGGGGCGATGAGCGTGATCGTTCCGTCGCCGTAAGGCGTCTTGCCGACGTAGTCGATACGCTTGCCCGGCTCAAGAATCCAAGCCACAAAATCGTCCGCCGACGGCACCTGGTAGGGGAAGGTCTTCGTCGGCGCGACATGCGGGTTCAGCTCGATCGCGTTGAACAGCGTGCGCAGGTTGTTGATCACCTCGGTGACCGCCTCGACCACGGATTCCTCGGCTTCGCCGGAGTAGTACTGCGACTGCAGGCTGGCCGGAGGCAGCAGGATCAGCTTGCCGCCGATGTAGAGCGTGGCGGCAAGGTCGGTGATGACCGCGCCCTCGACCTCGTAGTCCTTGCCCTGCAGGAACGTGATGTAGGCCCCGGGCTCGGGCTTGCGCAGGTCCCAGCCCTGGCCCCGCTTGAAGAGCGGCTTCTCCCCGATCAGCATCTCGATCAGTTCGAAGATCTCCGCCTGCTTCGGGAACACGAGCGACACGACGATCAGCCTTCCTGCCAGATCAGGATGACGTGCGCCGACAGGCCGTTCTCGCCATGCACCGTCTGCGCCATGCCCTGGATTCCACTGGCGAAGAACTCGAAGCAGCCCTTGCCCTCCATGAACAGCGGCAGGCCCAGCTGGACGGCCTGGCCGGCGGCGGCGCGGCTGGCCTTCAGCACGCCGGCGGCAACGTTGGCGATCTCGCCGAGGGCGTCAGCCATGTCGGCCATCGCCGGGTCCTCGTCCGCCTCCATCGCGAAGAGGTTGCGCGTCAGCGCCTCGCAGCTGGCGCGGCTGCCCATGACGGCCAGCTGCCAGCCCCCGGTCTCGGAGGTCAGCGCGATGCTGCTGCCGTACTCGACATCGGCATCGCGTGGGTCGGAGGGGTTGGGGTCGACCGTCAGCTCCAGGTTCATCTGGATGGCGCAGGTGTCGACCACCGCCCTGACCGCTTCCTGCAGGACCTGGGTGGGCACCGACTTTCCCGTCACCGCGGGGCCGTCATAAGTCTGGGTGGACATGAGCCGTTCGCCTCCGTCGCGTTGACCGTACTGCCAGATCAATACCATCTGCATGAGTTCCCCGCTGGGCGAGCGCAGGGTCTGGCCGATGGCGTTGACGTTTCGCGGAAAGTACCGGACCCAGCTGTTGCCCTTCAGGAAGATCGGCAGGCCCAGTTGGTAGTGTTCGCCGGCTGTGCGCTCGCGCATGGCCTTCCACACGCCGGCGGCGACGTTCGGGATCTCCCGCAGGCCGTCGCCCATGTCTTCCAGGCTCGGGTCCTCGTCGTCCTCGAGGGCGAAGAGGATGCGCGTGAGCTTCGCGGCGGTCTGCTCGGGGAAGCCGCAGGCGAACTGGTAGTTCACCTGGTCGTTGGCCACCGCCAGCGTGCTTCCGTAGGCGATCAGGTCCGGGTCCGGCGTGCCGGGCATCCCGACCAGCTCCAGTTCCAGCTTGAACTGGACCTGGAACGTCTGCCGGAACGCGGCCACCGCCTCCTGCAGCGCCTCGAGCTTGGACATGACGTCGGTCGGGTCCTCGACCCGACGGATGCGCGCCAGCGTGATCACTGCACGAACGCCCCCAGGACCTGGGCCATGTCCTCGGCGGTGAACGGCTTGGCGAGCAGGAACATGGCGCCGCCCTCGGTCGCCAGGTCCACCATCTCCTTGGTGCTCTCGGACGTCACGAACCCGAACGGGATCTCGAAGCCGCCCGCGTTGAGCGCGGTCAGGAACTCGATCCCCGTCATCTCGGGCATGTGCCAGTCCGAGAGGATCAGGTCCGGCTTCTGCGCCTTGACGAGATCGAGCGCCTCGCGGCCGTTCTCGGCCTCGATGATCTCGTGGCCCTCGAAGCCCGCCTGGCGGATCGTGCGCGAGACGATGCGGCGCATCGCGCGCGAGTCGTCCACCACCAGAATCTTCATCGTGCAGCCTCCTGCTTGTCGACTGTCGCCCGTCGCCGCGGCCGGCAGGGACGCCGAACCCGGGCGGCGGGACGGGTCGCCCCGCCGGCGCGGGAGCGAGCCCGTTCCGGCTCAACGGGTTCATCGGATGGAGGCGCCGCGGATTTAGGTTTTTCTTCAGGCCGGCAGGGGCTGGCTGTCCGGCCCGATGACGCGGCGGACAGCGGCGTCGGCCGCCTCCCGCACCGCGTCCTCGAGGCCCATGGCCTCGGACAGGCGCAGAAGGTCGATGCCGCGGGCGGCCAGGGTGGGGCGGGGCGAGCGGATCGAGCAGCAGTCGCGGTAGGGCCGGATCGAGGTGTCGAACAGCCCGATCCGGCGGCTCCAGGCGGTGATCTCGTGCTTGTCCAGGCCCACCAGGGGACGCAGGATGGGCAGGCTGACGTCCGGGCTGATCGCCGCCAAGTTGTGCAGCGTCTGGCTGGCGACCTGCCCCAGGCTGTCGCCGGTGACCAGCGCCAGGCATTTGTGGCGCCGGGCCAGGCGCGCCGCCGTGCGAACCATGAAGCGGCGGAACATCACCATGTCGTGGCTGTCCTCGATGGCGCCGATGGCCCGCAGTTCGTAGGGCACGACCGGCACCAGGTACAGGTGCAGCGGCAGCGGCGACCAGCGGGCCAGCAGGCGGGCCAGGTCCTCGATCTTGCCGGTGTCCGCCTCCTCCGGCGAGCGCCCGCTGTAGAAATGGACGAAGTCGCACCGGCTGCCGCGGCGCATCAGCATCCAGGCCGCCACCGGCGAGTCGATGCCGCCCGAGAGCAGCACCATGCTGCGCCCGCTCGAGCCGGCGGGCAGGCCGCCGAAGGCCTGCTCCTTCAGCGCGAAGACCAGCACGCTCTCGCGCAGCACCAGCACGTCGATCGTGAAGTCGGCGTCGACCATGCGGCCGGGCACGCCGCTGCGAACATGCACGGCGGCGCCGGCGATCGCCCCGATCTGCAGGCTGTTCAGGCCGAACGTGCGATCGCTGCGGCGCGCGTGGACGCGGAAGTTGCGCGCGGCGCCCAGGCCTTCGTCGGCCAGCTGGCAGGCCGCCGCGCAGAGCGCCGTCAGGCCCGGTTCGCGTCCCGCCTCCAGGTCCGCCGCCAACTCGGCATCGAGCGGCCCGCGCGGCAGCTCGATCGCCGGCGAGACCCACTGCAGGCCGAACACGCGATGCAGGCGGGTCGCGGCCTCGGCGACCTGCGCCTCATCGTTCAGCCGCACGAGCAGGCGGCTCTCGACATGGTGGATCGTGACGCCGCCCAGGCCCTTCAGCGCAGCCTGCATGTTGTTCAGCAGCTTGCGCAGGAAGAGCTTCCGGTTGCGCCCCTTGAGGGCGATCTCGGAGTAGGTGCAGGCGATGACGGACGTCGGCAACGACATGGTACTCCCGCTTGATTCCCGCCCGCGCGGCTGTATCGTGGGCGCTGTTCGCACCCCAAGCCCAGAATGGACCCGCCGGCGCCGCCACGCAAGGCACCGGGCCCGCCGGCCCACGGAAGGACGCTCCCATGCTCGAAGCCGCCGGCGTCAGCCTCGACCTGTCCGGAACCGAGGCCTTCCTGGACCGGCCGCGCCTGGAGGCGCTGGCCCCCCGCGTGGCGGAGGCCGCGCGCGGCCTCGAGAGCGGCACCTGCGCCGGCCATGAGTTCCTCGGCTGGCTGGACCTGCCGTCCCGCGTGGGCGAGGTGGAACTGGCGGCCTGCGCCGCCGCCGCCGAGCGCGCCCGCGCCGACGCCCAGGCCGTGGTCGTGGTCGGCATCGGCGGTTCCTACCTCGGCGCTCGCGCAGTGTTGGACGCGCTGCCGCCGGCCCCGGGCGCCGGGGTGCCGCTGCTGTTCGCGGGCACCGGCCTGTGCTCGGCCTCGCTGGATCGCGTGCTGCGCGCCCTCGACGGTCGCGACTTCCGGGTCTGCGTGATCTCCAAGTCCGGCACGACCGTCGAGCCTGCCGTGGCCTTCCGCGTGCTGCGCGGCCTGCTGCGGCAGCGCTACGGCGACAAGGGCGCCGCCGCGCGCATCACCGCGGTGACCGACGCGCGTCGGGGCGCGCTGCGCCAGCTGGCCGACGCCGAGGGCTGGGAAACGTTCGTCGTGCCTGACGACGTGGGCGGTCGCTTCTCCGTGCTGACACCGGTGGGTCTGGTGCCGCTGGCGATGGCCGGCGTGGACGTGCGCGGGCTGGTCGCCGGCGCGCGCGCCATGCAGGAGGCCTGCGCCGGCGAGGGCCTGTTCGACAACCCGGCCCATCTCTACGCCGCGGCGCGCTACGCGCTGTGCGAGCAGGGCTTCACCACCGAGGTGCTCAGCTCGTTCCACAGCGGCCTGCAGACGCTGCAGGAGTGGTGGAAGCAGCTCTTCGGCGAGAGCGAGGGCAAGCAGGGCCAGGGCATCTACCCGGCCTCGGCGGTCTTCACCACCGACCTGCACAGCCTCGGCCAGTACCTGCAGGAAGGGCGCCGCAACCTCCAGGAGACCTTCCTCTGCGCCCGTCGCGCCGTGCCGGGACTGGTCGTGCCGGCCGATCCAGGGGCCGACGCCGACGGCCTCGGCTACCTGGCCGGCCGCCCCTTCGACGAGATCAACTGGATCGCCTTCGAGGCCACGCGCCAGGCCCACATCCAGGGCGGGGTGCCCTGCCAGGCCATTGCCGTCGACCAGGTCACGCCGCAGACGGTCGGCGCGCTGGTCTACATGTTCGAGAAGGCGATCGGCATCGGCGGACTGCTGCTGGGCCTGAACCCGTTCGACCAGCCCGGCGTGGAGGCCTACAAGCGGGAGATGTTCCGCCGCCTGGGCCGCCCGGCCTGAGCGCCGGTTTGCCCGGAGGGGAATGGTGGGCTATTTTCGGCCGGTTCGCCGCCGTCGCCCTGGCCGGGCTGGCGGCGCGGACCCGACCCGGCCTTCGAACCGAGGAGATGTCCCGTGAAGAAGCTCCCGTTCCTCTCGCCCCTCTTCGCGCTCGTGCTGGCCGGCGCCCTGGCCGGTTGCGGCGACAAGGCGGGCGGCAACGCCCAGGCCACGACCGGCAGCCAGCCCGCGGCGTCCGCCGCGGAGGCCCAGGCCGCCGCCCAGCCCGCCGCGATGCCCGGCACCTGGCAGGGCACCGTGGCCGAGACCATGGACTCCGGCGGCTACACCTACGTGCTGCTGGACACCGGCACCCAGCAGGTCTGGTGCGCCAGCAACCAGACGCCCGTGGCCGTGGGCGACAAGGTGACCATCCCGCAGGGCCAGATGATGGTCGACTTCCGCAGCGCCACGCTCGACCGCGTCTTCCCGGAAATCTACTTCACCAGCGCCATCTGGAAGCAGGGCAGCGAGCCCCAGGCCGGCGGCATGCCCGCCGGGCATCCGGGCATGGGCGGCGACCCGCACGCCGGCATGCCCGGGGCCGACCAGGCGATGGACGGCGGCGCGATGGGCGGCGGCATGGGCGGCAGCCCGGCCGGCGGTGGCAAGCTCGTGCTCGACGACCAGCATGTCTCCGGCATCAAGAAGGTCGACGGCGGCTACCAGGTCGGCGAGATCTGGGCCCAGGGCGCCCAGCTCAACGGCAAGGCCATCAAGGTGCGCGGACGCGTCGTCAAGTTCACCCCGAACATCATGGGCACCAACTGGGTCCACATCCAGGACGGTTCCGGTTCGGGTGACTCCGTCGACCTGACCGTCACCACCGCCGAGATCGTGGCCGTGGGCGACGTCATCGTGGCCGAGGGGTTCCTTGCGGTCGACAAGGACTTCGGGGCCGGGTATGTGTACGCGCGCATCATCGAGAAGGCGACGGTGACGAAGGAGTAGCGGCGCACCGGCGCCGTTGGGTCCCGTCGTCTCCCGCAAACAGGATGATCCCGGGCTGTTCTCGCCCCTTCGGGGCGGCGGATTGCCCGGGATCGTCCTGTTTGCGGGAGACGACGCGCCGCGATCGTGCGGTGCGCCGCTGCTCCTTTGTTGCCGGCGCCTTGCGTGGGGGACAGGAAACGGGGATGACGGCGGGGCGGCGGTGGGGTAGATTTGCGGCATGAGTGACGCAGACAAGCTTTCGTACCTGGACGACATCCCGTCGAAGCGGCGGCCGTCTCGGCGCCTGGTGCTGGGCATCGCGATCGCCGTGGCGGTCATCGGCGTCCTGGCGGCGCTGTCGACCTTCCGCAATCCCGTGGTCGGGCGCGCCAGCGTCATCGGCCTGTGCCTCGAGGTGAAGGGCGAGAACGTCGCCCGCGACGACCAGGGCCGACAGCTCGCGCGCGTGCTGGTGGCCACGCCCGACAGCACCGACGTGGAGCTCCTGCTGCCGCCTCCCGTGCCCAGGCCGGGCGACTTCCTGCCGCTGATGGTCGACGAGTACAAGCGGGGCAACAAGGACTACGCGGTGGACGCCGCCCGATGGTCCGCGGAGGGTCCGCTGTAGGGAATGCGTGAACACAGGGCCGGCGCGCTGTCCTCGCCCCTTCGGGGCTGCGGATTTCGCGGGTTCGTGCTTGTGAGACTACTGCCGGCACCGTAGCCGGCAGGAGGCGTTGAGAGCGGGCGCGACGACGACGCCGATTCGCCCGCGTCGGGGACCGCAAGCACGTGGACGCCCCAAGTCCG
>JAYRFB010000054.1:0-9430 GCA_041908585.1 Candidatus Krumholzibacteriia bacterium
ACGCCGGCCGGCTTGACGCGCTTGAGCGCGTCGGGGATCGCCAGCTCCTGGCCCGCATGGATCACGTCGCCGGACAGGCCGTTGGCGCCCTTGATCTGCGACACGGTGACGCCCAGGCGCTTGGCGATCAGCGACAGGCTGTCGCCCTTGCGCACGGTGTAGCGCGGGACCTCCTGGGCCGCGGCGGCCAGGGCCCACAGGCAGGCCACGATGACCACGAGCACGGCGCCAGGGCGGCGCCACACCTGTCCGGAGATTCTGTCAGGGAAAGGGGTGGTCGGGGCGGAGAGATTTGAACTCTCGACCTCCTGCTCCCGAAGCAGGCGCGCTAACCGGGCTGCGCTACGCCCCGACCGAGGCGTGGATGTCGCGGGCGACGCCGCAGCGCGGGCTCCCGGGACAGGCCGGTGGGACCACGCACGGGGCGTGAGCCGGGCCATCCTCGCAAGTCCTAGCGCCATAACGAGATGACCCCTGCGGACACGAGGCTGACCACAACGCCGGCGATCAGGACGCCAAGAATGATACACGGCAACGCCAACCGCAAGGGGAGTTTGAACAGGTAGGCTGCAATGGCCCCGGTCCAGGCCCCGGTCATCGGCAGCGGCACGGCCACGAACAGGGTCAGGCCGATGCTCTCGTACCGCCGGACGAGGTCGCTCTTGGCCTCGGTGCGCCGGAACAGCCAGGTGAAGAAGCGTTCCCAGGCCGGGTACCGGCGCAGGCGGCGCTCCACCGGGCCCAGCAGCAGCAGGATGGGCACCACCGGCACGCTGTTCCCGGCGACCGCCAGCAGCCAGATCATCAGGTGGCTGTCCATCTTCAGGGCGTAGCCCAGCGGGATGGCGCCGCGCAGCTCGAAGATGGGCAGCATCGCGGTCAGGAAGACGGCCACCGGCGGCGGCAGCGCGCCGAGCGTCTCCAGGAGGTGTTCACGCATGCGGGCGATCCTGTCGGCTGGGGTCGGTCGGGTCTCCCGCCCCATCGGCAGGGCCGGCGGCGGGATCGTCGGTGGCCAGCTGCTCGGCGGTCAGGTCCTCGACCGCGGTCTCCAGCGCGCCCGGCGGCAGGTCCTGGATGCCGGGCAGCAGCGGCACGAAGCGGCAGGAGACCGAACGCTCGATCATCACCTCGTCGCCACGGCGCTGGTAACGGTAGAGGATCTGCTCGCGTCCCTTGTCCACCGGCAGCAGGAGATAACCTCCGTCGGCAAGTTGCGCCACCAGGGCGGCCGGCAGGTGGGGCGCGCAGGCGGTCACCACCACCGCGTCGAAGGGGGCGCGATCGGGCGCGCCGTCGCGGCCGTCGGCGGCGCGGACCTCGACGTTCATGAAGCCCAGCTCGGCCAGCAGCCGCCCGGAGCGACGCGCCAGCGGGGCGACGCGCTCGACTGTCACCACCTCGCGGCACAGGGCCGCCAGCACCGCGGCCTGGTAGCCCGAGCCGGTGCCGATCTCCAGCACGCGCTCGTGGCCCTTGAGGTCGAGCAGGCAGGTCATCAGCGCGACGGTGAACGGACGGCTGATCGTCTGCCCGAAGCCGATGGGCAGGGCGCAGTCCTGGTGGGCGCGGTGGTGCAGCAGCCGCGGCACGAAACGGTGACGTGGCACGGCCTCCATGGCCTTCAGGACGCGCGCATCGTCCAGCCCGGCGGTGGCCAGCTGCTCGCGCACCATGCGGCGGCGCGCGACGGCGTAGTCGTTCATCGGCTGCGGCCCTCCGGCCGCGCAGCCGGCAGGCCGTCCCGCTCGAGCGACTTCATCTCCTGCTGCAGCCCGTAGTGCGTCAGGTCCACCATCAGCGGCGTCAGCGAGACGAAGCCCTCCTCCACGGCGGTGTAGTCGGTGCCCTGGTCGCGGCTCCAGGTCGGGCCCTGGCCCCCGATCCAGAAATAGGGCTTGCCGTGCGGGTCCACCTGGTCGGTGATCACGTTCTGGTACACGCGGCTGCCCAGACGGGTGACGCGGATGCCCTTGATGTGCTCGATCGGCCCGTCGGGGATGTTCACGTTCAGCAGGGTGCCGCGCTGCAGCGGGAAGGCCAGGATCTCCGGCAGGCAGCGCCGCAGGAACTCGCGCGCGCCGCTGAAGTCGGTCGGGTGCCAGGCCGCCAGCGAGAAGGCGTAGCTCGGCACGCCGAACATCGTGCCTTCCATCGCTGCCGCGACAGTGCCCGAGTAGATCACGTCCTCGCCCATGTTCGGGCCGTGGTTGATGCCGCTCATGACGTAGTCGGGCGGGTCCGAGCGCAGGATCTTCTCCATCGCCACCAGCACCGTGTCGGTGGGCGTGCCGGTGACCGCGAAGCGGCCCGGCCCGTGCTCGATGATGCGCAGCGGCGAGGTCAACGTGAGGCTGTGGCTGCTGGCGCTCTGCTGGTCGTGCGGCGCCGCCACCGTGATGCGGAAGCAGCCGAGCGAGCGCACCGCGTCCTCCAACACGCCGATGCCGTGGGCGTTGATGCCGTCGTCGTTCGAGATGAGGATGTGCTTCGGCTCAGCCATGGTCGCCCGCCCGGGTTGGCGTGTCGGAATGCGGGCCGCGCGCGCGGTCCCGCGTGAAGGCCAGCAGCGCCACCAGGCGCAGGAAGCGGCCGGTGTCGACCAGCGGCCGGATCGAGCTGACCTGGTCGCCGTAGACGGTGCTGATGGGCACGGCGCCGATGCGCGCCCCTCCGCGCGCCAGCCGCACCAGGATCTCGCTCTCGGCGTCGTAGCGCGTGGTGCGCAGGCGCAGCCCGCGCAGGCTCGCCACCCGGTACAGGCGGTAGCCGCTCTGCGAGTCGGGGATCGCGCAGCCGGCCAGCCCGCTGATCACCCGGCTGGTCGTGATGTTGGTCCACTTGCGCAGCCAGGGCATGTTCGCGTTGTTCGCCATGCGCGTGCCGACCAGCGCGTCCCACTTCCCGCCGGCGGCCGCGTCCAGGAAGCGCTGCATCTCGCCGGGCAGGTGCTGGCCGTCGCTGTCGAGGGTGAAGACCCAGTCCAGCTTCTCCTCCTGCGCCCAGGCATATCCCGTCCTCAACGCCATCCCCTTGCCCAGGTTCCGGGGGTGGCGGCGGACCTCCGCGCCGGCCTTCAGCGCCGTGTCGGCGGTGCCGTCGGTGCTGCCGTCGTCGACCACCAGCACCCGGCAGCCGGGCTGGGCGGCGCGGATCTCGGCGATCACCTGCGGCAGGAAGCGCGCGGCGTTCAGGGCGGGGAGGATGGCGCCGGTGGTCGGGGCGCGGTCGGTCACGGGCGGACACCTTGGCCCGTCTGCGCGCAGGCGCCGGGCGGTCGCGGGTCGATCTCCACGGGACGTCGTCGGCCGAGCTTAATTCCGCGGCCCGGCTGACGCAAGCGCAGTGCCGCCGCCTCCCTGACCACCGCGCACCTTTCGCCTGCGCAACGCCAGGTGGCCTCGAGGCTGCCCTGCGACGATCACGTCGAAGGTCCCCGCCGGTACCGTGGCCGTGGCGCTGCCGATCACGCGGCCGGCCCGCTGAGCCCCCCCCATCAGGTGCACGGGAGGCGAAAAAAAAAGCGGCCCGCAGGCCGCTGGAACCGCCGAGGAAAGTGGTCGGGACGGCGAGATTTGAACTCGCGACCCCTTGCCCCCCATGCAAGTGCGCTACCGGGCTGCGCCACGTCCCGACCGAAAAGAGCCAGCGTGCCGGTACGAGTCCGGCGGGGGTCCGCTGCAAGGGCGACAATCTAATACGGCCCGCAGCGGCGGACAAGGAGCAATCCCGGCCGGGCCTCGGGCCCGCGGGCCTAGCCCTGCCCTTCCATCTTCTTGAGCGGGACGGCCTTGTCCGGCGCGAGTTCGCGCACCATGGCCAGGATGGCCTCCAACTCGCTGCGCAGCCCCGCCAACTGGGCCGCGGTCGCCTCGCGGGCGAACTCGAGGTCGATCTGCGCGGGGGCATCGGCGACGGCGCCGGCGGGAGCGGCGGCCTCGACCGCCTTCTCCTGGCGGAGGGCCTTGCGCGCACCGGCGATCTTGTAGCCCCGGTCGTAGAGGAGTTCCTTGATGGCCAGCACGGCATCGATGTCCGCCTGCCGGTACCGGCGGCTGCCGGCGCGGGTCTTCTTCGGGCGGAGCGTCGGGAACTCGGTCTCCCAGTACCGCAGGACGTGCGCCTTGACGCCGGTGATGTCGGCGACCTCGCTGATCGAATAGTACAGCTTCTTCGGGTAATCGATCACGGCGCGGTCCCCCTCCGAGCCCGGTACTAGTCCGCCTCCGCCCTGAGCTCCCGTTCCATCAACTCCCGCATCGCCTGCCGGGGCGGCTTCCCGGAAAATAGCACATCGTGAACCTGTTTGGTAATAGGAAGTTCTATCTCGTGCTTCTGCCCCAACTTCAAGGCGGCCTTCGCCATCTCCACGCCCTCCACGACCTGCACCCAGCCGGCCAGCAGCTCCTCCGGACTCTGCCCGCCACCGGTGACGGCCTGCCCGAAGTTGCGGTTGCGGCTGTGGCGGCTGATGCAGGTGGTGATCATGTCGCCGATGCCGGCCAGGCCGGCGAACGTCTCGGGGCGGCCGCCGAGGGCGCGGCCGAGTCGCGACAGCTCGACCATGCCGCGGGTCATCAGGGTGCCGCGCGTGTTGTCGCCGGCGCCCAGGCCGTCGGCCATGCCTACGGCCAGGGCGATGATGTTCTTGAAGGCGGAGGCGAACTCCACGCCGGGCATGTCCGGGTTCGTGTAGACCCGGAAGAAGGGTCCCGAGATCCAGGCCTGCCAATGCGCCCAGTCGCCGCCGTCCTCGCCGCTGAGGACCACGGCCGTGGGCAGCTCCAGGGCCACCTCCTCCGCGTGGCTCGGCCCGAGCAGGACGGCGACCGGATGCGGCGCCGGCAGCGACGCGGCGACCAGTTCCTCGGTGATCACCGTGCTGAGGCGCTTGAGCGTGCTGACCTCGTAGCCCTTGGCCAGGTTCACCACGGGCACGCCGGCGGGCAGGGCGCCGCTCTGGGCCACCTTGCCCATCACCTGACGGACGACCTGGCTGGGCACCACCACGAAGACGATATCGGCGCGCGTCAGCGCATCGGCCAGGTCCAGCGTGGCGCGCAGGTTGGGAGGCAGCACGATCGGGCCCAGGTAGTCCGGGTTGGTGCCGGTCTGGTTGATGCTGCGCACCTGCTTCTCGTCGATGCCCCACAGCACCACCCGTTCCCACTTGTGGCAGAGGTGGCGGCCGAAGGCGGTGGCCCAGCTGCCGGTGCCCAGGATCGCGGCCTTGCGCGGCATGCACTCCATGGTTTCCCCCCGCATCAGTGGCCGCCGCCGCCGTGCGACGCATGGTCGCCCTTGTGGTGGCGGAGCTTGGCCTCGGTGCCCGCGCGCAGGCGGGCCAGGTTGGCGCGGTGCTTCCAGATCACGAACGCGCAGACCAGGAAGGTGAACCAGATGATGGTCTTGGAGGTCGCGTGGCTGGCGCGCTCGAAGTACAGGACTGCGAACGGCAGGATCACCGCCGCGGCGATGCTGCCGAGGCTGACGATGCGCGAGATCGCAAACGTGATCGCAAACGTGGCGAGCGCGACCAGCACCGCGTACGGCTCGAGCACCAGGAAGGCGCCACCGGTCGTGGCCACGCCCTTGCCCCCGTGGAAGCTGACCCAGGGGCTGAAGGTATGGCCCAGCGAGGCCACCACGCCGGCCACGATGCGGAACAGGTCGGGCGGGATGTGGAACGGGGTGGGCTCGCCTGCGGGCCAGGTCTTCACCAGCGCCGTCATCAGGGCCACCGCAGCGGCCCCTTTCGCCATGTCCAGCAGCAGGCAGGCGACGCCCCAGCGGGGGCCCAGGGTGCGGAAGACGTTTGTCGCGCCCAGGTTGCCGCTGCCGACCTTGCGCAGGTCCAGGCCCTTGACGCGCTTGCCGATGATGAAGCTGAAGGGCACCGCCCCCAGCAGGAAGGCGATGAGCAGGAACACGATGATCAGCATGGGTCCGTTTCCGATCGGGGGCCCGGAATGGAACGACGACGGGTCAACTCTTCTTCAGTTTCACAAAGATCCGGTTGCCGGTAAAGCCGAATTCCTCGCGCAACTGGTTATTGATGAAGCGCAGGTAGTTCCGCGCAAAGAAGTTGGGCTCGTTGACCGACAGCAGGAACGTGGGCGGCGCGCTCTCGATCTGGGTCCCGTAGTAGATCTTCCCCACCCCGCCGCCGTGCGTGCGCGGGCCCTGGATGGCGACGATCTTCTCGAGGAACTCGTTGAGCCGGGCGGTGGGGATCCGGCGCTGCCGCGCCTCGTGGACCTCCCAGACCGACTCCATGATCCGCCCGGTCCGCTGCCGGGACTCGGCGCTGACGGTGAACCAGGGCGCGTAGGTCAGGAACGGCACCTCCTCGCAGAACTTCTCCCAGTGCTGCAGGTGCGTGTTGGCGCCCTTGTCGGCAATCAGGTCCCACTTGTTGAAGACGACGACGGCGCCCTTGCCGGCGTCGTGGATCATGCCGGCGATCTTCGCGTCCTGGGCCACGGCCCCGGCCGCCGCGTCCACGACGAAGACCGCCACGTCGCACTGCTCGAGGGCTCGGACGGTGCGCATGTTGCTGAAGACCTCGATGGCCTCCTGCACCTTCGACTTGCGCCGGAGGCCCGCCGTGTCGATCAGGCGAATGGTCTTGCCGTGCCACTTGAGGTCGGTGTGGATCGAGTCGCGCGTGGTGCCGGCGATCTCGCTGACAAGGGCCTCCTCGCGGCCCACGAGGATGTTCAGCAGCGACGACTTGCCCACGTTGGGGCGGCCGAGGATGGCCACCTTGCAGTCGCAGGGGGCCTCCACTTCCTGAAGCGGGAAGCCCTCGACGACCTTGTCCAGCAGGTCGCCCACGCCATGCCCGTGCAGGGCGCTGATGGAGAACGGTTCGCCCAGTCCCAGGGCGTGGAAGTCGTGGACGGTGGCCCGGTCGGCGTCGGTCTCGACCTTGTTCACGCACAGCACGACCGACTTGCCGGCCTTGCGCAGGTCCCGCGCGATGGACTCGTCCCAGGCCATCGGCCCGACCTTGCCGTCGACCAGGAACAGCACCACGTCGGCCTCGGCGATCGCCTCGCGGGCGATCTGGGTGACCTTGTCGTCGAACTCGGAGACCGTCTCGCCGAAGGGGATGATACCGCCGGTGTCCAGCAGGTGGAACGGGTGGCCGGCCCAGTCGGTGATCTCGGCGATACGGTCGCGCGTGACGCCCGGGGTCTCGTGGACGACCGAGCGGCGTTCACCCAGCACGCGGTTGAACAGCGTGGACTTGCCCACGTTGGGGCGGCCGACGATGGCCACGGTGCGCAGGGACACGGCGCTCTCCCGGGACGGGGTGGCCCCGAACCGGCAGGCGCGGGGCGGCGATCAGGCGCGGGCGGCCGGCAACGGGCCGCTTTTGAGGAACTTAGCCCAATTGCCGCCAGAAATCAATGAACCCGTCCTCCTCGCCCACGTGCAGCCGGTGGGGCTGGCCGGCGGCCAGGTCTTCCAGGGTCATCCCGTCGAGGGTGAGGCCGTCGGCGTTCAGGACGCGGGGCGAGAGCACGACGTCACGCACGGGCGCCGGCGGCAGCTCGAGCAGCGCGCGCCGCAGGTCGCCGCCCGACAGCAGTCCGGCCACTGTCACGCTGGCGCCGTAGAACGTGTTGGCGACCCCCACGACCTCGACCGGCGGGGCCCCGGCGGCCTCCAGGACGGGTGTGAACTCGCGCTGCCACGCCGTTGCGGCGAGCTGCCCGGTCAGCACCGTGAGGGGGCGCGTCGGCAGGTCGCCGTCGGTGACGGCCCAGCCCAGCTCCTCCTGCCAGGTGTCGCGCAGGCGGCAGGTCAGCCCGATCGCGTTGTCGACCTGCCAGAACTCGTCGTAGCTGTCCGCAGGCGGGAACGGGTCGCCCGTCTGCAGGAAGAACTCGTCGCTGAGGTAGACGAAACCGTAGCCCAGCCGCGCGCGGGCCTTCGCCTGCCACCCTGCCACCTGCTCGATGGTCGCCGCAGCCACCGGCGGGGTGACCGGGTCCAGCTTCGTCAGGCCCTCGCGGTGCACACTCAGGCCGACCGGGACGATGGCCAGCGAGCGGATACCGCCGGGGGCGGCTGGCGGGTCGTCGGGGTCGGCATCTGCGGGACCGCCGGCGGCCGCGGTGGCGCCGGGGCCGCCGCCGGCGAGTTGCGCCGGCGCAAGTTCCACCAGGTCGTCGTCGCCGAACATCGGCTCGCCGCAGGGCGCGTGCGCCGGCGCACGCGCGGCGGGCGCGGCTTCGTCATCGTCGGGCCCGGCCTCTCCCATCTCGCCATCGTACCCGTGCCCGCGCCGGCAGACGCTCTCGAAGGCGGGCGCGTCGTCCTCCTTGGGCACGGCCAGAGTCAGGAGGTCGCCGATCGTCCGGTCGAGCACCTCGCCGTCGTTCCAGCCCGGGCAGAGCACGACCTGCGTGTGGATCTCGATGCCGCCGGCGGCGAGCTGACGCAGGATCGCCATCACATCGATGCGCCTCTTGATGCCCAGCATGCGCGTGCGAACGTCGATGTCGGTCGCGTGCACCGACACGTACAGCGGCGACAGGCGCTGGCGGATGATGCGCTCGAGCCCGCGGCGGCCGAGGCTGGTCAGCGTGATGTAGTTGCCATAGAGGAAGCTGAACCGGTAGTCCTCATCCTTCACGTAGATCTGCTCGCGCATCCCCTTGGGATTCTGGTCGATGAAGCAGAACACGCAGTCGCAGGCGCAGGTCTTGAACTCCATCGGCGCGAAGCACTCGGTCACCGCGTGGATGTCGCCCGGGTCCATGCGCACCGTCAGTTCGCTGCCGTCGGCGCGGCGGATGCCCAGGTGCGTGGCGCTGCCCTCGGGCGCGTAGTAGTACAGGTCGAGGATGTCCTCGAGGGGGCGGCCGTCGATCTGCATGACGGCGTCGCCCGCCTGCCAGGTGTGCAGGCGGTCCAGGGGCGCGGGGAACGGGCGGATCAGTGGGATCATGGTCGGGCCAAGAAAGCACGGAACGGCGGGGCGGGCAACCGCAGGCGCCGGGCGCGCTTGCAGGCGCCGGGTTGACAGCGCCTGGCGGGCGGGTTAGTTTGGCTCCGTCCAAGCGGATATCCGGAGCGGGCTTAGCTCAGTTGGTAGAGCATCAGCTTCCCAAGCTGAGGGTCGCGAGTTCGAGCCTCGTAGCCCGCTCCATCCTTCCTTCTGCGGTGGCTGTGGTCCGGGCGATGTCCGGGAGGTGCTGGCCGTGATGTCCCGCCGCTGGTCGATCCTCGCGCTCACCTCGGTCCTGCTTGCCCTCCTCGCCTCCTGCGGCGTGGATGCGGAGCCCTACGAGCCCCCTACAGCGGCAGACCTCATCGAGTCGCCGGACGAACTCGCGCGGGTGTTCGAGGCCGCCTACGAGGCCATGGACACGGTCGCCTACGAACGCTTGCTGCATGACCAGTACGCGATGCCCCT
>JAYRFB010000055.1:0-22395 GCA_041908585.1 Candidatus Krumholzibacteriia bacterium
CGCCGGGATCGTGCCGACATCGAGCGTTTCCTGTCGGGCGACACGGACGGATTCGAGCAGCTCATGAACCGCTACCGGCAGCCGGCCTACGGCATTGCCCTGGGCCTGACGGGCAATCATGACGACGCGATGGACGCGGTGCAGAAGTCGTTCCTGCGCGTGCACCGCTCGCTGGCGCGCTTCCGCCTGGAGGAGCCGTTCTTCCCCTGGCTCTACCGCATCGTCCGCAACACGGCGCTCAACCAGCGGCGCGACGAGAAGCGACACCAGGGTGACATCCCGCTCGAGTTCGTCGAGCGGCCCGACGGCGCCCCTGACGCACTGGCGACGGCCGAGGCGAACGACCTGCGCGAGCGGCTCGGCCGCGCTCTCTCGGAACTGCCCCCGGAGATGCGCTCGGTCTTCATGATGTACCACTTCCAGGGCCGCAAGTACCGCGAGATCGCCGATGCCATGGGCATCCCGCTGGGCACGGTGATGTCCCGCCTGCACGCCGCCCGCCAGCGGCTGCGCCCGGCGCTCGGCCTGGAGGAGGCGCCATGAACACGCGCCCCTTCGACCCCGAGCAGGACGGCCCGCTGCTGTCGGCCTATGTCGACGGCGAGCTCGAGGGCGAGGACCTGGCCCGCGTCGAGGCCCACCTGGCGGCCAGTCCCGAGGCGCGGCGCGAGGTGGAGCGGCTGCGCGCGTTCAACCGCGCCACGGCCGGCCTGCGCCTGCGCGAGGCGCCGCCCGAGGACTGGGAGGCGTTCTGGGACGGGGCCTACAATCGCGCCGAGCGCTCGCTGGGCTGGGTTCTGCTCGTCGCCGGGGTCGTCGTGGTCGGCACCTGGGCGCTGTGGCTGGCCGGCCGGGCGATCGTGGCGGCGGAGCTGCCCCTGCTGGTGAAGCTGGCCCTGGCGGCGGGCACCGGCGGCGTGGCCGTGCTGCTGGTCTCGGTGCTGCGCGAGCGGCTGTTCACGCGCCGGCGCACCCGCTACGACGACATCGTCCGCTGAGGAGGCATCCGTGAGGAATCCCATCATCGTCACGACGACCGAGCAGATCGCCGGCAAGCGCATCGTCAGGACCATCGGCCTGGTGCGCGGCAACACGATCCGTTCGCGGCACGCGGGGCGCGACTTCATGGCCTCGTTGCGCAACTTCGTCGGCGGCGAGGTCACCGAGTACACCAAGATGATCGCCGAGTCCCGCGAGGAGGCGCTCGATCGCATGATCGCGCAGGCGGGTGCGAACGGCGCCAACGCCGTGATCGGCGTGCGCTTCGCCTCGGCGGAGATCATGGACCGGGCCGCCGAGCTGCTGGCCTACGGCACGGCGGTGGTGGTCGAGGACGCCTGACCGGCAGCACATTCGCCGGCTCGGCGACGGACCACGGACAGGAAGAGGGCGCCCGCCGGGAGCGCCCTCTTCCTTGTGTTCAACGACAGTCCTGGCGCGCGGCGCGACTCAGGCGTCGACCATGCTGATCGCGTCCTCGGGGCAGGCGTCGATGCAGGCTTCGCAGTCGATGCACTCCTCGGGATTGACCCAGGCCTTGCCGTCGACCATCGAGATCACTTCGGTCGGGCAGGCGTCGATGCAGGTTTCGCACGCGTTGCACAGGCTCTTGTCGACAAAGGCGGGCATCGCTTCATCCTCCTGGGGGGTCGGTGCCGGCGCCGCACCCAGGGGGCGGCGGTGGTCGGCGCGAATATGAGCGATTGAGCGGGCGCTGTCAAATCGACCTTGGTTCTCAATTGACGGGTCAAACGATTTAATCGCAATTGATTGTGCGAATCAGCCCCGGGTCGGTCCGGGTTGGGAAACCGGCGCCGGGGAGGGCGCGGGCGGAGAAATCGAGCGCGCCGGGGACGTTGGGCTCACCACCGGCGGGCAACCGGACTCAGCGGTCGCGGTCCAGCCCGGGGCCGCCGCGGCGCGCCAGCAGGGGCGGCAGGCAGGCCAGCAGCATGACCACGTCGCGCCACAGCAGGTCCATCCCCACGGCGTGGCCGCCATCGGTGTGGAAGCAGCCGCAGCTGATGTCCAGCCCGCGCGCCAGCGCGCTGCCGATCGCGACGATGAAGACAGCGAGCATGAACGCGCAGAGCAGGGCGGCGCCCCGCCGCTGCCAGCCGAGCACGAGCGCCGCGCCCGCCACCAGCTCCAGCGGCGGCAGCAGCAGCGCGGCCGGGTGCAGCAGCGCATACGGCACCAGGCGGTAGTGATGGATCGCCTTGGCGAACTCGGCGGGGTGGGCCAGCTTGTCCAGCGAGGCCCAGATGAACACACCGCCCACGGCCAGGCGGCAGGCGAGCGCCAGCCAGCGCATCACGGCGCCTCCCCGGCCGGTGCCGGCTCGCGCGGCGAGACCGGCCCGCCGCCGGCGCGCCAGGCGTCAAGGCCGCCCTGCAGGAGCGCGAGGTTCCCGTAGCCGCGCTGCTTCAGCCGGGCGGCGACGTTGTTCGCCAGCGCCAGGTTGCCGTCACCGTAGAGGATCATGGGCATCTCCGGCGTGACGATGTCCAGCAGTGCCAGCAGGTCGTCGTCGAAGGAATCGGGGCGAAGGGTGAACGCGCCGGGGACGGAATCCCCGGCGTCCGGGCCGTACTCGCGCGTGTCGATGAACAGGTGGGCGCCCGCGTCGAAATGGTCCCTTGCTGCGGCGACCTCGACCAGCGGGGCGCTGAGGTCCAGCTCGTAGGCGGTGGGGTCGGCGGCCAGCGGCAGGCGCGGGGGCCAGGCGGCCCAGCGGGCCGCCGCGAGCGCGACGGCCAGCAGCAGCAGGAACAGGGCCTGCCGCGCGGCCACCCGCAGCGGCGACGCGGAAACGGGCTGGCTCGCGCCGGACCAGGTGCGCGCCATCGTGCTACATCCGGACCATGTAGGAGACCGGCACCTCGATGACCGGCACCGACTTCAGGTTCGTGTAGACCCGCAGCGTGCCGGTGATGCGACCCTTGGCCGCGGCGACCCGCGGGTCCGAGCCGGGAATGGGCGCCCCGGTCAGCTTGATGTGGGTCTCCTGCCGGGGCACCGTCTCGACGACCTGCAGCTTGATCTCGGGCAGGTCGATCTCGGCCTTCGTGACCTTGAAGTCGAGCGGCGGCTTGGCGGCGAAGATCTTCACGCTCGTGTCGAAGCTGGGCCGGTAAAGGAGGCTGACGGCCTCGGGCGAGGCGCTGACCTCGGCGGTGACCGTCGCGCGCAGCTCGATGTCGACCGTCGGGCGCTCGGGCACATTCGTGGCGACGCGCACGACGTCGGTGTGCAGGCCGGACGGCAGGCGTGCCGGGCGCGTGATCTCCAGCCGGGCCTTGTGCGCGTCGCCGTCGACGCCGTTGACGACGCGCACGTCGAACAGGCCCTTCTGCGTCTTGTCGGCCTGCAGCTTGAGCGCCACCTCCGGGGCGGTGAAGGTCACGTTCCGGGAGGCGACCTCGCCCAGCAGGCTGCTGGAGAAGCCGATGCGCTCGCTGACCGGGTCGACCAGCAGCACCGCGCGCACATCGGCCGCCAGCGGCAGCTCGACCACGCGGCGATCCGGGTCGTTCGAGGTGATCTTGACCAGCTTGTAGACCGCGCCGCTGAACGTCTTGCTGTCGAAGTGGACGGTCAGCTCGGTGGACTCGCCGGCAGCCAGGGACTTGACCTTGAGCTCGGGGACCGTGCAGCCGCAATCGGCGTGGACGTCCTCGATGACCAGCAGCCCGGCGCCGACGTTGGTGACCTTCACCTTCGCCGTGCGCGTCTCCATCTGCTTCATCTTGCCCAGGTCGAGGGAGCTCGGCTCGAGCTTGATCGACTGGGCCGTGGCGGCACCGGCGGCCAGGAGGGCGGGCACGAGGATCAGCATGGGCAGCAGGCGTCGCATGGGGCGGGTCTCCATTCGGTTTGTCGCGTCCAGTCGGGCGTTCGCGACCGGTTGCGCTCTCGCGGTCGTCCCCGGCCACTGTGGTCCGGGCCTCCGCGGCCCGTCGCCAGGGGGTACGGGCCCCCTGGCCCCCGGTGAGCCCGAACCGGCTCATACCCCGACCGGGTCGCCGCGGTTCCGGCCTAATCGCCCCGACAGGATGCGCCCGATCGGGTGCGCTGGCAAGCCCGTGGACGCGCCCCGGACCGACGGGAGCCCGGGCCCGCTGGCCGCCCGCGATGAAGTGGCCTTATCATGGCCGGCGCGCCGCCCGGGAAGTTCGTCGGCCGGGCGCTGCCGCGCCGAAGGGAGGGGACCGTGACCGATGCGGAACGAAGCGGGCGCCTGCGGGAACTGGCCCGGGCCATGGCCGACAGCTACCGGGACCTGCCGGGCCTGACGCGCTCGGGGCCTGAAGAGCTGCCGTCGCCCGCCACCATCGAGCGCCTGCTCGAGGACCTGCTGGGCCTGGTGTTCCCGGGCTACCATGGCGTGTCGGTGCCGCCTGGCGCGGACCTGGAGCTCCAGCTGGGCGGCCGGCTGGACGACGCCAGCCGCCGCCTGACCGGCGTGCTGGCGGACATCCTCAGTTTCTGCCATCGCCGGGGCAGCCGCTGCGAGGACCTCTGGAACCCGCTGCCCGGCGCCGATCCGGACGTCGCGGCGTCGGACCGTTACGTGGCATCGGCGCGGCGCCTGGCGCTCGATTACCTCCGGCAGCTGCCGGCGGTGCGGGACCTGGCCGCCGGGGACGTGCGGGCCGCCTTCGAGGGTGATCCCGCCGCGGGCTCCTTCGAGGAGATCATCCTGTGCTACCCGGGCGTGCTCGCGGTGACGGTCCACCGGCTGTCGCACCCGCTCCACGGACTGGGCGTGCCGCTCCTGCCGCGAATGCTCAGCGAGTGGGCGCATCGCCAGACGGGCATCGACATCCACCCCGGGGCCGAGATCGGGCCTGCCTTCTTCATCGACCACGGGACCGGCGTCGTGATCGGCGAGACGACCCGCATCGGTGCCGGCGTGAAGATCTACCAGGGCGTGACGCTCGGGGCGCTGAGCTTCCCGCGCAACCCCGACGGCACGCTGGTCAAGGGCGGGAGGCGGCACCCGACCATCGGCGACGGCGTGACGATCTACGCCAACGCCACGATCCTCGGCGGCGAGACGGAGATCGGGGCCGGCGCGGTCATCGGCGGCGGCACCTGGATCACGGCGTCGGTCGCCGCGGGGGCGCGCATCGTCAAGTGACGTCCGCGGGCCGGCGTGCTAGGATGGCGGCATGATGAAACCAGCCGACTACCCCGCGCGCCGCCGGGCGCCCCGCCGCACTGCGGCCCCGCGGGACCGGGCGCCGATCCGCGTCCTGCCCCTTGTCCTCCTGCTGTCGGGGATCCCGGCCCTCGCGCCGGCCTCCCCCGCTGCCGCTGACGACGGCTTCTCCCGCCGCGAGCCGGTGCACCCGGGGCTGACCCGTGAGGCGTTCCGCGCGGCGAAGAGCCTGGTCGAGCCGGAAACAGGCCTGCTCGCCGCCGATGGCCATGACGGCGCCTACGGCGACGCCGCGGCCAACAGCGACTTCTACGACATGCTGCGCTGCGACGTGGCCCTGGACATCGACCCCGGCGCCCGGACCGTCGACGGCGCGGTGGCCATGGTCTTCGCGTCGCATCGCGCCGGCCTGCGGGACATCACCTGCGACCTGCGCACCACGCTGACGGTCGCGTCCGTCGACCACACGAGCGGCAGCCTGCCGTTCACGCACGCCGGCGACACGCTCACCGTGACGCTGCCGGCGGCCCTGGCCGAAGGGCAGGTCGACTCGTTCACCGTCCGCTACTTCGGCCAGCCGCGGCTGCCGGCGCTCAATCGCGGGCTCATGTTCCGCGATCGCGTGCCGGACATCAACCGGCCGCAGGAGACCGTGCCGCTGGTCGCCAGCATGAGCCAGCCCGCGTACGGCCAGTCGTGGTGGCCCTGCAAGGACAAGCCGGGCGACAAGTTCATGGTCTCGATGGCGCTCACTGTGCCGGACACGCTGGTCGCCGTCTCCAATGGCACGCTGCTGGCCGTGGACGCGGCCGGCGAGGGTCGCCAGACCTGGCGTTGGCGCGAAGCGTACCCGATCGCGTCGTACCTGGTCTCGGTCGCCGTGGCCAACTACACGCTGCTGCAGTCCGAGTGCCTGACCACGGGCGGGACGGCGGTTCCGCTGCGCAACTGGGTGTTCCCCGAGGACGTCGCCGACGCCACGGTCGAGTTCGCGCCGCTGTGCCAGATGATGGACCTGGCCGAGACGCTGTTCGGCCCGTACCCGTTCGCCGGCGAGAAGTACGGCCATGCCGAGTTCATCTGGCCCGGCGCCATGGAGCACCAGACGGTGACCTCCATCGGCTCGGCCGCCCTGGATGGCGACGGCTCGGGCGCCTGGCTGGTCATGCATGAGCTGGGACACCAGTGGTTCGGCGACAGCCTGACGCCCGCCACCTGGGCCGACATCTGGCTCAACGAGGGCTTCGCCACGTACAGCGAGGCGCTCTGGACCGAACACAGCGAGGGCGAGGCCGCCTACTTCGGATTCATGGCCGACGCCCGCAACGAGGCCGAATGGGAACTCCAGGGCCCGGTCTACGACCCGGTGCCGGTGTTCCCCGGCCGCGTGATCTACGACAAGGGCGCGTGGATCCTGCACATGCTGCGCGGGCGACTGGGCGATGCTGCCTTCTTCGACCTGGTGCGCGAGTGGGGGAGCGGCGCCGGGCGGCCCGGCTCGACCGTGACGACGGCGCAGTTCCTCGAGCTGGCCTCGGCCCGCGCGGGCGAGGACCTGGGCCCGTTCCTGTGGCCGTACCTCGAGAGCACGGAGCTGCCGCGCATCGCCGCGACCTTCACGATCGAGGATGGCGACGCCGGCCCGGACACGCGCCTGCGCGTGTCGCTGTCGCAGCACCAGCAGCCCCTGTTCGACAACCTCTACCCGATCCGCGTCCTGACCGCAGGCGGTGCGCGGCAGTTCACGCTGCGGCTGGACGGGACCTTCGCGAACGCGACGTTCGAGCTGGACGCGGCCATCACCGGCGCCGCGCTGGATCCGGACGGCTGGCTGCTGTGGACGCCGCTCGGTGATGAGCGCCCGCTCGAGGGACTGCAGGGCACCTATCCCAACCCGTCGCGCGGCGGCTGGGTCGTGCTGCGCTACTGGCTGGAGGGCGCGCGGGGCGGCCGCCTGTCCATCCATGACGCCCGCGGCGCCGTCGTCCACGCGCGCGAGCTGCCCGACGGCGAGCCCGGCCTGAACGAGGCGGGCTGGAACGTCCGGGACGACCGCGGGGCGCGGGTGCCGTCGGGCGTCTACTGGGCGGTGCTGGATCTCGACGGCCGCCGCTCGGTGCGCAAGTTCGCCGTCGTGCGCTGAGCCGGCGTCCGGGCGGGCCGCCGGCGCCCGGCGCGCCCGCCGGCGCGCCGCCTCATTTCCAGTGCGACGAGATGAAGTCCGAGACCTCGGGACTGCCGCCCTGCAGCACCAGGTAGCCGTCGTGCGGCTCGCGGTCGGTGATCTCGCCGTTGACCGGCGCCAGCATCAGGCGCCTGACCTCGTCCGGGTCGTGGCTCTGGCCCAGCGCCCAGCCCAGCTTCACGTACGCCACCTCCGGCAGCATGTTCGCCGCCGGGATCACGCCCAGCTCCATCAGCTCGCGCCCGGTCTCGTAGACGTACATCTGCACGTAGCCCCACATCGTCTGCACGGTCATGTAGACGTGCACCCCGGCCGCGCGCGCGCGGTCCAGCGCCGGGTAGAGCGGCTTGTTGACGTGGCCGAGGCCCGTGCCGGCGATGACGATGCCCTTGTAGCCGTTGTCGACCAGCGAGTCGATGATGTCGCGCTTCATGTTCGGGTAGTAGTAGACCAGCGAGACGCGGTCGTCGAAGACGGCCTTCAGGTCCACCTTGCGGACCGCCGTGCGCCGGCGGTAGTCGTCGCGCAGCGGCGTGACCCCGCCGGCGTCGACCTTGGCCAGCGGAATGTCGCTCAGCGTGCGGAACGTCGAGCGGTAGCTGCTGTGCATCTTGCGCACGCGCGTGCCGCGGTGCAGCAGGCCGTACTCGTCGCTGGTGGGGCCGAACATGCAGACCATCACCTCGGCGATGTCGGAGGTGGCGGCGGTGCGCGTGGCGTTCATGAGGTTGATGGCCGCGTCGGAGCTGGGGCGATCGCTGCTGCGCTGGCTGCCGACCATGACCACGGGCACCGGCAGGTCCTGCAGCATGAAGCTGAGCGCGGCGGCCGTGTGGTGCATGGTGTCGGTGCCGTGGCCGACCACGATGCCGGCGACGCCCTTCTCGATCTCGGCGGCGATGGCGCGCGCGGTGCCCATCCACTGCTCGGGGCCCATGTTCTCCGAGAACACGCCGTAGAGCTTCTCGGTCTCCATGTTGCAGATGTCGGCCAGCTCGGGCACCGACCCGTAGAGCTCGCCGGGGCTGAAGGCGGGGATCACCGCGCCCGTGCGGTAGTCCAGCCGGCTGGCGATGGTGCCGCCGGTGCCCAGGAGCTTCACGCGCGGCTTGCCCGGATCGTGGGGGAACTGGCGCTCGGGGATCTGGTAGCGCGCCTCCTTGCGGCCGTGGACGGTGATGCGGCGCACCGTGTCGTGACGGATGCCGATGTTGTAGCCGGTCTCCAGCTTGAGCACGATGTGGTCGGCGTCCGCCGTCTCGCTGCGCGGCAGGATCAGCCCCGAGAAGTCGCCGCGCGAGGTGTGCAGCGTGGCCTCGCTCCAGACCGGGGCGCCCTGGGCGCGCAGCAGGTCCAGCGTGGGGGAGCGGTAACCCTTGAACTCGCCGTTGCCGGTGTCCATCAGCGCGCCTCCTTCATGGCCGCGGCGATCCAGCCGCGCGCCAGGCTGCCGGCCACGCGTCCGCGCAACCGCGGCATGACCCGGCCCATGAGTGCATGCTCCCTCTTCGCGGGATCGTCCGGCAGGTCGGCGCCGCCGTCGGCCAGCGCCTCCGCCCAGGCGGCGGCAAGCAGACGCGCCGCCTCGTCATCGCCGGCGCGGCGCGGCACCTCGTCCTCGGCGGTCCAGGCGGCTTCCGGGATGACGGCGCCGGACGCCAGGTCCCGCACCAGCGCCTCCCACCACGGGCCTGCCGCGCGCAGGCTGGCCGGCCGCGGGCATTCGCGGTCCAGCAGCAGCGAGGCCAGCCGGTGCGCGTCGAAGGCGCCACCTTCGGGCAGCAGCGTCACCAGGCGCTCGAACAGGTCCCAGGCCCGGTGGCGGGCCAGCCGCGCGGCCAGGTCATGGCCCACGCCGAGGGTGCGCAGGCGCTCCTGGCGTTCCCAGGGGCGCAGCGGCAGCCGTGCGGCGATGCCGTCGATGCGCGCATCCTCCAGGCGGATGGGCGGCAGGTCGGTATCGGGGTACATGCGGTCGGCGCCCGGCAGGATCCGCTCGAAGCCGTTCGTGCCGTCGTCCAGCGCCTGGCGCGTCTCGTTCGGAACGCCGCGCACGGCGTCGCGGGCCCGCAGGACCACCTCGCGCGCGGCCGTCTCGACGTCGGCGCGCGGCCCCCAGACCACGATCACGGGCACGTCCCCCTCGGCGCCGACGGCCTTGATGACGCGCTCCCACTCGCCGCTCGAGAGCGACGGCGCGTTCTGGGACGAGGCGACCAGGTTGGGCAGGTCGTCCAGGCAGGCGATCACCCGCACGCGGTCGCTGATCTCCTTGAGGAACGATGTCCGCGGCTGCGTCGGCACCTCGAGCAGGCCCTGGAAGCCGGGCAGCGCCACGGCGCCGACCATGGCGCCCTGGGCCACCGCCTGGGCGATGTACCCGCAGGCCGTGCCGCGCACCTGCGGCGTGACGTCGACGATGCGCTCGGCGATCGACTCGACCGTGACACCGCGCCGCGCCAGTTCGCCACGGATGCCCAGCAGCGAGCGCTGGCGCAGGGCCTCGTTGTGGGTCAGGCGGCCCACCTCGCGCAGGCTGGGCACGCCCTTGATCTCGATGCGCGTGCCGCCCTCGACGCTGACGTTGACGTCCTGGCGCGCGGCGCCGGCGCCGGTGCGCACCATGCCGCCGCTGCGCGCCAGCCAGCGCAGGAGCTGGCCGACCGCCATCGCCTCCTGCGGCGTGCGCATGTCCGGGTCGGTCACGGTCTCGATCAGCGGCATGCCCAGGCGGTCGGTACGGTAGACGCGGCGGTGGCCCTTGTCGCTGACCTCGCGGCAGCTGTCCTCCTCGAGGCTGATCTGCCGGATGCGCACGCTGCGCGCGCCGAAGGGGACGCGCCCGTCGGTGCCGACGATGGCCGTGCGCTGGAAGCCGGTGGGGATGCTGCCGTCGAGGTACTGCTTGCGCGTGATGTGCACCTCGCTGACGACGTTGCAGCCCAGGAGCATCGCCATCAGCAGGCTGCCGTCCAGGGCGACGTCGTCCATCTCGAAGGGCGGGGCGTCGTCCATCTCGTAGGTGCAGACCGTCTCGCGGTCCAGCAGGTAGACGATCTCCTTGCGCGTCTTGAACTCCATCAGCGCGGTGCCGTCGTACTCGCCCATCTCCGAGAGCGTCGGGCGCATGTGGCGCAGGATCTCGGCGTCGTGGCGATCGCGGTGGTAGCGGCCGGCAGGGCAGCGGCAGAAGAGCTTCCGGGCGGTCAGCAGCTGCTGGTGGATCTCCAGCCCGCAGCGGAAGCCCAGGGCGTGGTAGTCGTCGTCGCTCAGCGTGCCCCAGGCGGGCAGCGGCTGCAGGAGCCAGGGATCGGACAGGCGGTAGCGGCTGGACAGGGACACGGTGACCAACCTTCCTGCGGCGGCAGACGTCCCGGCGGCCGGCCGGACCCCGGGCGGGGCCCCCGAACCGGACGCCTGTCAACCGGTTGACACGTGATTAGATTCCGAATATGGTGAATCGTCAAACAGGTAACAAGCCGCCGGGATGGCCATTTGCGGGGCCGTGCCGGCGCTGGTGCGTTGGTGGACCCAGCCGGGAGGCGGCCAGTGCGCAGGATCAGGCGACATTCCGAGGTGCCCGAGGCCACCATCCACCGGCTGCCGCGGTACCTGGAGAAGCTCAAGCTGCTGCAGGCGATGGGCGTGGAGGATGTCTCCAGCCGCCAGCTGGCCGAGTCGCTCGACATCAAGGCCAGCCAGCTGCGGCACGACTTCCACTACTTCGGCGGCTTCAGCCGCCCCGGCCGGCCGTACCAGGTGGGCAAGCTCGTGCCGGCGCTCGAGAAGATCATCGGCGTGGCGGAGCCGCAACCGGTGGCGATCATCGGCGCCGGGCACCTCGGGCAGGCGCTGGCGAACTACGGCAACCTCGAGGTGCAGGGCTTCCCGGTGCGCGGCATCTTCGACGCCAACCCGCGCCTGGCGGGCCTGGAGATGCGCGGCCAGCCGGTGCGCGACATGGACGCGCTGGAGGCGGTGATCGCCGCCGAGGGCATCCGCATCGCCATCCTGACCGTGCCGGCCCAGCATGCGCAGGCGGTGACCGAGCGGCTGGTGAAGGCCGGGATCGTCGGCATCGTCAACTTCGCGCCCACCGACCTGAAGGTGCCCGCCACGGTGGCGGTGCGCAACGAGCGGCTGGCCGTCGGCATCATGGCGCTCAGCTTCAAGGTCAAGTGCATCCTTGAGGGCGATTGCGGCGCCGAGTGAGCCCGGATCAGATCTGCCAGAGGTACTGCAGCTTCAGGAAGTAGGTGCGCGTGCCCAGGCGCCATTCCTCCTGCCCGTCCAGGGCGGGCTGCGCCGCGAACTCGGCGTAGCTGCGCGTGGAGCCCACGTAGAAGATCGAGAACGGGTTCAGCCGGAACGTCACCAGCGGGTCGGCGTCCCAGGCCCGGCGGAAGTCGTCGTACTGCACGACCAGCCGCACCGACCACTCGCGGGACAGCTGCAGGTTCAGGCGCGTGCGGGAGAGCCAGCCCTCGAACAGGCGCCCGCCGCCGCCCAGGTCGTCGCTGCGCGTGTCGTTGTAGCTCTGCTCCACCAAGAGGCGCTGCCACGGCTTGAGGTTCAGCCAGAAGCCGCGATTGAGCTGGCGGCCCATGACGTCGTCGAAGCGCGCGATGCGGTGGCCGTAGCTGACCTCGGCGCCGCCGACGAGCCGCTCGGAGGGACGCACCTGGAAGCCGGCCTCGCGGCTGCTGATGCCGTCGAACTGCAGGCCGTGGAACAGCTCGTTGCTCTGCATGGCCTCGACCCACACCTGCGCCTGTGCCGCGCGCAGCCACGCGCGCAGCCCGCCCATGATCCACTCGTCCTTGCGCACGTCGTCGTAGTCCCAGATGCGCCCCACCGCGAGCGTGGGCTGCAACCGCTCGAGCAGGCCGGCCTCGCGATAGAAGGTGTAGCCGGTCCAGCCGTTGAAGGTGCGCTGGTCGTTGCGCGGCTCGAAGCCGGACTCGGCGCGGAAGGTGGGGCTGCGCTGCCACCAGTCGGCGTCCAGGTTCCAGTGCCGGCCGCTGCGCTCGAGGCTGGCGTACAGGCCGTGCCCGGTGAAGAACTCGCCATCGAACGCCGCCGTGTGCCGGCCGCCGTCGAAGGTCAGGTCGCCCAGGTCCTCCGTCAGGTCCGGGTCGTCGGGCTCGGCCGTGGTGCTGAGCAGCGCCTGCGATTCCAGTCGCCAGTGCTCCGAGAGGTTCAGGCGCGTGTCCAGTCCCTGCACCGCGCCGTAGCCGCCGCCCTCGTGCCAGCGCGCGGTCGAGATGAGGCCCACGTGCGACTGCCGGCCCAGCGTGTGGCGGACTCGCGACAGCAGGGACCAGCTGCGGCCGCCCTCGAGCAGGGCGCTGCCCTCGCCGAAGGGCAGCAGGAAGGGCGTGGCGTCATCCTGCGCGACCAGCGCCGCGAAGTTGGTGCGGCCGGGCCGGCCGGTGAGCTTGGCGGCGAAGTAGGGCCGGTTCAGGGCGCGCGTGTAGACCGTGTTGAAGTTCGTGTTCCAGAGGTCGCTGCCTTCCTGGAAGAACGGCCGCTTCTCCGGATAGGACAGCGCGAACGTCGAGTTGACGTCGATCTGGGCGGCATCGCTCTCGACCTGCGAGAAATCCGGGTTGAGGGTGGCTTCGACCGTCACCGTCGGCGTGATGCCGTAGGCGGCGCCCAGCGACGGCTCGCCCATGATCTTGCCGTTCTCCCAGGGACCGGCCTCGCCCGCGGTCCCCTCGCCGCGGCCGCCCTGCTGGGTGGCGACGAGCGCCGGCAGCACGGTGAGCCCGGTTCCCGGCCGCACGCCGGCGATGCCGGTGACCGTGCCCCACTGGCACGGCCAGCAGTCCTCGTTGCGGTCGTAGATGCCCCACGAGTACTGGCCGCGCACCTGCCGGTGGTCGTTGCGCCAGAAGTCGACGCGCCACTCCTGCCGCTCGCGATCGGGGAACCGCAGGCTGCTCCAGGGGATCGCCATCTCCACCTGCCAGCCGTCGGCGGTGATGCGGCCCGCGGAATGGAAGAGCACGTCGTAGGTCATGTCCTCGCCGTAGCCCGCCGACCACAGCAGGTCGCCCTGCACGCCATGCGCGTTGCAGGCCAGTTCGAAGGCCCAGGCCTGGTCGCCGAAGGTGTCGAGGGCCAGGATCACGTAGTCGTCGTCCCAGATGCGGTCGCGTTCGCTGAAGGAGGCGCGCACCTCGGCCGGGTCCGCGGCGCAGATGAAGGCGGCGTACAGGTGGTCGTCGTCCCAGGTGAGCATGGCCTCGGTCGGGTGCGGCGGCTGCACCTGGTCGCCCGGCGAATGCTCCACGAAGTGGCGGGCCCGGGGCAGGCCCTGCCAGCCGGGATCGTCCAGCAGGCCGTCCACCTGGATGGGGCCGGCGGCGCGACGGGTCTCCAGTCGCGGGTGGCGTTGCGGCTGCCAGGAGTCGTCTGCGACGGCGGCCGGCGCGGGCGCCGGCGCGGCAGCCGCGGCCCGCGCCGTCGGGAGCGCGGCGGCCACCAGCGCGACGACGACGGCAAGGGTCCGGGTGATGGCGGCGACGATGGGGGACGGCAGGCGGCGCGGGTCGGGCACGGGTGGACTCCCTGGACGATGGCGGGGTGCGGGACCGCCGTGATACGGCGCACGGGGCGGCAGGGTTGCCGCCGCCGCGAGCGGCCGGGGCCGCGACGCCACTTCGGCATGGCCAGCGCGCGCCCGCCGCGCCTACAATCGCCGCCGCCCGGTCCTTGACGCCAGCCCATCCCGGAGGATGCCATGCCCGCCACGCCCGGTCACCTGCTCGCCGAACTGGAGTCGCTGCGCCTGCAGTTCGGGCCCGCCGCCGCCCGCCGCCGCCGGCGCCTGCTGGCGGCTGCCGGGCGCGCCGACTACGCGCGCGCCGCCGACGTGCTGCGCTTCCACGAGCTGCTCTGCTTCAGCCGCGCCTATCCCGACGATGCCCGGGTGCTGGCGGCGGTCGAGCGGCTGCTGCGCGGCTTCGCGCGACGGGCGGACCTGCGCCGCTTCCGCGACGAACTGGCCGACACCGGCGTGGCGGGCGCCGACATCAACTACCGCTTCTACGCGACCATGGCCCGCTGGGCGGCGGAGCGCTGGCCGGACCGGCTGCGCATCGACTGGGAGTCCTGCGACGCGGCGCGCCTGGAGGGCGTGCTGCCGCTGCTGGCCACCTGGAGCGAGACGCCGGCCCTGGACGAGCTGGGCTTCGAGGCGCGCGAGTGGCTGGAGCGCCTGAAGGGACCGCGCGAGGCCGACGGCGCCTTCGTGGCCGCGCGGCTGGGCGGACTCGGCCTGGGCACGCAGGCGCACGAGTACCTCTACGAGCAGCTCGACCTGTGGCTGGTGCTGGACGGCGGTCAAGGCGGTCCCTCGCGGACGCTGGCGCGCCTGGAACGGTCGCCGGTGCGCTGGCAGGCGGCGCCGCCGGACGGCAGGCGCCCGGACCTGGCGACCGAGCTCGAGCGCCCTCCGGTTGCCGTGCGCGCGGTCGGGCCGGCGACGGGCCGTGCCGTCGTCGACCTGGCGCGCGAGGCGATGATCACGCGCAGCCGCGACCTGGACGCCTTCGCCTGGGCCGACCCGCGCGATGTCGTGATGATCGACGACGGCGAGGGCCTGCAGTTCGCCCTGGTCGGGATGGTGCCGGAGCGCCGGCTGCTGCTGGAGGCCGTCTACGGCTACCTCATCCTGCGCAACGGCGTACCCGTGGGCTACGGCGTGGTCAGCGCGCTGTACCGCTCCATCGAGGTGGCCTTCAACCTGTTCGAGACGTTCCGCGGCGCCGAGGCGGGCCGGCTCTACGCGCGCCTGCTGGCCGGGCTGCTGCGCGTGTTCGCTGCGGACACCTTCACCGTCTATCCCTACCAGCTGGGCGGCGACGGCAACGACGAGGGCCTGCGCACCGGCGCCTGGTGGTTCTACCAGAAGCTGGGGTTCCGCTCGCGCGACCGGGCCATCCTGAAGCTGATGCGCGCCGAGCTGGCGCTGATGAAGCGGCGGCCGGGCCATCGCACGCGACCGGCCGTGCTGCGCCGGCTGGTGGAGGGGAACGTCTATTACGACCGCGACGCCCCGCGCGAGGACATCATCGGCCGGCTGGCGCTGGCGGAGGCGGGCCTGAAGGTATCCACCTATCTGTCGCGCCGCTTCGGCGCGCACCGCGACCTGGCCGGGCCGGCCTGCGCGCGCGAGGCGCGGCTGCGGCTGGGCGAGCCCGCGGCCTCGCCCAGGGCCGCCGGCGAGCGCCTGGCCTGGGAGCGCTGGGGGCCGCTGGTGCTGCTGCTGCCGGGAGTGGACCGCTGGACCCGCGCGCAGAAGCGGGCGCTGGCGGCCGTCGTGCGCGCCAAGGGCGGTCGCAGCGAGCGCGAGTTCGTGAAGCTCTTCGACGGGCACGCGCAGTTGCGCTCGGCGCTGGTGCGGCTGGCGCGCCCCTGAGGCGGCGCGGTCACCAGCGGATCAGGTTGGCGCCCCAGGTGAAGCCGGAGCCGAACGCGACGGTGACCAGCAGGTCGCCGCGCGCGACGCGGCCCGCGCGCACGGCCTCGGCCAGGGCGATCGGGATGGAGGCCGCGGTGGTGTTGCCGTAACGGGCGATGTTGCTGACGACGCGCTCCGGCGACACGCCCAGGCGCGCAGTCACCGCGTCGGTGATGCGCTGGTTCGCCTGGTGGGGGATGAACAGCGCCACGTCGGCCGGCGTGACGCCGCCCTTGCGCAGGACCTCGTCGATGGCCTCGCCGAACCGGCGCGTCGCGTGCTGGAACACCAGCTTGCCGTTCATGCGCGGGTAGAGGCGTCCCTCGGCGATCATGGCCGGCGTGACGCGGCCCGTGGCCGTGGCCAGGGGAGCCTCAGCGAACAGCTCACGGGCGTAGCGGCCCTGGCTGTGCAGGACGCTGGCCAGGATGCCGCGGTCCTCGGTGGTGGCCTGGACCACGGCCGCCCCGGCGCCGTCGGCGAACAGCACCGCCATGTCGCGTCCGCGGTCGGTCAGGTCCAGGGCCGTGGACTGGATCTCCCCGCCCACGACCAGGACCGTGCGCGCCAGTCCCGACCGGATGAACCCGTCGGCCGCCGCCAGCCCGTAGACGAAGCCCGTGCACTGGTTGCGGATGTCCATGGCGCCGGCCGTGCGCAGCTCCAGCAGGTGCTCCAGGAAGACGCCGTTGCCCGGGAAGAAGACGTCGGGGTTGAGCGTCGCGTAGATCACCTGCTCGATCTCGGCGGCCTCAATACCGGCGGCGGCGATGGCCTCGCGCGCGGCGCGGGCACCCATCTCGGCGCCGCTGATCTCGGTATTGCCCTCGGCGTCGCGGGCCAGCCAGCGGCGTTCGCGGATGCCGCTGCGCTCGGTGATCCAGGCGTCCGAAGTGTCGATGCGGGCGGCCAGGTCGTCGTTCGTCACGACCTGCGGCGGGACCCAGAAGCCGGTTCCCGTGATGGCGGCGCGCAGCACGCGGCTACCGGTGCGCCGGGATGGCTCCCGGCAGGCGGGCGTGGTTCTGGTCGATGAAGGCCTGCGCATCCTCGCGTGTGGCGAAGTAGCCGATCTGCACGCGGTAGACCAGTCCGCCGTCGGCCTTGTTGCCCACGCGCACGGTCGCGTCCCAGCCGAACGGCCGCAGTCGCCCGGCTTCCTTCTGCGCATTCTCGTTGTCGCCGAACGAGCCGACCTGCACCAGGTACGGCCCGCGAGGCTGCGGCACCACGCGCGCGGGCAGCGCGCCGGTCGGCTCGGGGCGGTCCGGCTCCTCGGCCTCGACCTCGCGGCGGGATTCCGGGACCGTCGTCGCCGGCTTGGCGGCGGGCGCCTCGGCATCGGCAGGAGGCGTCGGCGTGGCCGCGCCGGCAGCCGTCGCTTCCGTCGTCTCGGCGCCGGCGGCGCCCGCGGCGTTCGCGGCGTTCGCGGCGGCCTGGTCGGCGTCGTCGCCGGCCAATGGGCGCGAAACGGTGACCTCGAGCGGGGCGTTGTCGGCGCCGCCGAGGTCGTGGCCGGCCACAGGTTGCTCGGGGGTCAGCTGCAGGCCCTCGCCCGCGATCTCGACGTCGCCGGAGACCGGCTCGCCGCCCTCCGGCGCGGTCACCACGGTGCGCTTCTCGCCCAGGCCGGTGGGCATCGGGCCGCCGCCGCCCGAGCGGAACAGGGCCACGGCGCCGGCGACGCAGACGAGGATGGCCAGCCACATGATGCGCGGCATGCCGCCCTTGCCGCCGCGGGCGGCTCGGCGCCGGCGGCGGACGGTGGGCTTCTTCTCGGCGGATTCGGTGGTCATGCGTCCAGCATCCTTTCCGGAGCGCTGCCCGGCGTGATCGATCCCGGGGGAAGGGAGATCCTAGACCGGGCACGACCGGCAATCAACACCTTAGCTGGGCGCGGCGTTCCGCCCCGCGCGCGACCCATCCCGGCGGGCCTGCAAGGGGCGTTCCCGGGCGGGGCGTCCTTGCCGCCACCTCTGCCGGAAGGTATCCTCCGCCATGGGGCCTCATGCGGAGCGTACCGGGCACGCGGGACAGGGACATGGCACCAGGCAACGGCGGCACGCCCCGGCCGGGGGCGTTCATCTTCGACCTCGACGGCACGCTCGTCGACTCGCGGCAGGACATCGCCGCCGCGGCCAACGTGGCGCGGGCCGCGGTCGGGTTGGGCCCGCTGCCGGAGCCCGTGCTGCGCGCCTACGTCGGCGACGGCGTGGGCCTGCTTCTGCGGCGGGCCCTCGGCCACGACGCGGGGTCCGGCGCGCCGGTCCCCGGGGACGACCGGCGCCTGGCGCCCGCGCTGGCAGCCTACCTGGAACACTACGGCGCCCACCTGCTGGACCATACGCGCGCCTACGACGGCGTGGCTCGGATGCTCGATCGGCTGCCGCGCGTGCCCCTGGCGGTCGCCACCAACAAGCCGGGCGGCTTCAGCCGCCGGATCCTGGCGGGACTGGGCCTGGACGCGCATTTCCGCTGCGTGGTCGGGGGCGACGAGGCGCCTGCGCGCAAGCCGGATCCCGCGCACCTGCGCGCCTGCCTGGCGGGCCTGGACGTGGCGCCTGGCGCGGTCGTCGTCGTGGGCGACAGCCGCAACGACATCCTGGCCGCGCGGTCGCTCGGCGCCGTGGCCATCGGCTGCGCCTGGGGCCTGGAACCCGAAGCGCGGCTGCGCGAGCTGGCGCCTGACCACCTGCTGCAGTCGCCGCTCGAGCTGGCGACGCTGTTCGCCGACCCCGGCCGCACGTCAACGGAGGTTCGCCCGTGACCGACCGCGTTCCGCCCTTGCACCCGTGGCCGCTGTCGCGGCTGCTCGACCGCGTCGCCGACGAGTGGTCGCGCGACAAGGCGATCTTCAGCCTGGCCGGCCGGAGGTTCTGGAAGTCCGAGCCGGGCCTGGACCTCTCCGCCATGGTCGGCGGCCGCCGCGTCACCACGCCCGTGGGCCCGGCTGCGGGCCCGCACACGCAACTGGCGCAGAACCTCGCGCTGGGCTGGCTGGCCGGCGCGCGCACGTTCGAGCTGAAGACGGTGCAGATCCTCGACGAGCTGGACATCCCGCGCCCCTGCATCGACATGGAGCACGAGGGCTACAACGTCGAGTGGAGCCAGGAGCTGACGCTGCCGCAGTCGCTGGACGAGTACGTGAAGGGCTGGCTCCTCCTGGCGGTGCTGCGAGCGTGGGAACCGCTGCGCGGCGCGCTGGGCGATCCGGGTGACCACGCCTTCGAACTGTCGGTGGGCTACGACCTGGCCGGCATCCGGCACGAGCGCATGGCCGCGTTCATCGACGCGCTGGCCGACGCGGGACCGCGGCTCGACGCCCTGCGCGCGGGCATCGCCGGCCCGTTCGCGCACCTGCGTGACGTCGAGGCCGACCCGCGCCTGGTGCGCACGGCCACGCTCAGCACGTTCCACGGCTGCCCGCCCGACGAGATCGAGGGCATCGTCGAGCACCTCATGACGCGCCACGGCCTGGACGTGACGGTCAAGCTCAACCCGACGCTGCTCGGGCGCGAGGCGGTGGCCGACATCCTGCACGACCGCCTGGGCTACGGCGAGGTGCCTCTGGATGCGGAAGCCTTCGCCGGCGACCTGCAGTGGGAGCGCGCGCTGGCGATGATCGACCGGCTGGAAGCGGTGGGTCGGCGCGAGGGGCGCGAGTTCGGCCTGAAGCTGACCAACACGCTGGTGGTGCGCAACCACCGCGGCGTCATGCCCGGCGAGCGCATGTACCTCAGCGGCGCGCCGCTGCATGTGCTGGCGGTCTCGCTGCTGGCGCGGCTGGACGCCGCGCTGCCCGGTCGCCTGCGGCTGGGCACGCGCGAGGCGGGCATCCCGGTCGCCTTCAGCGCCGGCGTGGACAAGGACAACCTGGCCGACATGGTCGGGCTGGGCCTGATGCCGGTGACCGTCTGCAGCGACCTGCTGCGGCCGGGCGGTTACGGGCGCCTGGCGCAGGGACTGCGCGCGCTGGCCCGCGGCATGAAGTCGGCGAAGGTCGCGGACCTGGCGGGCTGGCGCGCCCGCTGCGGGCGCCAGGCGATGGCGGCGGGGCATGCGGGCGCGGTGGCGGCGGCCGCGGCGAGGCTGGCCACCGCCGAGGGCTGCTCCCGCTATGCGCGCGATGCCGTGCACGAGCCGCTGCGCGCGGTCGACCACGACCTGGAGATGTTCGACTGCCTGGCCTGCTCCAACTGCGTGACGGTGTGCCCGAACAACGCCTTCCTGGCCGTGCCGACCGGCGTGCGGCCGCCGCTGCGGTCGCGCTCGCAGTACCTGGTGCTGGCCGAGCTGTGCAACGAGTGCGGCAACTGCACCACCTTCTGCCCGGAGCGGGGCGAGCCGTGGCGGGTCAAGCCGCGGCTGTACACGGATGCGGCGGCGTGGGAGGCGCGGGGCAGGGAGGGGATGCTGGCTGGCGCTCCCGGTCGGGACGCGGCAGGACGGGAGGCGACTGTGGCCGGTCTCGTGTCCGGCCTGGGCTGGCTGCGTGGGGGCGGCGATGGCTGAGGTGCCGCACCTGGCCACGGGCAAGCCGGCGGATGCCGGCCAGTTCATCCTCGAGCGCCGTGCCAGGGTCGTGTCAACCCTGCTTCCGGACGAGGCCGGCCACCTTGTCGACTTCGGCTGCGGCAACGGGGCCCAGACCCTGCTCCTGGGCGGGCGCTTCGCCGTGACCACCGGGATCGACATTGCGGCCGACCAGCTGGCGGCCTTCGGCGCCGAATGCGAGCGGCTGGGAGTGGCGACTAAGGTGCGTCGTGTCCTGGTCGAGGGCGCCGCGCTCCCGCTGCCCGACGCCACCGCCGACGTCGTCACCTCCTTCACCGTGCTCGAGCATGTCGCGGACGAGCGGCAGGCGCTGCGCGAGCTGCATCGCGTGCTCAAGCCGGGAGGCCTGCTGGTGCTGACGGTGCCGAATCGCTGGTGGCTGTTCGAGACGCACGGCTGCGACCTGCCGCTGCTGCCCTGGAACCGGGTGCCGCTGGTCAGCTGGTGGCCGAAGCCGTTGCACGACCGCTGGGCGCGGGCGCGCATCTACCGCCGGCGGGAGATCGTGGCGCTGGTGCGGGCCTGCGGCTTCGAGCCGGAACACGTCGCGCGCCTGACCGCGCCGCTGGACGTGTTGCCGGAGGGTGGGCTGCGGCGCCTGCTGCGGGCGACGGCCTTCCGGCCGGACCGGGCGCGCTGGCCGTGGCTGGCGACGGAGATCCTCGTGGCCGCGCGCCGTCCCGCGTGAGCTTCCCGGCGCGACCCGCGCGCTAGCGGACCAGCGCCACCTTGGCCGTCCGCACGCCCTCAGCCGTGACCAGTCGCAGCAGGTACGTGCCCGAGGCGGATTCCCGGCCATGGTCGTCGCGGCCGTCCCAGGCCAGCTCGTGCGCGCCGGCACCAAAGGCGCCCGCGGCCAGCCGGCGCACGCGCGCGCCCGCGGCGTCGTGCAGGTCCAGCGTGGCCGCCATGGCGCGCGGCAGGCTGAAGCGGACGACCGCGCGGGGGTTGCAGGGGTTGGGATAGGCGCCGGCCAGCGCGACCCGCTCGGGGAGCCCGGGCAGCGGCGCATCGCTGGTCGAGAGGATCACCGAGAAGTCGTCCGTGCGGGCGGTCGTGGTGTTGCCGAACGCGTCCCGGCAGGTGACCCGCGCGTGCAGGTGGCCCGAGGACATCTCCGGCGCCTGCCAGGTCCAGCTGGCGTCGGCGAATTCCGCCAGGTAGTCGATCGCGGCCAGCGGCACCTCGTCGTCGATCACCTGTGCCGTGAAGTCGGCAGCTGTCGTGCCGGGGTGGCTGTCGGCGGTGGTCCAATGGAAGGTCACCTGCTGCCCGCCCAGCAGGAGCAGGTTGGGCGGCAGGGCGTCGAGCACCAGCGTGGGCGCCACCGTGTCGATGGTCGCCGGCGGGCTCGTGCCGATGCCCACGGCGGCGGTCGCCGTCGCGGACAGGGTCCCGGCGGCGGCCACGAGGCAGGCGCCCGCCAGCAGGCGGCAGGCGGCCTGGCACGGCATGCCCCGGCGCGGCGTCGGGTTCGCGATGCGGTCCATGGATCACCCGGGAAAGGGGGAGCGGCCTGCCGGCGCACCGGCGTGCGGTTCGGCAGGTCCGGCGACGTTTGCCTGATCATACCACGGATCTGCCGATACGACAAGATCCGGGCGCCGGCAACGGCCCGAAAGGCGCAAACGGGGTTCAACCCGCGGTCGGGCCCGCCAGTTCCGCGGTGATCCTGTCCACCCGGTAGCCGGCCCTTGCGGCGGCGGCCAGGACCAGGGCGCGTCCATCCAGGAGCGCGACCAGGGGCGATGCCGTCGCCGGAGCCGTCGCGGGCCCGCCCGTCGCAGCCGGCCGGCCGGCAGGCTCAGGCACGGGCAGACCGGCCAGGGCCTCGACGAGCATCGCCTGCAGGAGGGCCTCGAGCCCTTCCTTGGCAACCCAGGTCACGCCGTCGTGGACGTTCACCCCGGCGGCCATCGCGAAGTCGGGTCGGGCAAGGGCGCCCGGCAGCCAGTCGGCGCGCCCGGCAGCCAGCGCGCGCACGGCGTCGTCCGCCTGCGCCAGGGCCCAGGCCAGCCCGGC
>JAYRFB010000056.1:0-31652 GCA_041908585.1 Candidatus Krumholzibacteriia bacterium
CGCGACGCCGTCCACGACCGCCGCCCGCCCCGAGGCGTAGCCTTCCTGGCGGGTGAGACGCAGCGTCGCATTCCGTCCTTCCAACCGCTCCGGCAGGCGGATCTCGGCCCTCACCCGACCGCGCTGGAAGTCGCGCCGGCGGACGGCCCGGCCGACCCGCACGGTGTCCGCGTGGCTGTAGGTGTCCATGTACAAGAGCTCTTCGACCGTGGTGCGGAGATCGACTTCGTAGTCGCCCAAGGGCAGTTCGGCGCGGTACCAGCCGGTCGTGTCGGTCATCGCCTCCGCCCTGGTCTCGACGCGGCCATCGGCGAGCGCCCTGAACGACAGCGTGGCCGTCACGGGCAGGCCGCACTCGAGCACGCGGCCCTCGACGACGCCGTAGCCGGACAGGACGATGGCCTCGTCGGGCACCGTCGTGCAGGCGGCCGGCAGGATGGCAACGAGCAGCGCCGCGCCCAGGACGGCGAATGGGCTGAAGCGGAACCGGAGGCGGGGCCGCTGAAACGTGCAAGGCTTCGGCGCCGGGCAGGGCGCGTGCTCGGGCGGGCGGTTCGCTCGTCGGCTATGGGCAGGGCGCATGTCCGGCTTCCGGCTGCGGGTCATCATCGACTGCGGGAAGATTGTCGCCGATTAGCCACGGTGCGTCAACGCCCCGGCGTTCGCCGGGACCTGGCCCTACCGCAGCCCCAGCCGCCGCGCCAGGTTGTGCAGGTTGCCGCGCTGCAGTCCCAGCTCGCGCGCGGCGGCGGCCCAGTTGCCGTCGTTGCGTTCGATCGCTGCGCGGATGCGCGCTCGCTTGAAGGCGGCCACCTGTTCGCGCAGCGGAGCCGGGCGGACCGCCGCCGTTCGGCCGGCATGGTCCGCCGCGCCGACCGCGCCGAGATCCCTCGCGTCGTCGCCGACACCGGCCGCCACCAGCTCCGCCCCCGCCGGCAGGTCCAGATGCCTCAGCTCGACCAGCACGGGGTCGCGTCCTTCGCTGGCGGCGCGCAGCACGCCGCGCGAGACCACGTTCTCCAGCTCGCGCACGTTGCCCGGCCAGTCGGCGGCCGCCAGGGCCGCATGCGCGGACTCGCCCAGGCGCACGGGAGGCGCGCCCAGGCGACGGCGCGCGTGGTCGGCGAAGTGCGCCGCCAGCAGCGCGATGTCCTCGCGTCGCTCCCTGAGCGGCGGCACGTGCACCGGGAACACGGCCAGGCGGTGGTAGAGGTCGGCGCGAAAGCGGCCGCCGGCCACGGCGGCGGGCAGGTCGCGGTTGGTCGCGGCGATGATGCGCACATCCACGCGATGGGCACGGTCCGAACCGACGCGCTGGATCTCGCCCTGCTGGATCGCGCGCAGCAGCACCGGCTGCAGCGACAGCGGCAGCTCGCCCACCTCGTCCAGGAAGAGCGTGCCGCCGTCGGCGATCTCGAACTTGCCGGCGCGATCGCGCGCGGCGCCGGTGAAGGCACCCGCGACGTGCCCGAACAGCTCGCTGGCGGCGAGCGATTCGGGCAGCGCCGCACAGTTGACCTGGATGAGCGGCTGCGCGCCGCGCCGCGAGTTCTCGTGCAGGTGGCGCGCGACCAGCTCCTTGCCCACGCCCGTCTCGCCCGTCACCAGCACCGTCAGGTCCGAGGCCGCCACCGTGGCCAGCTCGCCCAGCAGCGCCCGCACCGCGGGCCCGTGGCCCAGGATGCGCTCGCCTGCGACCTGGCCCGCGGTCCGCTGCAGGTCGCGCGCCACCAGGTCGCGGCGCGCCACGGCGGCTTCCAGCGACTCGATCAGCGACGACGTGCGCAACGCCGCGCCCGCCAGCGCCGCGAACGTGGCCAGCAGCTGCAGGTCCACGCGGTCGAACGCGTGCGGGTCCAGCGCGTCGGCCGTCAGCGCGCCCACCAGCCGGTTGTCGTGGAACAGCGCGCTGCCCAGACAGGCGTGCACATCGGCGCGCTCGCCACGCTTGCCGGCCAGCAGGTGGTCGAAGGGATCGGGCAGACCCGAGTCGGCGGCGAAGCGCACCGGTTCGCGCGCCGAGAGGATCGCGTCCAGGCGCGGGTGCTCGCCGCGCACGTAGCGGCGCACCATCGCCTCGGGCGCCAACCCGACCGCCGACAACGGCACCAGCGCGTCGCCTTCCAGGCGCAGCAGGCAGGTCGCGTCGCAGGGTATCAGGCGCTGCACCGCCGCCAGCAGGCGCTGGTAGCGGTCGGCGGCCGCCAGCGACGCGGTCAGGTCGCGGGCGATATCCAGAAGCGGCGTCAAGTTGCGGTCCGGCACGGTAGTCCTTTCTATAACCTTGCCATCATATTCATAACATCATGGCGCTATCAAGTCAATAACCTTTGTTATAACTTGTTGTTTTTTATTATGTTAACAAATGGCACAACCCCTGCTCTTCGACGCCCGCAAGCGTGCGCCGCCCCGAGGCCCCCAACGCGCCCGGCGCGGCGTTCCCCCCGCAGGACCCTTCCCCCGCTGGAAAGGGACGAGAAAGGACCCCTCACATGCTGCACGAACACAGGAAGCTGTGGTGGCTGCTCGGCGGCGCGCTGCTGCTGGCCTTCACCGTGCTGGGCGTCTTCGGCGCCCAGGTCTACCGCCAGAAACCGCCGATCCCCGCGCGCGTCGTCACGACCGACGGCCGCCAGCTGATGACCGGCGACGACATCCTCACCGGCCAGCAGGTCTGGCAATCCACCGGCGGGCAGCAGCTGGGCTCGATCTGGGGTCATGGCGCCTACCAGGCGCCCGACTGGTCGGCTGACTGGCTGCACCGCGAGGCCCTGGCGCTGCTGGACATCTGGGCCGAGAGGCAGGGCGCCGCCTCGTTCGCCGCGCTGCCCGCGACCGAACAGGCCGCGCTGAAGTCGCGGCTGCCCGGCGCGCTGCGCCCGAACACCTACGACGAGAAGACCGGCGCCCTGGTGATCGATGCCGACCGCGCCGAAGCCGTCGCGCGCACGGCTTCCCACTACGCCGCGCTGTTCGGCGGCGACCCCTCGCTGGCGAAGCTGCGCGACGACTACGCGATGCAGGACGTCACCGTGACGGATCCGCAGCGCCTATCGCGCCTGACCGAGTTCTTCTTCTGGAGCAGCTGGGCCTGCGTCACCGAGCGACCCGGCGGCGACATCACCTACACCAACAACTGGCCCGCCGACGAGCTGGTCGGCAACCGTCCCACCGGCGCCAACCTCACCTGGTCGATGGTCAGCGTCGTGCTGCTGCTGGCGGCTGTCGGCGCCATCGTCTGGTGGCGCGCCTTCCGGCCGTCGGAAGAACCGGCCGTCACGCCCCCGCACGCCGACCCGTTCGCCCTCACGATGGTCACGCCGTCGATGCGCGCCGTCGGCAAGTACGTGGCCGTGGTCATCGCCGTGTTCGCCGTGCAGGCGCTGCTCGGCGCCGTCACCGCCCACTACACGGTGGAGGGCCAGTCGTTCTTCGGCTTCCCCCTGGGCAAGTACCTGCCCTACGCGCTGAGCCGCACCTGGCACATCCAGACGGGTGTCTTCTGGATCGCCACGGCCTTCCTGGCCGCCGGCCTGTTCCTGGCGCCGCTGGTGGGCGGCCGCGAGCCGCGTTTCCAGCGACTGGGCGTCAACGTGCTGTTCGGCGCGCTGCTGCTGGTCGTGGCCGGCTCGCTGGCCGGCGAGGCGTTGTCCATCCACCAGCGCCTGGGCCTGGATGCCGGCTTCTGGTTCGGCCACCAGGGCTACGAGTACGTCGACCTGGGGCGTGGCTGGCAGATCGCGCTCTTCGTCGGGCTGCTGCTGTGGCTGACGCTGATGCTGCGCGGCCTGTGGCCGGCGCTGCAGCGCAGGGAAGGCTCGCGCTCGCTCATCTTCATGTTCACGGGTGCCAGCGCCGCCATCGGGCTGATGTATGCGGCCGGCTTCCTGTTCAGCGCGCGCACGCACCTGTCCGTGATGGAGTACTGGCGCTGGTGGGTGGTCCACCTGTGGGTGGAGGGCTTCTTCGAGGTCTTCGCCACCGCGGCCATCGCCTTCGTCTTCGCTCGGCTCGGCCTCATCAGGGAGAGCCACGCCGGCGGCGCCGTGATCGCCTCCAGCGCGCTGTTCCTGTTCGCCGGCATCCCCGGCACGTTCCATCACCTGTACTTCAGCGGCACGCCGGTCTCGATCATGGCGGTCGGCGCCACGTTCAGCGCGCTGGAAGTCGTGCCGCTGGTGCTGGTGGGCCTGGAGGCGTTCCAGACCTGGCGCCTGCAGCACGCCGCACCCTGGGTGCGCCGCCTGCGCTGGCCGATCACCTTCTTCGTCGGCGTGGCCTTCTGGAACCTGGTCGGCGCGGGCGTCTTCGGGTTCCTGATCAACCCGCCCATCGCCCTCTACTACATGCAGGGCCTGAACACCACGCCCGTGCACGGCCACGCCGCGCTGTTCGGGGTCTATGGGCTGCTGTCGATCGGGCTGGTGCTGCTGGTGGCGCGCCGGCTGACCGGCGAGGTCGCCTGGAAGGAGCGCCCGCTGGCGATCGCCTTCTGGTGCCTGAATATCGGCCTGGCGCTGATGATCGCGCTGAGCCTGCTGCCCATCGGCCTGGCGCAGGCGGTGGCCAGCGTGGACAAGGGCCTGTGGTACGCGCGCAGCGCCGAGTTCCTGCAGCAGCCGTGGGTCGAGACGCTGCGCTGGCTGCGCATCGTGGGCGACTCGGTGTTCCTGGTTGGCGTCGGCAGCCTCGTCTGGTTCATGGCGGGGCTGAAGTTCGGCTGGAGCCTCGAGCGCGGCGGGGCGCGCTCGACCGCCCGTGTCGAACTGGGGGGCAACGCGTCGGCGCGGACCTGATCCGGTTCGCGGTCGTCACTGCCGCCTCGACGAAGAGGACGCCGCCCCCGCGGGCGGCGTCCTTCCTGTCCCGACCCGTGCGCGGCCGATCAGCGGCTGCCGGCGCCGACGGGCTCCTCGTAGCGGAAGCGGCTGACCGACACCCGCAGCACCTCGCCGAGGCGCGACAGCTCCGTGGCGCTGGCGTCGACCTGCTGCCCCGCGCTGCCGATCTCGACCAGCCCGGTGCTCACGCGGCGGATGCCGTCGGCGATCGTCTCCGAGCCGGCAGCGATCTCGGTCATGTGGCTGTTCGTGCCGGCCACGCCGTGGTTGGCGGCCGCGATGTTCGCGGCGACCTCGCGCGTGACCGCCGTCTGCTCCTCGATGGCCGCGGCGATGGTGCCGGTGAACTCCGTCATCTGCGCCACGATCTCCGTGATGGAGCCGATGTCGTCGGCCGCGCTGCCGGTGGAGTCCTGGATGGCCGTGATCCGCTGCTGGATGTCGTCGGCGGCGATTGTCGTCTGGCGCGCCAGCTCCTTGATCTCGCTGGCCACCACGGCGAAGCCGCGCCCGGCATCGCCGGCGTGCGCCGCCTCGATGGTGGCGTTCAGCGCCAGCAGGTTCGTCTGCGAGGAGATGTGCGCGATGGTCTCGGTCACGTTGCCGATCTCCCGCGCCGCCCGCTGCAGCTCGGCCATCGTGGCGCTGATCGCCTGGGCCTGCCGCGACGCATCCTCGCTGACGGAGCGCGCCCGCTCGGAGCTGCTGGCGATGCTGCCCACCGTCTCGCTCAGCTCACCGGTGGCCGCGGCCACCGTGTGCAGGTTGGCGGTGGCCTGCTGCATGTTGGCCGCCACGTCCTGCGCACCGGCGCTGAAGACGCTGGCCGTGTCGTTCATGCTGCCGGCCAGCCTGTTCATCTCGATGACGCCGGACGACATGCTGCCCGCCACGGCCGACAGCTCGGTCGACGCGGTGGCCACGGTCTGGATGCCGCCCGTGATCTCGGCGATCACGCCGCGGAACGAGCGGGCCATGGCGTTCAGCGCGCGGATCAGGCGGCCGACCTCGTCCTCCGGTCCCTCGGGCATGGTCCCGGTCAGGTCGCCGCGGGCCATGTCGGCGGCGAAGCCCACCGCCGCGCCCAGGCGCCGGGTGATGGTCACGGCGATCCGGTTCACGCTGAAGGCCAGGAAGGCGAAGGCGGCAGAGGCCAGCACGGCCAGCACCGTGAGCCACGTCGCCCGCGCGCGCAGGAGTCCGGCCACCGCGCGCTCGTCGGCGGCCAGGTGCTCGTTGGCCAGCGTGACGACCTCATCGATGGCCTTGCGGTGCTGTGCGAACAACGGCTCCAGGCGGTTGCGCATGATGGCGGCCACCCGCTGCTCGTCGCCGCGCGTGGCGGCCGGCACCAGCTCGCTCTCGGCGACGGCGAAGAACTGCTCGGCGGGGCGGAAGGCGTCCTCCATCATCAGGGTGCGCAGCCGGCCGTCGAGGCTGGACTCGCGCCAGAAGTCGTGCCGCTTGACGTGCTCGTCGCGCAGGGCCCGCAGGCGGTCGGCCAGCGGCGCCACCGCCGCCGGCGTGGCAGCGTCGGCGATCTGGTACGCCACCAGGTACGACTCGACGATGTATTCCGGGGGTGGCAGCACGTCGGCAACGAGGTCCTTGCCCTCGACGATCCCGGCGTAGGCATCGCCGTTGACCTTGGTGGTCTCGACGGTGTTCCAGGCGACCGCGGCGAAGACGGCAAAAGCCAGCGCCGCCGTGCCGACGCCGAGCAGGAGCTTGAGGCGAAGACTCATCCCGGAAGACCTCCGATGGGGCAACCCTTTGCGAATGGCGGGACTTCGGCGCGCCGGCGCCTGGCATCGACAAGGGACAATCGATATCATCGGTCCAATTTCGGCCGGCTTGAGCGGCCACCGCGCCCGGTCGTGCCGGCCCGGCGATCCCGACGCCCACCCCCGGGGGGCCGGCCACCGGGCCCCGCAGCACCCGAGGGAATCGGCACTTGCGACGGGAACGACTGAACGTCCATATTCGCGACGGACAAGATCCGGACTCGCCACCGGAAGCGTGGCTCTTCGCAAGGGGGAACGTGATGAAGAAGTGTGTGATCCTGGGCCTGGCGCTGTGCGCGGCCCTGTCGGCGCTGAGCGCGCCGGCCCTCGCCATCGAGAAGGGGACGGGCGAACTGGGCCTGTTCGGCCGCGTGTCGTTCTTCGACCCCGCCCTTAACATCGCCGACTGGGGCGGCATCGGCGCCCGCGCCGGCTACTTCCTGCGCGACAACCTGGCCCTGGAGGCCGACCTGTCGTTCACCAGCACCGACGGCATCATCACCGACGGCCTGCGCCAGGACGTGCAGGTCATGCCGTTCCACGCCCGCCTGAACTGGCACCGGCCGTACGGCGAGAACACCCACCTGATGGTCGGCGCCGGCTATGTGCACACCGAGTACGGCGACGACGCCAACGCCTCGGGCGACGGCGCCGGCCTGCTGGTCGGCTTCCGCTACCAGACCTCCGAGAAGCTGTCGTGGCGCTTCGAGGCCACGGCGGACTGGTACAGCGACACCGACTTCACGTCGAAGGAAGACCACGTCGACTACGGCGTGCAGTTCGGATTCAGCGGCCTGTTCGGCGGCGGCCCCGGCGACAGCGACAAGGACGGCGTGACCGACGACCTGGACAAGTGCCCCGCCACGCCGCGCGGCGAGCCCGTGGACGCCACCGGCTGCCCGCTGCCGAAGGACAGCGACGGCGACGGCGTGCTCGACGACGCCGACAAGTGCCCCGATACGCCGCAGGGCGAGAAGGTCGACGCCAGGGGCTGCCCGCTGCCCAAGGACTCCGATGGCGACGGCGTGCTCGACGACGCCGACAAGTGCCCCAACACGCCGAAGGGCGAGAAGGTCGACGCCAAGGGCTGCCCGCTGCCCAAGGACTCCGACGGCGACGGCGTGTTCGACGACGCCGACAAGTGCCCCGGCACGCCGAAGGGCACGAAGGTCGACCGCAACGGCTGCCCGCAGCTGTTCGAGGAAACCAAGACCACGTTCGTGCTCGAGGGTGTGAACTTCGAGACCGCGAAGGCCGACCTGACGCCGGGCGCCCTCGAGGTGCTCGATCGCGTCGCGGTCAGCCTGGCTGCCTACCCTGAGATCCGCGTCGAGGTGGCCGGCCACACCGACAGCAAGGGCTCGCGCGCCTACAACGTGCGCCTGTCGCAGAAGCGCGCCGAGGCCGTGCGCGACTACCTGGTGGGCAAGGGCATCGCCGCCGACCGGATGGTGGCCAAGGGCTACGGCCCGGACAAGCCGATGGCGACGAACGACACCGAGGAAGGCCGCGCGCAGAACCGGCGCACGGAGCTGAACAAGCTCTAGGCGCGGCGCGGACGATTCTCGCCCCTGAAGAAGGGCGGCCCTCGTGAGGGGGCCGCCCTTCACTTTGCGGGGTCGACTCATCGCAATCAGGACGGGTCGGCTCCGCATGACGACGGCCGACAGCGTCCGTAGCGCATTGACCGCCACACGTCGACGTGCTTGAATCGCCGCCATCATCCCGGGCAGGCACCGTGGCGACGCACGCGAACATGTCGGGCCAACCATTGCAAGGAGATGCCATGAGAAGACCTCGCACCCCGTTCTACCTGCTGCTGGCCCTCGCGCTGCTGCCCGGCATCGCGACGGCGGGTCTCGACAACAAGACCGACAGCTTCGGCGTCTACTTCGACTCGGCGGGGAACACGAACTGCGTAAACGCCGCTCCGTTCGTGCCGACCACCGCCTACCTGCTGCTGATGAACCCCAGTTCGGCCACGAACGGCTTCGAGTGCACGGTCACGCCGACCGGCGCGCCGCACTTCATCCTTTCCACGACGCTCGGCGGCACCGGGGCTCTCGACGTCGACGCCTCGGCCAACGGCTTCGCGGTCGGCGCGGCCGCCAACTACCCGGTCGTCGGCGGCGCCTGCGTGCTCGTCACCTGGAGCATCATGCTGCAGGCCGCGTCGCCGCTGGAGTTCCGCATCTCGCAGGGCTCGATCCCGTCGATGGCCGGCGGCTTGCCGGTCGTGACGGGAAACGGCGTGCTGCGCCAATGTCCGGTCGCCTCCTGCGACGTCAACCTGCCGGTGGCAGGCATCAATCCGGTCACCTGCCCGGGTGTAGGCTGCGGCCAGGGCTCCAACGCCGATGACTACAGCGTCGACATCACCGCCGGCACCTCCACGCTGCAGGACACCACGATCCGCGCCGCCACGGCCGAGACCGCCACCGACGGCTACGACGGCGGCCTGGACATCCCCAAGCCGACGCCGCCCCCGGCCGGCTACGTGCAGGCCAGCTTCACGCATCCGGGCTGGCCCCTGGGGCCGCGCTTCGCCACAGACGTGCGCAGCCGCTTCGATCCCCTGCTCGAGTACAAGACCTGGGAGTTCATGGTCGAGACCGACCGCAGCGGGGACGTGACGCTGGCGTTTGCGCCGGATTTCAATGCTTCGGAGGTGGTGCACTTCTACCTGCGCGACGTGGCCACCGGGATCTACTACAACCTGGTCCCGTCGCTCATGCATGTTTTCGCGAATGACGGGCAGCCGAACGTGCGGCGCTTCGAGCTGATCGTCGGGATCGCGTCGATCCCGCCAGAGCTGGACCCCGCCAGCCGCGCACTGCCGGTCGGATGGTCGCTGGTCGGCCTGCCCCTGGAGTCGGCAACGGGGGCCACGGTCGACGATCTGCTGACGGGCCCCGCGCCGGGCAATGCATACGCCTACGATTACCCCGGCGCCAGCTATCGCCTGCTCGAGGCGAACGCGCCCGCGGCCCAGGGCACGGGCTACTGGCTGGCGACCGACACGGCGTTCAGCTGGACGATGTCCGGCACGCGCGATCTCGATGGCGTCACCGTACCGCTGCGCGCGGGCTGGAACCTGGTCGGCAATCCGCTGTGGTTCGTCGGACCGCGCGAAGGGCTGCGGGTCGTCCATGGCGGAAACACGTACGACTGGCAGGCGGCGGCCCAGGCTGGTCTGGTGACCTCGTCGGTGCAGGGCTACGATCCGACCGGCGGATCGTATGTCGATGTCGCCGACCTGCGCCCCTGGCACGGCTACTGGATCAACGCGCTCGTGGAGGGCGTCACGCTGGAGATCTACTGGGGCCACTTCGTGCAGGCGCCGGCAGCCGCCGGCGGGAAGCTCCGCCTCGATCCCGACGACGACTCCTGGCAGTCGAACATCGTCCTGGAGGACGCGGCGGGCCAGCGGCGCTCGATCACGATCGGCATGCACCCGGAGGCCACGGCCGGCTTCGACGCCGTTCACGACCGGCCGCTGCCGCCGCCGTCGCCGGCAGGCGGCCCGCGCCTGCTGTTCGACCGCCCCGAGTGGGAGCTGGCCGCCGGCCGCGCCATGTCGCGCGACATCGTCAACCTGCACGACCAGGTCGCTTCGTGGCGCATCGTCGCGCGCTCGCCGAATCCCGGCCGGGCCTTCCTGCTCTGGGATCCGACCGACTGGCCCGCCGGCGTCGACTACCAGCTCTACCTGCCGGCTGAGAATCGTGTCGTGGTCATGTCGATGCGTCAGGCCACGTCCTACCCGCTGATGCTGGGTGACAAGGCCGTGGAGCTGGTGATCCGCACGCCGGACCTCACCTCGGGCACCGACGCGCCCGTCTCCGGCGACTATCGCGTGGCGGTGTCGCCGAATCCGTTCAACCCGCAGACCACCGTGTCGTTCGACCTGCCTGCCGCCGGCAACGCCGAGGTGCGCATCTATTCGGTGCGCGGCGAGCTGGTGGCGGTCCTGGGCGGGCGCCACTTCGAGGCGGGACATCACCGCGAGACCTGGTCCGGCCAGGACCGGCGCGGTCGCGACGTGCCGAGCGGCACCTACTTCGCCCGCCTGTACACCGACGGCGGGCCCCGGGGCACCGTATCCAGGATGAGCCTGGTCCGGTAATCCGGCCCACCTGAAACCGCACCGCCCGGTCGCTCCCCGCGAGCGACCGGGCGGTGGCCTGATTGACTCGCGCCCCGGAGTATGGTTTACTCACCCGCACAACGCTGCCTGACATCCACGACACGGGAATGGCTCGATCATGTACAAGGCATCCGGGATGCTGATCATGGCGCTGCTGGGCTGGACACTGCTGGGATTGGCCCCGCTGGTCGCAACGTCGCCCGCCTCGGCGCAAGAGCTCACCTTCGAGTTCCAGGTCACGATAGGTGCGAACACCTCCGACTGGCACGTGTTCGGCCTGCGCGAGGACGCCCGGCAGGGCATCGATTCGTGGGACCTGCCCGAGCCGCCTCCGCCACCCGGCGCCGCCTTCCGCTCCTACCTGTCCATGTTCGAGCCGCTGGAAGGCCTGCCCAACCGCTGGCTTCACGACTTCCGGCCGGTCAACAGCATCACGCTCGACCGGGTCGAGCTCTGGCAGTTGACGATCGAGTCGCCCGCGACGGGCAGCATGTGCCGCCTCGACGTGCGCGCCAGCCAGCCGATCGACGTCCCTCATGACCTGTATTTCTTCGGGCCGGGCACGTACTACACACCGCTGCAGGTGCCCGCCTCGGTCTCGTTCCCCATCATTGCTCCGGTCATGACGCAGTTCTTCGAGCTGCGACTCGACGAGAGCGTCGCCACGGCACCCACCACCTGGGGAGGCGTCAAGAGCCTGTTCCGCTGATCGCCGGACTCGCCCAAGTTCGCGAAATGCCCCGCCCTGGGGCCCCTGCATGGACATTGCAACGAGGAGGCCGTGATGCGCCGCTCGTCGATGTTGTTCGCGCTTGCCTTCCTGGTCGTGCTGGCCGGCGCCGCGCCGGTCCAGGCACAGCTCGCCTGTACGGAGCCGGATCTCGTGGCGTTGGTCTTCGACAACGGCGACGTCAACTTCACGCCGACGCTCTTCACCCCGTTCAACATGCACCTGGTGCTGCTGAACCCCAGCCTGCCGGGAGCCGACGCGTTCGAGGTGCAGGTGGATGTGCCGAACTACACGGCCAGCTTCTTCAAGTTGAGCGAGCAGCTGCCGCCCGGCTGCATCAATGTCGGCGATTCCACGGGCTCCTCGATGTGGTACTTCATTGCCGGGTTCCCGACTCCCCTGCCCCCAGTCTCCGGGCAAGTCACGCTCGTGACCTGGAGCCTCATGGCCCACGCGAATCCCGGCCAGTACGACATCTACCTGGGGCCGCTCGACCTGCCCCTGACCCCCTCGATCCCGGGCCACGCCGCGTACAACTACACCTACCCCGGCGGTCCCGTGCTGCAGCCCATGTACTCGGTGGCGGGAGACTACGACGAGCCCGCCGCCCGCCTGTGGCCAGCCACGTCGCTGGACCACTGCGAGACGACGGTGATCCCCGCGTTCACCGTGACGATCGCCGGTGAGGGCGAGCTGATCGTGGCCGGCGCCGCCAGCAACGCGAACGACGGCTTCGATCCAGGCCTGGACCTCACGGACCCCTCGCCGCTGCTGACCTTCCCGCGCCCGGCCTGGGGCGGGAATTTCGAGCGCGACATCCGCGGCTCCTATGATCCGACGCAGGCCGTCAAGACCTGGACTTTCACAGCCTCGCCGGCGACCGGCGCGTCCGACGATGCGCAGGTCGACCTCGCGTTCACGCCGTCGTTCGGCGCGGAGTCGGGCATCGACCTGCTGCTGCGGGACCACGTCACCGGGAACACCGTCGACCTGCGGAGCCAGGGCCTCTACTACAGCTACACCGGTGCCGCCACCCGCATGTTCAGCCTGTCGATCGGCTCGGTGCCTCCGCCCGATCCCTCGCTCGTGGTCGACATCGCGGTGGCCTGCGGCGCCTACTCGGATCCGCTGACGCGCGCGGCGACGAACGCCCAGGCAACCGACGGCTTCGACGCGGCCTTCGACTTCCCCGAGCCGGCGCCGCCGCCGGGCAACTACGTGTCGGCCTCGTTCGAGCAGGGCGGCTGGCCGCTGGGCCCGCGCTTCAGCACGGATGTGCGCGCGCTGTTCAACCCGGACCAGACGTCGCGCGTGTGGCCGCTCATGGTGGAGACCGACCGCGCGGGATCGGTGGTCCTGACCTTCGCGCCGAACTTCGGCGAGATGGACGGGATCGACCTGCAGCTGCGCGACCTGTCGACCGGCCAGACCTTCGACCTGTTCCCCTCGCTGTCGTACATGTTCCAGAACTACGGTTCGCCGACGGCGCGGCACTTCGAGCTGATCATCGGCGCGTCGGCCCCGCCCGACCTCGTCCCGGCCTTCCGCGCCCTGCCGGCCGGCTGGTCGATGGTCGGCTTGCCGCTGGCGCCGCCGGCCGGCGACGACACCATGGGCGAGGTGCTGCTCGACCCCTCGCCGGGCTTCGCCTACGCCTTCACGTTCCACCGCTACCTCGGCTACCAGTCGGTCCCTGCGGCAACGACGGCACGGACCGGCACCGGCTACTGGCTGGGCACCTCGGCCGGCTTCAACTGGACGATGAACGGCACGCGTTCGCTCGATGGCGTCAACGTGCCGCTCAGCAACGGCTGGAACCTGGTCGGCAACGCGAACTGGTTCCCCGGGCCGTTCGAAGGCCTGCGCGTCATCCACGCCGGCACGACCTACAACTGGCTGTCGGCGGTCGGCGCCGGCCTCGTTTCTGCGGACGTGCAGAGCTGGAATCCCACGCTCGCCGCGTACTACGTCGCGCTGGACCTGCAGCCGTGGAACGCCTACTGGATCAACGCGCTGGCTGACGACATCACGCTGCGCTTCCAGTGGCAGAACTTCATGCAGATCCCGGCGCGCCTGGCGGCCCCGCCGCCGGCGGACAAGGCGGGGACGGGCTCCTGGCAATCCGACCTCGTGCTCACCGACGCCGGGGAGCGGACGCAGTCCATCACCTTCGGCGTCGACGTCGCGGCGACGGCCGGCTTCGATGCGGCCTTCGATCGGCCCATGCCGCCGGCAGCCCCGGGCGGCGGCGCTTCGCTGTCGTTCCAGCACCCGGAATGGGAGCTGGCGGCGGGCAACTCCTTCACGCGCGACCTGGTCGGGCCCGGCGAGGAGCCCGTGCGCTGGACGGTGTCCATCGCGGCGCCCGCGACGGGCATGGCCACGCTGGCCTGGAACCCCGCGGACTGGCCCGAGGGCACCGACTACCAGCTCTACTTCCCGCACGAGAACCGCGTGGTCGTGATGTCGATGCGCGCGCGGACGAGCCTGGCGGTCGAGGTGGGTGCGCAGCCGCTGACGGTGGTCATCCGCACGCCCGACCTCACCTCGGGTGTCGACGGCCCGTCGCCGGCCGGCGACTACACCCTTGCCGCGCAGCCGAATCCCTTCAACCCGGCGACGACGGTGTCGTTCAACCTGCCGCAGCGCGGGCGCGCCGAGGTGCGCATCTACTCGGTGCGCGGCGAGCTGGTCGATGTCCTCGGCGGCGGCACGTACGAGGCCGGGCTGCACCGCGAGGTGTGGCACGGCCGCGACCGCGCCGGGCGCGACGTGCCCAGCGGGGCCTACTTCGGCCGCCTCCACGTCGATGGCCACCCGCTCGGGCAGGTCATCCGCATGAGCCTGGTGCGGTGACGGCGGCTCGCGCCGTCCTGTACCTGGCGTCCCTGGTGCTGCCCGTCGCCCTGTGGCCGGGCAGCACCTCTTACGATTCGGCGAAGTTCCTCGTGTGGGCCTGGGCCGGCGCGTGCTGGCTCGTGCTGGCGGCTATCGCCGTCGCGCGCGGACGCGCCGGGCAGCCCGCGGTCGCCGGCCTGGTCCTGGCCGGCGCCGTCATGATCGCCATCCAGGCGCCGGGTCTCGCGACATCAGGCTCGCCGCACCTGACGGCGCGGGCGCTGTCGTGGTCGGCGATGTGGTGGCTCGTCGTCGTCGTCGTTCGGGCCGTCGCGCGCGAGCCCGGGCACCGGCTGCGGCTCCTGGCCTGTGCCGCCTGCGGAGCGGCGGTTGCCTGCTGCGTGTCGCTCCTGCAGATGGCCGGCGTCGCGCCGGCGCCCGCGCATCCGTACGTCCCGGTCGGGATCGGCACCCTGGGCAACGAGAACGCCGTCGCCGAGCTGGCTGCCGCCTGGCTGCTGCCTTCGCTGCTGCTGCCCCTGTCGGCGCGCCGGCGCGGCCGGCGTACGGTCGCCCTCCTGCCGGCGCTGGCGATGATCGCGATGCTGGCGACCTCGGACGCCACGGGGGCCCGCGCCGGCCTTCTGGCCGCAGCGGTGTTCGCCTTGGTCGGCGAGGCGATGCTCAGGTCGCGGCGACCGGAACGCGCTCCGCTGCCGCTCATCGCGCTGGTGGCGGCGGGCGCCCTCGCGGCAGGCCTGCTCGTGGCGCAGGTCGGGACGGGCGGAGCGATCGCCGTCGATCCGGACCTGCCGACCGCGCGCGTGCTGGCGGCCAACCACGGCCCCGAGCGGCGCGCCGACTGGCTGGTGGCCGGCGAGCTGTGGCGGCGCGATCGCTGGACGGGCTGCGGCGCCGGCAACTACGGCACCCGCTGGCCGAACATCAGGGCGGACCTGGCGGCGGCCGGCGGATTCCCGGCACCGCCCGGTGGCGCACCCGTCGCCACACGCGCGCACAACGAGTACCTGCAGTTCGCGGCAGAGACGGGCTGGCTCGGCGTGGCGTGGCTGGCGACGGTCGCCGTCGTCGGCTCCCTCGCCTGGGCGCGCGACTGGCGCCGGGCCGCGAGCCGGTCGGCGCGCCGCGATCTGCTGTTCACGGCGGCGGGGATCGTCGCGTTCGCCGTCGTCGCCCTGGTGGCGTTCCCGGCCCACCAGCCCGCCTCGGCGTTCGCGTTGGCGCTGCTGGTCGGCCTGGCATCGGCACCGCTCCGCCCGGCGCCGGTCGCCATCCGCTGTCCACGCTGGTGCGCGCTGCCCCTGCTGCTCGCCGGATTGGTCCTGTTCTCGGGCGCCGCGCGCGTGTTCCACGGCGACGTGCTGCTGGAGCGCGGCTCGCGCGCCTTCACGGCGGGCTCGTTCGCGGAGAGCGTCGGGGACCTGGAGTCCGGCCTGGCGCGGGTACCCTGGCCGGGCACCGCGCGACTCGAGCTGGGCATGGCGCTGGCGGCGACCGGGCGCCTGCCGGAGGCCCGCGCGATGCTGGAGGCGAGCCTGCGCGACCGGCCGTCGTTCGAGGCGCCGCTGGCGCTGGCCGAGATCGCCCTCGACGCGGGGCAGCCCGCACGCGCGTCTGCGTGGCTGGACCTGGTCGAGCGTTGCGCGCCACCCGCAGCGGAGCGCCGACAGGCCGCCTACCTCCGCGCGTACGCGCACCTGCGCGCCGGGAATCCCGGCGCCGCCCGCGATGCGTTTGCCGCCCTCGTCGCGCGCGATGGGCGGGACCACCGCGCCTGGCTTGCCCTCGGCTACGCCCATGACCGGCTGGGCGAACCGGCAGCGGCCGCGGCAGCCTATCGCCGCGCCGCGATGGCGATCGAGGATGCCCTGGCCGCATCGCGCCCCGACACGCGCCTTGCCCACGGGGAACGTGCGCGCCTGCAGGCGCAGCTCGCGGCGGCCGTTCGCGCGCTGGCGTCCGTCAGCGCGCCTCGCCCGGCCCAGGCGCCGCCAAGCCCCGCGCCCAACGACGCCGTCCCAGCTCCCTGAACCCCTCGCGCTCATAGAGGTGTTCCGCGCGCGCGTGATCGGCCGTGACCTCCAGGTCCATCACCAGGCAGCCCAGCTCGCGCGCGCGGGTGCACGCGGCCTGCAGCAGCGCCACGCCGAGGCCGCGGCACCGCCGGTCCGGCAGCACGTACAGCTCCTCCAGCCAGCACGAAGGCCCGCCGTGCTCCAGCGACCAGTGGAGCGCCACGTAGGCCACGCCGACCACGTCGTGGCCCGCTCGGGCCACCTGCAGGAAGCCGCGTCGACCATCCTCGAGGATGCCGTCCACCGCGCGCGCGACGCCGGCATGGTCGGCGGGCAGGTCGTGCTCGACCAGCTGTCGGGTCAGCAGGTCGACCAGCGCCTCGCGGTCTTCCGCGCGCGCCTGGTCCACGATCGGGCCGTCGTTCATCATTCCTCCCCGTTCGCCTCAGCGCACCAGCGATCGCACGAGCGCCAGCGGCGCCGGCGCCTTCGCCAGGGCGAGGGCCAGCAGGCCCGTCACTTCCTCCGAACGCAACGGCAAGGCGCGCGCCGCCGACGCCGTGAACCACCCGGCCCGGAGCGTGTGTTCATCCGGCTCCGACTTCGGCGCGCGATCGTCGGCAGGATGGGCCGAGAACAGCGTGCGTACGCGCGCGCCGCCGCTTTCCAGCACGGTGTGCTCCACGCGGTAGACGCCGTCCAGGACCACGTCCACGCCCGCCTCCTCGCGCACCTCGCGCAGCGCGGCTTCGTGCAGCGACTCGCCCGGTTCCACGCGCCCGGCCGGCAGGTACCAGCCGCCGCCGTGGTCGCGCTCCTCGACGAGCAGGAACTCGTCGCCGCGGCGCACGATCACCAGGGCGTAGAACCAGGCCGGCATGGGCTCGCGCCGCCAGCCGCCGGACCGCGTCGGGCCGCTCATTCGGGATCCCCTTCCAGCTCGACCACGACCAGCTCGACGGCGGCCTCCTCGCAGGCCGCGCGCATGACGGCGAGATACGGGGCGATGTCGGGCGCCGTCTCCGGCGAGGCCGTGTGGTACTCGACGGCGGTCACGCCTGCCGCGCGCAGCGCGGTCGCCACGCGCGTGGCCATCGCCGCCACTTCGCCGCCCTCCAGCAGGTGGTCGTACCAGGGGATCGGCTCCTCGGCCGTCAGCAGGCCGAACTCGCCGGAGAGGATCCGCAGCGGCGTGCCGGCCGCGCGCCCGGTGACCCACAACGCGCGCAGGCGCTCGCTGCGGTAGCGCTCGATCGCCGGCAACGGCGCCTCGTCGCGGCGCTTGGCCGCGCTGCAGTACGAGCAGAGGATTCGCACGCGCGCTCCCTAGTCGAAGTCGAAGATCTCCGACAGCAGCGACTTCTTCTTCTTGTACGGCGCGCCGTGCGGCTGCCCGCCGTGGTGCGGTGCTCCGTGGGGCGCGCCCGCGTGCGGCGGCGCGCCGTGCCGTCGCAGGTGGTTGTCGTCGTCGTCATCGTCGTCGCGGTAGGGTCGCGAGCCGCCCGCGGCCTGCGAGCGCTCGATGATCTTGTCCAACTCGCCGCGGTCCAGCCACACGCCCCGGCAGCGCGGGCAGTAATCGATCTCGATCCCCTGGCGATCCGCCATCACGAGCGTCGTGGTCGGACAGACTGGGCAGTTCATGACGTTCATCTCCGATCGTGGCCGCGTGGCGGCCGGTCCTTCGCGCGCCCCATGCAGCAGGGCCGGTCGCGCCACAGTAGCACGACCGGCCCGCCTTCGCCCGCTCGTCGGGACGCCTGCGATCAGTTGGGCAGGACCGCCACCGTCTGCCACGGATACGCGGTCACGTCCACGAGCAGCAGGCGGAACGACGCGCCGCCTTCCGCCAGCGAGCCGCCCGCCACCGCGAACGCGCGCTGGCCCGCCGCCAGCGACAGGTCGAACGACGCCACGGGGGTGGTGGTGCCGGCCGCCGCCACGCCGATGGTCAGCGGGCCTGCGGCCAGTTCCAGGCCGGCGCCCGCCGAGGCGTTGCCGAACGTCAGGCCGGTCAGGCCTGCGACCGGCGTGAGCGTCCCGCCGGCAACCGTGCCGACGTCGACGCCCGGCGCGTCCGGCGACGCGTGCATGACCCGCACGCGCGCGCCGGCCGCCGGGGCGAACTCGTCCTGCAGGGGCAGCACCGTGAACGCGCGCACCGGGTTCGCCGCGTAGCCCGAGGCGATGGCCAGGTAGCGCTCGCCCGCCTGCAGCGCGGGCGTCGTGTAGGTGGCCACCAGCGCGCCGCCCGCCGACACCAGCACGTCCAGTGACACGGTGCCGGGCGCCACCTGCAGCAGCGCCGACAGCGCGCCGAAGGCCAGGTTCTCGACCAGCTTCGTCGCCGTGCCGGCCAGGTTCAGGTTGACCGCCGGGGCGTCCGGCGAGGCATGCAGCACGAACACCGAGGGGTTCTGCCGGATGAGGCCGATGGTGCCCGTCGGCCCCACGGCCAGCAACCCGAAGCCGTCGGCGTCGCGCGGCAGCTCGCCGACCAGGCCGGTGGCGATGACGAAGATCTCGCCGCCGCCCGGCAGGGCCGGCGTCGTGAACGCCGTCACGCGGGCCAGGGGCGAGCCCGCCCAGATGCCGATCGCCAGCGGCGAGCCGGCCGGCAGGGCCACTCCCGCGGCGCCGGTGTCGGCGAAGCGCGCCAGCGTGGCGATCTCGGGCGTGCCGTCGTTGCCCACGTCCACCGCCACGGTGGGCGCATCGGCCGACGCGTGCACCACGCGCACGATGGCGTTGCCCGCGCCCGGGGCGGCGAACGACTCGGCCATCAGCAGCACGCGCAGCCGGTCGTCGGCATTGCTCGAGCCGGCCAGGCCGGCCGCGATCGCCGTGATCTTCGCCCCGTCGGGCACGGTGACCGGCCCCGTCTCGAAGACGGGAGCCGAGGAGGCCGACGCCCCTGCCGGGCGCAACTGGAGGTTGTACTCCCCGGGCGCCAACTCGAGGTAAGCGCTGGTCGCGGTGTACGGCACGTTGCTCAGCAGGGGCGCGGCCACGCCCTCGGCATAGATGTCCACGTTGCCGGCGTCGGGCGAGGCGTGCACCACGCGCAGCTCCGCGCCCTCGCCCAGCGGCGGGTTCATCGGGTTGTCGTCGTCGTCGGAGCAGCCCGTGAAGGCTGTCGACAGGGCCAGCAGCGAGGCCAGGCCCAGGAACCTCAGCTTGCGTCCCAGCTTGCGGTTCAACATGTCACGCCTCCTACAGGTCGCCGGGGACCAGGACGGTGTCGATCACGTGCACGACGCCGTTGCTCGCAACGATGTCGGCCTTGATCACCTTCGCGCCGGACACCTTCACGCCGTCGGTCGCATCGATCGCGAGCTTGCCGCCGTTGAGGGTGTCCGCGCTCTTCAGCTTCACGACGTCGGCCGCGCGCACGTCGCCGGCCACGACGTGGAACAGCAGCACCTTCTTCAGCTTCTCGGGATTGGCCAGCAGGCCCTCGACGGTGCCGGCGGGCAGCTTCGCGAACGCCTCGTCCGTGGGCGCGAACACGGTGAAGGGGCCCTTCACCGTCAGCGTCTCCTGCAGGCCGGCGGCCTTGACGGCGGCGGTCAGCGTCTTGAAGCCGGCCGCCTCGGCCAGCGGGAAGATGGCCTGCTTGGCCGCGGGCACCGCGGCCGCCTCGTGCGCCTTGGCGCCGTCCTTGTGCGCGACGTTCCCGCCGCAGTTGCCGGCCATCGCCGCGCCGGCTCCGAAGGTGAGGGCGGCCACGGCCGCCACCGTCGCGATGTTCAGGTGCTTCTTCATTTCTATCCGTCCTTGGGTTCGGGTTCGTGCCTTGATGGTCACTCACGGTCTCCAGTTGACCCGCACCCAGGATACATATCTGTACAGCTTTCGTCAACTAAAAATATATACATTTTATCTACAACAAAGACACAAACACGAATATCGGCTCAAGTGATTATTGTTAAATGAGTTACAAGGCTATCAGCGCGGAATCGCGGCCAGCGCGGCCCCGAACGCCGCCGGCGTGGAAGCCATCGTGGTGCCCGTCCTCGCCAGCACCTCGGCATAGCTGCCGGCGGCGGCGCCCCCGGCCAGCAGGCCCACCTCCGGGCCCAGCAGGCGGCGCAGCTGCTCGATCTGCGTGGCGACGACCGGGTCGGCCGACGGGTAGATGAGGCTCAGGAACACGGCGCGCGCGCCGCGCTGCATCGCGGCGGCGGCGATCTCCTCGGCCGGCAGGTCCACGCCCAGGTAGAGCACGCTCCAGCCCAGGTCCAGGCCCAGCGAGGCGGCCAGCAGCGCACCCAGCTCGTGCCGGTTGCGCACGGGCGCGGTGACCACCAGCAGGGGCGCGCCGGGCTCGGCAACCTGCGCCGCGTTGCCCGCGGCCAGGAAGGCCTGCACGATCGTCGACGCCATGTGCTCGTGGGCGATGCGCAGGCTGCCGTCGCGCCACTGGTCCCCGATGCGCTCCAGCAGCGGCAGGATCAGCTCCTGCCGCAGCGCCGCGCGCCCCAGCACCAGCGAGGCACGCGCCAGCACGGCCTCCAGCGCCGCGGGATCCAGCGCCGCCACGGCCGCCACCGCCCGATCCAGCAGCGAGGCCGCGTCCATCGAGACCGGCGCGGCCGGCGCGGGCAAGCCCGCGGCGGGCGCCGGCAGCTCGGCTGCCAGCTGGCGCAGGTCCGCCAGCGGGAGGTTCGCGATGTCGCCGATGCGGTGGTCCGCGGCGGTCAGCTTTCCCAGCAGCACCAGGCGCTCGACATCCAGGTCCGAATAGCGCCGACGGCCGGTCTCCGTCCGGCCGGGCTCGACCACGCCGTAGCGCCGCTCCCAGGCGCGCAGGACCAGCTGGCTGAGGCCGGTGCGCCGTGACACCACGGCGATGCTGTGTCGGGGGAGGCTGTCCGGCTGCGTGGCGGGGGTCATCGGTCGGCTCTTTTCGATGGCGGCTGGCTGGTCAACGACGGGCTTGACAATAACCTCCTGTATAGCTTTTGTCCATGACAAATCCACCGTGTGCAGCCCGCGGCGCGGGTCGGCCGGACGCACCGCCGTGCGCGCCGGCCAGGAAATCGACGTTCAGGGAATCGACGATCAGGAAATCAACGATCAGGGAGCCGACGACGATGCAGCCCCATCTCCTGCAGAGCGAGCAGCTGGTTCCCCGCCCCCGCGACGAGGTCTTCGCCTTCTTCGCCCGGCCCGAGAACCTGGCGACGATCACACCTCCCTGGCTCGGTTTCCGCATATTGACCCCGTCGCCGGTGCCGATGGAGCGCGGCGCCCTGGTCGACTATGTCATCCGCCTGGGACCTTTCCCCCTGCGCTGGCGCACCCTGATCACGCGACACGATCCCCCGCGCGCCTTCGTCGACGAACAGCTGCAGGGGCCCTACAGCTTCTGGCACCACACGCACACCTTCGAGGAGGTGGAGGGCGGCACGCTCATCCGCGATCGGGTGCTCTACGTGGTTCCGTTCGGCGCGCTGGGCCTGCTCGTCGAGCGGCTGGTCATCCGCCGACAACTCCGCGCCATCTTCGCCCACCGGCGGCGTGTGATCTCGCGGCAGTTCGGGGACGCCGTGGCCGGCGTTTGACCGCGCCGGCGCGAACGTCTACGATTGCAGGTCGGATGGCAAGTCGCGGCGATACCGCATCGCCGCCGCCCGGCGCCGGCCGGGCCCTCTCCACCTTCGCCGAAGCCCGGAGGCTCGACATGCGCCCGCGCCTGCTGTTCCTGCTACCTGCCGCCCTGATCATCATGACCCTGGTGTCGCCCGCGCCCGCGGCCGCGCAGTTCGGCAAGCTCAAGGACAAGGTGAAGGACAAGGTCGAGCGGAAGGTTGACCAGAAGACCGACAAGGCGATCGACAAGGCGCTGGAAGGGCCATCGGGCAGCGGCGACGTCGAGGCGCCGGCCCCCGCGCAGGTTCCTGCGCCCGCCGAGGCGCCCGCCCCGGTGCCCGCCGGCGATGCGGGCGCCCCGGCCGCGCCCGCCGGCACAGCGGCCGCCGCCGAGGACATGACGCTCTACACCAAGTACGACTTCGTCCCCGGCGACAAGGTGGTCTTCTACGACGACCTGGCGCGCGAGGAGGTCGGCGAGTTCCCCTCCCGCTGGAACCTCAGGAACGGGGTCTTCGAGGTCGCCCGCCTGGACGGCCACAACTGGATCCTCTGCACCGACAGGGGCTCCATCATGCCCAAGCTGCCGGCGGCCCCGCTGCCGGACAAGTACACCGTCGAGATGGAGTTCTACTCGGCCGCCCACCACGACGGCTGGTACACGATCCACTGGCTCGATGCCGCGGGAGAGGACATCGGCCGCGTGACCATCGGCTACTCATCCAACACCGGCGTCCACATCAACGACAAGCAACTGGCGGGCAAGGACCTCACCGAGCTGCCGCGCGGCCGCCACGTCATGCGCATCATGGCCACGAAGTCGACCATCAAGTGCTACATCGACCAGGAACGCATCGCCAACATCCCGAAGGTGGAAGGCTTCGCGCCCGTCGGCTTCCGCGTGGAGATGAATCCGTACTTCGAGAACGAGAATGTCTGCCTCATCGGCACGTTCCGCTTCGCCGAGGGTGGCAAGTCGCTGCGCGAGCAGCTGGACGAGACGGGCGTCATCGTCACGCACGGCATCCTGTTCGATTCCGGCTCCGATCGCATCAAGGCCGAGTCGTACAAGACGCTGACCGACATCGGCGCCATGCTGGCCGAGGACGCCGCGCTGCGCCTGTCGATCGAGGGCCACACCGACGCCGACGGTGCCGACGACGCGAACCTCAAGCTCTCGCAGGCGCGGGCCGCCTCCGTGCGCGCCTACCTGGTGGAGAAGCACGGCATCGACGGTGGTCGCCTGGAGACCAGGGGCCTGGGCGAGGGCAAGCCGATCGACACCAACGACACGCCCGAGGGCAAGGCCAACAACCGGCGCGTCGAGCTGGTCAAGCTCTAGGCCGAGCGTTGCCGCCGGCGGTCAGGCCTGCGCGCAGCCGGCGCAGGCCGGCTCGGCGGCCTGGTCGGGATGTTCGCGCATCACCGCCGCGAACTCGGCGGCGTGCGCCAGGAACACGTCCAGCAGCTCGGGATCGAACTGCCCGGCGCGCTCCTGGCGCATGACCGCCAGCACTTCGTCCAGCGGCCGCGCCTCGCGGTAGACACGGCGGCTGCCCAACGCGTCGAAGACGTCGACGATGGCGGTGATCCGCCCCTCCAGCGAGATCTCCTCGCCCGCCAGGCCACGCGGGTAGCCGCGGCCGTCCCAGCGCTCGTGGTGCTGCAGCGCGATGCGCGCCGCCACGCGCATGATCCGCTGCTCGGACTTGCAGAGGATGCCGTGGCCCAGAGCCGCGTGGCTGCGCATGATCGCGAACTCCTCCGGGGTCAGGCGCCCGGGCTTGTTGAGGATGCGATCCGGCACGCCTACCTTGCCCACGTCGTGCATCGGCGCCGCCAGGCGCAGGACGGCGGCCGCGTCCTCGTCCAGGCCGGCGCGCAGGGCGAGCAGGCTCGCCATCTCGCCCACGCGCAGCACGTGGTTCGCCGTCTCCAGGCTGCGCGTCTCCACCAGGTCGCTGAGAGTGCGGATCATCTCCCGCTGGCTGTCGATGATCTCGCGCGTGAGGCTGGCATTCGCGTAGGCCAGCGTCACGCTCGCGAAGTAGACCGACAGCAGGTCGCGCTCCATGCGCGAGAGCCCGCCGACGCCCTCGAGCACGAAGAGCAGCTCGTCGGCGCCGTCCGGCCCGGCTGGGCAGCGACCGCAGCCGAGGTCGCCCTGCCAGTCGAACGCGCGCGCGGCGCCCGCCGGCGCCGGCGCGGCCAGCGACGGCATCGGGAACGAGGACCGGTCCAGGCACGCCTCGACGGCCGTGCCCGCCCGCTCGCGCCAGGGCCCGGTGCCGGCCGCCAGCACGTACCCGCGCTGCCGGCGCCGGGCGGCAAAGCCCTGGGCGCCCGCCGCGTCGCCGCGCCGCGCGATCGCCAGCAGCTGGCCCAGCACCTCGCCGGCGAAGTCGCCGGGGCGCCCGCCCTGCAGCAGCGCCCCGCTCGCGTCCAGGACGTGCTGCAGGCTGCGCCGGCTCTGCTCCAGGGCGCGGATGTCGCGCCACGAGCGCAGCGCGCTGGTCACCGAGGTGCGCAGCTTGTCGGCCGTCAGCTCGACCTTCGCGCGGTAGTCGTTGATGTCGTAGCGCATGACCACGTCATGCTCCGGCGCCTGGCCGGGCTGGCCGGTGCGCAGGATGATGCGCACCTGCGCGTTGCCCAGCTCCTCGCGCACGTGTCGCACCAGTCGCAGCCCGGCGTCGTCCGCCTCCATGACCACGTCCAGGAGGATCACGGCGATGTCCGGGTGCGAGGCCAGCACCACCCTGGCCTCGGCCGCGGACCAGGCGCCGAGCAGCTGCACGGGCCGGCCGTCGAACCGGTAGCGGCCCAGCACCAGGCGGGTGACGTGGTGTACGTCCTCCTCGTCGTCGACCACGAGCAGCTTCCAGTGCGCGGTCGCGGCCTCGTCGGCGACAGGCTGCGCGTCGGCGAAGGGTTCGGCTGCGAACGGGATCTCGTCGACGGCCCCCGGGCTAGGGCGATCGATCCCCGGCGTCATCCAGGGCATGGGCGACCTCCACGTGCTGCGGAACCACCAGGGTGAACTGCACGCCCTTCCCGGGCGAGCTGGCGCAGGAGATGGTGCCCCCCAGCGCATGCTTCACGTTGCTCCAGACGATGTGCATGCCGAGGCCGGTGCCGCCGCGGTTGCGCTTCGTGGTATAGAACGGCTCGTACAGGCGTTGCTTCTGCTCGCGCGACATGCCGCATCCGTCGTCGCGGTATTCGATGGTGACGGTCCGCTCGCCGCACGTCGCCGCGATCGTGATGGTCCCCGCCAGCAGGCCCTCGAAGCCGTGTTCCAGCGAGTTCATGACCAGGTTGACGATGACGCGGTATAGCGCGCCGGGATCGCCGTGGAGCACGATGCCCGGCGGGCAGTCCACCACGATCCGGAACGGCGTCCCCTTCAGGCGCGGCCGCAGGCTGAGGATGATCTCGTCCAGGTACTCGGCCAGGTCGAAGTCGCGCACGCGCCCGCTGGACTGGTCGATCGCCACCTGCTTGAAGTTCTGGATCAGGTCCGCGGCGCGGCCCAGGTTGGCCTGCACGGCGCCGGCGGCCTGGTTCATGGACTCCAGCAGGGACTCGAGTCCCGAGCGCGTGAGGCTGCCGTCCTCCAGCCGGCCCAGCCCCTCGTCGCAGAGCTCGGCCAGGTGGCTGGCGGCCGTCACGCCGATGCCGACGGGCGTCGCCATCTCGTGCGAGACGCCGGCCACCATCGCGCCAAGCGCCGCCATCTTCTCGGCCTCCAGCAGGGCCTCGTTCGCCTCGATGACCAGGCGCGCGTTGCGGCGCTCGTCGGTGACGTCGCGGGCCACGCCCTCCACGGACAGGAGCCGACCGTCGCCGCCCACGACCGGCACGGCGTGCACCTCGAGCACGCGCGGCCCGGGGCCCCGGTCGGGCAGCAGCAGGTCGAACGGGGCGGCCCGCCGCCCCGACAGCAGGGCCTGCATGCGGGCGCGAGCCGTCACGTTCTCGGGTCGGGCCAGCCAGTCGCCGACATGCCGGCCGAGCTCGCCCAGGTCGGCCACGCCCGTGAGACGCGGCGACGACGGGCTGGCAAACGTGAAGTTGAGGCTCGCATCGTGGGAGTAGAAGACGAATCGCTCGCCCAGGCCATCGATGATGCGGCGGTAGCGGGCCTCGCCCAGGCGCAGCGCCTCGTTGGCGGTCCGCAGCTCCGCGGTGGCCGTGTCCACGCGGCGCTCGAGCTGGTCGTTCAGGAAGCGGTACCGCTCCTCGCTGCTCCTGAGCGCGTGCTCGGCGCTCCGTCGCTGCCAGGCGCCGGCCAGGATCTGGCCCACCGTCTCGAGCAGCGCCACGTCGTCGGCGGTCCAGCGGCCCACGCTGCGCACGGAATGGAAGGCGAACAGGCCCTTGACGCGACCATCGGTGAACATCGGGATGATGAGCGCCGAGCGCGTCTCCTGCCGCAGCAGGCGCTCCTTCTCGGCCGCCGCCTCGATGGGCATCGCGGCCACGTCCTCGATGTGCACGAGGCGGCCGGCCTCCACCTCGGACCGCAGCCAGGGCAGCGCCGCCAGCGAGGCCGGCAGCCGGTCGGCACTCACCGCCTCGACGCCATCGGCGCTCCAGGCGAACTCCCAGCGCAGCGAGACCCCGTCGTCCAGCAGCCTGCCCAGGAAGCAGCGGTCGATGGTCGCCAGCCCGCCCACGGCCACCAGGGCCTGCGTGAGCGCGGCGTCCATCCCGCCCTCGGTGGCGCTGGAGAGGGTGCGCAGGATGTTCGTGATCGCCGCGGTGGCCGTGCGCTGGTGCGCAAGCTGCGCGCGCGATCGCCGCTCGGCCTCGATCGTCGCACACAGGCACGGCGATGCCGGCGCATCCAGGCCGTCGATCACCATGAGGTCGATGGGAGTTCCGGGCTGCACTGGTCCCCCCGCGGGTGGGAGACCTCCCTGTCGTCATCGCTCCGGCGCCTTCCGGAGGGGCCATTCTGGCGCGTCGCGGGGGTATATAGCAAGCAACCTAGGCGTGAATACATATATTCAAATACAGATCTCTGTATTTTCGGCATTTAGGGCCGGTCCGCCCGGAGCCGCCTGTCGAGCTGAACCCTGCGGGAACGATCAGCCCCGCGCCCCGATGGCCTCCGGCGCCGGCACCGCCAGCGGCAACCGGACCCGGAACAGCGCCCCGCCCAGGTGGGAGTCGCCCACCTCGACGCTGCCGCCCAGGCCCGTCGCGCAGGCCTTGACCGAGAACAGCCCCAGCCCGTTGCCGTCCGGCTTGGTGGTGACGAGCGCCGTGAACAGGTCGCTGCGCCGCTCGGCCGGCACGCCGGGGCCGTTGTCATGGACCTCGATGACGGCCCTGCCATCGCTGCCCGCCGCGCGCACCTCGATGACACCGCCGGGACCGGCCGCCTGCGCGGCATTGATCACCAGGTTGCCGACCAGCTGGTGCATGAGCGCCGGACTGGCGGTCACCACGGTCCCGTCCCCACCGGTCATGGACACGTGGCAGCGCCGGACGTCGCTATGGGAACGCAGGACGGCCAGGACCTCGCGCACGGCGTGGCCCGCGTCCAGCGGTTCCCCCTCGCGCGAGGCGTAGGACTGGGCCGAGTCCAGCAGGCGCCGGTTCAGGCCCACGAGCCGGCCCAGGGTCTGCCTCAGCCTCTGCACATCGGGAGCAGCAACGCCGTCCATCTCCATGAGGTCCAGGTCCGCCAACGCCACGGTGAGCACGTTGTTGGCATCGTGGGCGATCGCGGCGGCGGTCAGTCCCGCGAACACGCGACCCTGGTTGGCGACCAGCGCCTGCTCGCGCCGGCGCAACTCCCGGGCGTCCCGCTCCATGCGCCCCATGGCCCAGCGGGCGCCCGCGAAGATGGCGGTGGCCGTGACCGCCACATAGAGGACACCCTTGATCGTCTCTATCCGGCGCATGTCCTCGACGCTGTGCGCGGCCCGGGCGGCGACATGGCCCGAAACCACGATGTAGATCCCCGCAACCACCACATAGGCACCGGCAAGGAGGGCGGCATAGCGCGTGCTGTTCATCGTCTCGACCTCCACCGCTTCCGTGGCAAAGGGGAATCGGGCAAGAGGCGATCAAGGGTCGATTCTAGGCGCAGGGAGTCGGGGGCGTCAAGCGGGCGCGGCGCCGTCGTGCTCGCCGGTGATGCGACCGTCGACCAATTCGATAACGCGGTCGCAGCGCGAAGCGATGCGCGCGTCGTGCGTCACGACCAGGAAGGTCGTGTGCTCCTCGCGGTTGATGTCCCGCATCAGGTCGAAGACCTGGTCGCTGGCGGCTGTGTCGAGGTTGCCGGTGGGCTCATCCGCCAGGACCAGTCGCGGCCCCTGGCACAGCGCCCGCGCGATGGCCACGCGCTGCTGCTGGCCGCCGGAGAGCTGCCCCGGGCGGTGGCGCAGCCGGTCGGCCAGCCCCACGCGCTCCAGCATGGCCTCGGCCTGGCGGCGCAGCGCGGCGTCCGTGCGCCCGGCCCGGGCGACGCCCGGCAGCATCACGTTCTCCAGCGCCGTGAACGCGGGCAGCAGGTGGTGGAACTGGAACACGAAGCCGATGGCGCGGCCGCGCAGCCGCGTCAGCGCCGTGTCGTCCAGGCCCGCGGTGTCGATGCCGTCCAGCTGCACGCGCCCGCTCGTGGCGCGGTCCAGCAGCCCGATCAGGTTGAGCAGCGTGCTCTTGCCCGAGCCCGACGGGCCCATCAGCGCGGTGAACTCGCCCGCCCCCAGCCGCAGGTCGACGCCCTTCAGCACGCGCGTCACCACGTCGCGCCCGAAATCGCGCGTCACGCCCTCGAGCAGCACCACCGGCTCAGCCATGGTGGATCGCCTCCGCCGGGTCCAGTCCCGCCGCGCGCCGCGCCGGCGCCGTCGCCGCCAGGAGACCCACCGCCAGGGCCAGCGCCAGCGTGCCCAGGAACAGCCCCGGCGTCAGGCTCACCGGGAAGGTGGGCGATCCGTCCGGGTTCGTCGCCAGCCCCACGAACGCCAGCGACAGGGCCGTGCCCACGCCCACACCGACCACCCACCCCGCCAGGCCCAGCAGCAGCCCCTGCAGCAGGAAGATGCGCAGCACCTGCCGGCGTGTGGTGCCGAACGCGCGCATGATGCCGATCTCGCGGTTCTTCTGCACCACCCAGACCACCAGCACGCTGGCGATGCCGAGCGCCACCGCCACCACCACGAAGACCTGGATCATCGCGCTGCTGCTGCTCTGCGAGCGCAGGCCCGTCAGAAGCTGGCCGTTCAGCTCCATCCAGCTGTCGACGACCAGGCCCGTGCGCTGCGCCACCTGCCGCGCCACGGCTTCCGCGGTGAAGATGCCGTCCACGCGCGCCTCGATGGCCGAGATGCCGCCCGACAGGTCCAGGAGGTTCTGGGCGCTGCGCAGCGACACCAGCACCCAGCTGTCGTTCACGCCCTGGTTCTGCAGGTCGAAGATGCCGGCAACCGTGAAGACGTCGTTGCGCCCGTCGGCGGTCAGGATCCGGATGCGGTCGCCGGGCCGCACGCCGATATCCGCGGCCAGGCCCGAGCCGATGACCGCGTCCGTCCCGACCACGCGGAACGTCCCGGCCGCCATGCGCGACGGCACGTCGATGATGCGGATGAAGCGCTCCGGGTCGATGCCGCGCAGGACGATGGCGCGCTGCGCCACGCCGCGCGTGACGAAGGCCGAGCCCGCGACCAGCGGCGAGACATCGGTGATGCCCGCCACCGACTCGACCTCGCGTATCACCGCGGGCCACTGGTTGATCGAGCGCAGGCGCTGCGCCGGCTTCTCCAGACGCACGGCCAGTGCCGCCTCGCCGGGCCGCCGCTCCGCCGCCACGACGGCCGGATCGGTGCCGGCCACTTGTCCCTCGTGCAGGACTCGCGGCATCTCCTCCGGCGGGCGCACGACCAGGTGGGCCTGCGAGCCCAGCGTCTTCTCGATCAGGCTGGATTGCAGGCCGGTGATGAGCGCCGTCAGGAAGATGATGACGCCGACGCCCGTCGAGACGCCCAGCAGGATGAGCACCGTCTGGATGCGGCCCTCGCGCAGGAAGCGCAGGGCGACGAGCCATTCGAAGGGCATCAGGATCCGCCCGCCGCCCGCACGCGCATGCCAGGCTTCACGCGCGCGGCACTTCCCGGCACCAGCAGATCCCCGTCACGCAGGCCCTCGACGACCTCCACCATGCCCTCGCCGCGCAGGCCCAGCCGCACGTCCTGCCTGCGCGCGCGGCCATCCCGGACCGTCAGCACCCAGGGCGCGCCCTCGGCATCGCGAATCGTCTCGGCCGGCACCAGCAGCGCGGAATCGCGACGCGCCGTCTCCACGGAGATCGAGACGGTCATGTCCGGGCGCAGGAAGGCCGGCGCGCGATCGACCACCAGGTCCACGTCGATGGTGCCGCGCGCGGGATCGACCGCCGGCGCCACGCGCACGACGCGCGCGGCGAATACGCTGTCCGGGAACGCGTCGGCCGAGACCTGGGCCAGCTGTCCCGCCCGCAGGTAGGCGAGATTCTTCTCGTCCGGCTGCACCACCAGCCACGTGGGCCCCAGCGGGGCGATGTCCAGCAGGCCGGCGCCGGCAGCGACCACGTCGCCCGGCTGCGCCAGCCGCCGCAGCACGATGCCGTCTCCCGGCGCGGTCACCCGCGCCTGCTCCAGCCTCGCCCGCGCGGCATCCAGGTCGGCGGCGGCCAGCCGCTCGTTGCCTCCACCCGGGCTGTTGCCGCGCACGCGCGCGGCGGCAGCGTCGCGACGGCTCAGGGCCAGGTCGCGCTCGTCCTGCGCGTCCTCCAGCTCCTGTTCGGATACGCCGTCGCCGGCGCCCAGCTCGGTCGCGCGGCGCAGCCGCCGCTCGGCCTGGCGCAGCGCCACCTCGGACTGCCGCAGGTCCTCGCGCGATGCCGGGAGGTCCAGCTCCCGAACCTGCTGCAGGCGAGCCGCTGCGCGCGCCACGCCGGCAGCCGCCTCCTCCGCCGCCAGCTCGGCCAGCAGTTGCCCGGTGCGCACCGTGTCGCCCTGGTCCACGAGGACGCGCGCCAGCACGCCGCCCGCCGGCGCCCCGGCCTGCGCCCGCACCGGCACGTTCACGCGCCCGTTGGCCACGACCATCTGCGCCAGCGGGCCGGTCCCGGCGCGGACAACCGCGACAGAGGGCGGAACCAGCGCACGCCCTGCCATCGCCGCCACCGCCAGCACGGCCACCACGCCCGGCGCGATCACGCGCCAGCCCGGCCTGCGTCCCGTCGTCATCGCCATGCAGCAGCCCCCCGCGTCCCGGACAGGTACCTCGACCACCACCCGCAGCCGCGCCAGTGTAGGCACGACGGACCTCGCTGTCACCGGTGCAACGGTGCGGTCGCCTCTGCGTGGTGCTGGTCACGGCGACGGACGGACGGCGCGTGCTGTCGCGCGGCAGGCTTGAGTTGGGGCAGTGCTGGCCGCGCTGGCCGCCGCGCAGCGCGGCCGCGCGCGGGAATGTCGTGCGCTCAGCGCCCCAGCAGCACGGCCTTGGCGATCATGCCGGCCATCTCGGGGTTCTCCTTGAGGCGCCGCGTGGCGTAGCCGTACCAGTCTTCGCCGAACGGCACGTACACCCGCAGGTGGTGGCCCTCGGCGAGCAGGCGCCGGCGCACGCCCTCGCGCACGCCCAGCAGCATCTGGAACTCGTACTGGTCCGGCTTCA
>JAYRFB010000057.1:0-3682 GCA_041908585.1 Candidatus Krumholzibacteriia bacterium
CAGATCCCGTCGTCCCGGCTGCGCGCCTGGAGCGTGACACCGATCGAGCCGGCCTCCGTGAACTTGACCGCGTTGCCGACCAGGTGGCCGACGACCTGCCGGAACCGGCGCCGGTCGCCCTCGACCGGCAGCGGCGGCCCGTCGGCACCGGCCTGTTCCAGCGCAAGGCCCTTGCCGGCGGCCGCCGGCGCGTACTGCGCGATGGTCGCGGCCAGCGCGGCCCGCGCGTCGAACGGCGCCGGCTTCAGCTCCAGCCGGCCGACCTCCAGAAGCGCCGCATCGAGGATGCCCTCGACGACGTCCACCAGCGCCAGCGCCGAGTCGTGGATGATGTCGACGTAACGGCGCGCTTCGGTCGACAGCTCCAGCTGCCGGGCCAGGTCCGAGGCCCCGACCAGCCCGTTCAGCGGCGTGCGCAGCTCATGGCTCATGTTCGCCAGGAACCGCTGCTTGACCGCCAGGGCCAGCTGGAACTGGGCCTCGGCATCGCCGCGGGCGGTCCGCTCCGCTTCCAGGAGCGCCTCCAGTTCGGCAACCCTCGACGTGTTGTCGATCAACGTGCCCACGGCCCACTATCCTTGTCCGTGCGCGGCGGCCTCAAGGGAAGCGTCGCCACGGGGCGCCGGCGACCGCCGGGCCCTGTTCCCGCCACACGAGTGGTCGTAAGGATCGGCCGTAGATTGCGATATATGAGTAATTTCTTTAGTCAACGAACGAGACGTCCACGGCGCTCCGGACGGCCGCCTTCTCCACCTCGAAGAACTCGACGGCCCGGAATCCGGCCCCGGAGGCCACGAGGTTGCTCGGGAAGACCGCCACACGGGTGTTGAGCTCGCGCACGTTGGCGTTGAAGAACCGCCTGGCGGCCTGGATGCGGTCCTCGGTGTTCGCCAGCTCATGCTGGAGCTGCAGGAAGTGGGCGCTGGCCTTGAGGTCGGGATAGGCCTCGGCCACCGCCAGCAGGCGATCGACGCTGGCGGTGAGCTCGCGCTCCTGCAGCGCCTGCTCGCCGGGCGTGCCGCCGGACGACGCGGCCCGGTCGCGCGCCAGGACCACGGCCTCCAGGACGCGGCTCTCGTGGGTCGCATACCCCTTGACCACGTCGACCAGGCTCGGGATCAGGTCGTAGCGGCGGCGCAACTCGGTATCGATGCCCGACCACGACTCGTCCACCTGCTGGCGCAGCCGCACCAGCCCGTTGTACGTCAGGATGAACCAGCCGACCAGCAGGGCCGGCGGGATCAGGAAGACCCAGGCGCTCATGGCGACTCGCCCTTCTGCTGGCGTATGACGAAGCCGGGGATGCGCTCGCGCACTCCCGTCAGCAGCGCCAACGCCCGCTCGTAATGCGGCACCGAGGCATGGCCGCGCCGGTAGACGGCGATCTCGTGGCTCCCCAGCTCGATCGCGAAGCCCGACGGGGCCCCCAGCAGGAATTCCATCATGCGCGTGTCGATGACGTCGTAGGCCCATTTGCGGTCGTCGGCCGAGACGTGGAAGCGCGCGCTGAACTCGGCCGACTCGAAATCGATGTCGTCCGCGCCCAGGAACTCCCCCACGCGATCCAGCGCATGCTCAGGCCGGATGCGCAGCGGGCGCACCGGGAACGGCAGGTCGACGATGGCCATCGCGTAACGGTGCGTCGTGCGGTTCTTGCCGTGGCCGGTCACGAAGCGGTAGTCGAACAGCGCCAGCGGCTGGCCATCCAGCTCGCCCCGCACCAGGCAGTCGCAGGCTCGCGAGCGACCGCGCTGCATCAGCGACAGTGCCGGGTGCTCGTACACGGGACCGCCCTCGCCCCCTGGCCAAACGCGCCAGCCGCGCCCGAACGCCCAGGCGCGGATCGCCTCCTGGCGCTTCTGGTCCTGCAGCCAGGCCCAGATGGCAAACCCGGCCAGGGCGAAGATCGCGACCAGGAAGAGCCACGGCTGCGGCGACATCCCGCCCCTCAGTCCAGCCCGCGCAGCAGCGACGACGGCACGGCGACTTCCATCTGCAGCAGCGCCTGGCTGAGCGTCTTGCCCTGCGGGTCGACGAGCAGGCTTGTCGTGCCGCCGCCGCCCAGGGCGCCCTCGAGGAGGAAGTTGAAGCCCTCCAGGTTGTCCAGCCGGTACCGCGTGACCGGGCCCTTGACCATCGGGCCGAAGAACCGTTTCACCCGCGCGGCGGTGAGGTAGCCTGCGAGCCACTCGTAGATCCGCGGCGAGCGCGCGAGCACGCCGATGTTCGAGGTGTCGCCCTTGTCGCCGCTGCGCGCGTAGGCCAGCCGCCCGAGCGTCACCGTGCGCGGGGCGCCCTTCGGCGGCGTCCGTGGCAGCGCGCGCGGGCGGATGCCGCTGCGCGCCGGCTCGCCGCCCTCGCCGCGCACCGGGAAGGCGATGCGCCGGCTCTCCTCCATGCCGTCGCAGCCCAGCGCGATGACCTCCGCCTCGACGCGGTCACGCCGCAGCAGCGCCGGCCAGTAGGCCACGACCTGCTGCGGGCGCGGTCGACCGCGCGTGGAGACGGCCATTCCCGACGGTCCGGCCAGGATCAGCGCCGGCAGCGTCTTGGCGAAGTCCTCCAGCTTGGCCGGATCCGGATCGCAGGCCCCGAAGCGCAGGTAGATGCCGTCCGGCTCGCCGCCGGCCAGCTGCGGCGGCCAGATGCCGCCGGCCCCGACCAGCGCCGTGTGGGTCTTCGCGAAGCGGTGGCCCGCCTTCCGCCAGAAGACATCGGTGACGACCTTCGCCTTGGCGCGCACGTCGGGACCGCTCAGCAGCACCTCGCCTTCCGCCTTCCAGCCGTCCTCGTACGCCATCGAGACCTTGAAGCGCTCGGGCGCCGGGCCGCCGCGGACGCCCGTGACCGCCACGCGGTCGCGACCAAGGTCGCGCACCTCGATCGTGTCGAAGAAGGCCACGCCGTCGGGCGAGATGTACTGCCCGGGATCGCCCATCTCGTAGACGAGCTGCTCCTTGACGGTCTTCCCGCTGACCATGCCGCCGGTGCGCTTGTGCTTCGTGACGACGAAGTTGCCGTCGGCGGACATCTCGATGATGGGGTAGCCGATGTCGCGGAAGCTGCGCACCTCGCGCCAGTCTGTCAGGTTGCCGCCGGAGGCCTGCGCGCCGCACTCGATGATGTGCCCGGCGACGATGCCCGCGGCCAGTCGGTCCCAGTCGTCCATGGCCCAGCCGAACTCGTGGATCATGGGCGCCAGCGTGATGCCCGTGTCGGTGACGCGCCCGGTCACGACGATGTCGCAGCCGGCGGCCAGCGCGGCGACGACCGGCTCGGCGCCCAGGTAGACGTTGGCGGCGATGACGCGGTCCCGGACGGGCGCGAACGGCGCGCCCGTCTCCATGTTCACGAACGACTCGCCGGCGGCGCCCAGCTCCACCAGGCGACCGGCGATGTCGTCACCCTGGACCACGCCGACCTTCAGCGACAGCCCGCGCTCGCGGACCATCGCCTGTATGCGCCGGCCCAGCCCGATGGGGTTGATCCCGCCCGCATTCGTGATCACCTTGACGCCCGTCTCGGCGATGATCGGCAGGCAGGTCTCCAGCTGCGTCACGAAGTCGCGCGCGTAGCCAAGCCGCGGGTCCTTCAGCTGCTGCTTGCGCAGGATGGACATCGTGATCTCGGCCAGGAAGTCCATCGTCACGTAGTCCAGCGGGCCGCCGGTGAGCTGCCGGCG
>JAYRFB010000058.1:0-7381 GCA_041908585.1 Candidatus Krumholzibacteriia bacterium
CACCCGCGCGCACGGCCATCTCGAGGGCCTCAGGAAGTGCAGCGAATGCCATGAGCTGGGCAACCGCGAGGTCCAGGAGCGGTGCCTCGGCTGCCACCAGGAGATCGCCGCACAGCGCACCGACGGGCGCGGGCTGCACAGCCGCGGCGAATACGCGCGCTGCGCCGACTGCCACACCGAACACCATGGCGCCGACCACGAGCTCGTCCACTGGCAAGGCGGACAGGGGAGCTTCGACCACCGGCTGGCCGGCTGGGAGCTGACCGGGGCGCACGCGAAGCTGGACTGCCGCAAGTGCCATCAGGCGGCGCACGTGAAGGACGAGCTGGGCCTGCGCGCGAAGCGGAAGGACCCGGACCGCACCTTCCTGGGACTGCCGAACACCTGCCTGGAGTGCCACGGTGACCATCACCGCGGGCAGCTCAAGACGGGCGACGTGGTGCGGGCCTGCACCGAATGCCATTCGACGGGAGCCTGGAAGCCCGCAGCGGGCTTCGACCACGCGAAGTCGGCGTTCCCCCTGACCGGGAGGCACCTGAAGGCCGACTGCGCCAAGTGCCATCCTCCGCTGCCGGCGCGCGCAGAGGACGGCGCGACGCCGCCGTCGGCAAGGTTCGCGCCGGTGGCCCACGCCGCCTGCACCGACTGCCACAAGGACCCGCACGTCGGCCAATTGGGCCCCGACTGCGCGAAGTGCCACGTCACCGAAGGCTGGAAGACGATCTCCGGGGCGGGCTTCGACCACAGCCGCACGAAGTATCCGCTGCTGGGCCGTCATGCGAAGCTGGCCTGCGAGTCGTGCCACGGCGGCGGGAAGCAGAAGCCGGCGTTCGCGGCCTGCAGGGACTGCCATCGCGATGCGCACGAAGCTGCCGCCAGCAAGCGCCCGGAGTGGCTCGCGTGCGAGTCATGCCACACCGTCGACGGCTTCACGCCGGCGCGGTACGGGCTGGAGAAGCACGCCAGGTCGGCCTACCCGCTGCGCGGCGCGCACCAGGCCGTGCCCTGCCTGCTGTGCCATCAGCCGCTCAAGGAGGCGTCCGGGCGCGGCGCTCCGTACGCGCGGGCCGCCGAGCTCAAGCCCGTGGCGGCGCGATGCGTCGATTGCCACCACGATCCCCACGACGGCCAGGGTGACCGCTTCGCCGCCGACCCCGCCGCGGGCGCCTGCCAGGCCTGCCACAACGAGACCACCTGGCGGCAGGTCGCGTTCGACCACAACCGCGCCGAGTTCAAGCTCGAGGGACGGCACGTGAAGGTCGCTTGCACCGCCTGCCACAAGCCCGTCGTGGGCGCCAAGGGAAAGCCGCGCACCCTGCCGTTCAAGGTGGCCGGGAAGCACTGCGGCGCCTGCCACCAGGACGTGCACCGCGACCAGTTCGCCGACAAGCCGGCGCCGGGCACGAAGTCGGTCGACTGCGCCCGCTGCCACGTGACCACCGACTGGCTCGCGGAGAAGTTCGATCACGAGAAGGACAGCCGCTTCCCGCTGCGCGGCGGCCACGAGAAGGTCGCCTGCGGGAAGTGCCATCTGCCGATCAGCTCCGAACAGCCGCGCCTGCTCCACTACAAGGGGCTGCCGGTCGAATGCAAGGCCTGCCACGTGAACCCGCCGGCTTCCGAGAAAGGGCAGTCATGAACAGGCACACGATCCGCCTGGCGCGCATGGGCGCGTCCACCCGCTTTCTGGCGCTGCTCGCGGTCGTGACGGCGTCCGCCTCGATGTCCTCCGAGGTGCCCGCGCCCACGGCGACCAACCCGCACGGCGACATGAAGCTCGACTGCCGCCTGTGCCACGGCGAGCAGGATGGGGCAGTCAACGCCAAGACCGCCGCCTTCGACCACTCCTCGACGGGATTCGTGCTGGAAGGACATCACGCCCTGGTCGCCTGCAGGGACTGCCACAAGCAGCCGCAGTTCTCGCACATCGGCACGCGATGTGCGGACTGCCATCTCGACGCCCACAAGGGGCGGTTGGGGCCGGCCTGCGAGCAGTGCCACTCCCCGGACGGCTGGGTCGAGCGCACGCGCGCCCAGAGGGATCACGACACGACGAGGCTACCCCTGGTCGGGGCCCACGCGAAGGTCGACTGCGACGCCTGCCATGCCGGCGCCCAGCGCGGAGAGTACCTCGGGACGCCCGCCGACTGCTACGCCTGCCACCAGGCGGCCTTTGAGGCGACGCGCAACCCCGATCATCGCCTGGCCGGCTTCGACACCGCCTGCGACCGCTGCCACGGCGTGTTCTCGGCTTCGTGGGGCAGCGGCGACTTCATCCATTCGTTGCGCTTCCCATTGACCGGGGCCCATGCGACGGCCGCCTGCGCCTCCTGCCACGGCGAGACGTTCGCGGGCACTCCCACCGACTGCCTGGCCTGCCACCAGGCCGACTACGACGGCTCGACCAACCCGGCCCACGCGACGGCCGGCCTCGGCACCGACTGCGTGGCCTGCCACGGCACCGCGGCCTGGCGGCCGTCGAGCTACGACCATGCGCAACCGCCGGCCAGCTACGCGCTCAGCGGTGGACATCGCAACGTCGATTGCGCGTCGTGCCACACCGCCGGCTACGTGGCCACGCCGACCGACTGCTACGCCTGCCACCGGCCCGACTACGAGGGCGCCGCCGACCCGAACCACGTGGCCGGCGGCTTCCCGACCGATTGCGCGACCTGCCACGCCGTGACCGTGTGGTCGGATTCGAACTTCGACCACGCGCGAACGAACTTCCCGCTGACGGGCGCCCACCTGGCACAGTCGTGCCTCGAATGCCACTCGGCGGGTTACACGGGCACGCCGACCGATTGCAACGCCTGCCACCAGTCGGACTATGCCGCCACGACGGCGCCGAACCACGCCACGGCTAACATCCCCACCACGTGTGTGGTCTGCCATTCGACCACGGCCTGGTCGCCGGCGCAGTTCGACCACAACACGACCTCGTTCGCCCTGACGGGGGCGCACCGCAACGCGACCTGCGCGCAATGCCACGCCACGGGCTACACCGGCACGCCGATGGACTGCTACGCGTGCCACCAGGCCGACTACACCGGCGCCACGGACCCGAATCACGTCGCACAGGGCTATCCGACGACGTGCGCGCAGTGTCATTCGACCACGGCCTGGGAACCGGCACAGTTCGATCACGATACGACCCAGTTCCCGCTGACCGGGGCGCACCGCAACGCGACCTGCGCGCAATGCCACGCCGCGGGCTACACCGGCACGCAAACGGACTGCTACGCGTGCCACCAGGCGGACTATGCCCAGACGAGTGACCCCAACCACGGCGCGGCGTCGTTCCCGACGACCTGCGCAACCTGCCACGGGACCACGGCCTGGACCCCGGCGACCTGGGACCACGAGCCGCTGTTCCCGATCGAGTCGGGCGCCCACCGCAACCTCGACTGCGCCCAATGCCACGTGACGCCGAGCAACTACGCGCACTTCGAGTGCATCCTGTGCCATGAGCACAACGAGGCGGACATGGCGCGCGACCACGAGGGCAGGCGGGACTATCAATGGGTGAGCGCGGCGTGCTACACGTGCCATCCGGACGGGCGCGACTGATGAGAGTCCAGGGATCTCGCCTGTTTCGCGGGTTGGCGCCGCTGGCCGCGATGCTGGTGCTGGCGCTGGCGCTGCCCGCAGGTGCCGCCGAGTCCGAGTGCCACGTCCGCTTCCTGTCGGCCGAGAACGTGTATCTCGACGCCGGCAGCGCCGCGGGGCTGGATGTCGGGATGAAGGTGCGCATCGTGCGCGGCGGCAAGGCCGTGGCCGAACTCGAGGTGGCGTACGTGGCCGAGAACTCGGCCTCGTGCCGCATCGTCAGCAATGCCGCGACGATCAACACCGGCGACCGGGCCCTGTTCGAGCCGTTGGCGGCGGCGGCGCCCGCCGCGCCCGACACCCTGGTTTCCCGAGTGCGCGAGACGAAGGAGGCGCCCCGGCAGCGCGCACGCGCGGCAGAGCGCTTCAGCGGGTGGCTGGCGCTCCAGTGGGACCACACGACCGAGACGACCGACCGCGACCTGTCGACCGACCTGTTCAGCCTGCCGTTCCGGGTGCGCGCGCGCGATCTCGGGCACGGCTTCGAGTTCCACGGCCGCGGCAATCTGCGTCGCATCACACGTGCCGGTTTCGGGGAATCGACGCCGGCCTCGGAATGGCGCAACCGCGTGCTCGAGGCGGCCTTCGTGCGCGAGGGCCGCGAACTGGGCTGGCAGCTGGCCTTCGGCCGGGTCGGGGGGCGGCGCACGGCGGCGGCCGGGCCCTTCGACGGCCTGGCGGTGACGCGACGTCTGGGCGCGCGTACCAGCCTGGGTGCCTTCGCCGGCTTCGCGCCTGCCTGGGGTGACCTCGGTTTCAGCACCGACGACCACCTGGCCGGGGCCGTCCTGGAGTATGATCGCGCCGGGGCCGACGGGCGCTACCTGGACGTGACCCTGGCCATGGTCGGGCGCTACCGCGACGGAGAGATCAGCCGCGAGTACCTCTCGCTGGTGACCAGTTGGCGCGACGGCAGTCGCCTGAGCCTGCTGCAGGCGGCCGAGATCGACGTGTACCGCGGCTGGCGCAAGGAGGAGTCCGGCCGGAGCACGGCACTGACCAGCACGGCGCTGACCGGCCGCTGGCAGGCGACCAGGTCGCTGGCGCTGACCCTCGGCTATGACGGACGCGAGCCGGTCCGCACCTGGGAGACGCGCTCGCTGCCGGACAGCCTGTTCACCGACGCCGGCCGCAACGGCTGGCGCGCCGGCGCCGCGTGGCGCGGCACCGGCGGCCTGAGCCTGGACTTTTCGGGCGGCCTGCGCCACGAACAGCGCACGGGTGACGATGTCACCAGCTGGCAGGTCTTCGCGCGCGTGCCGGCCCGGATGCTGCGAGTGGCCGAGGTCACGCTCTCGGCGCGCGGCTTCGATGGTCCGTGGCTGTCCGGCTGGTCGCCGAGCCTGCGAGCGACGCGCCGGGCCGGCGGCGCGCGGTGGAGCCTCGAGTTCGGGCAGTTCTCGTACACGGGCAAGCTGGCCGACTCGACACGCGACAACACCTGGGCCGAACTCGGCCTCTCACGAGAACTGGGAGCGGGCTGGGACCTGGCGGCATCGTACCGGGGCGACTGGGGCGACGACATCACGGGTCGGCGCCTGTTCCTGGAGCTGGGACGCCGGTTCTAGACACACGGGAGACGTGACCACCGGCGGCCAGCCGCCACTGACGTGAAGCAGGGTTCGATGGAATCGCTCCTCATCTGGCTGGTCATGCTCGGTCTCGCGGGGCTCTGCGTGCTGGTGTACACGCGGCAGTTCCGCCACCGCCGGGGCGCGGATGCCGTGCGCCTGCGCCAGAACCGGGAGCTGGGCATGGACCGCCCGGTGGGCCAGTACCCGCTGATCGACGCCGGCGCCTGCATCGGGTGCGGCACCTGCGTCACGGCCTGTCCCGAGCACGACGTGCTGGGCATCGTCATGGGTCGCGCCGTGGTCATCAACGGCGCGCGCTGTATCGGCCACGGCAGGTGCGCCGAGGCCTGCCCGGTGGGCGCCATCCGCATCGGCCTGGGCGACATCACCAAGCGCGACGACATCCCGGTGCTGACGCCGCAGGGCGAGACGACGGTGCCCGGCGTGTGGATCGCCGGCGAGCTGAGCGGCTACGCGCTGATCAACAACGCCGTCGCCCAGGGACGCGCGGTGATGGAGGCCATCGCGAATACGCGGGGGCCCCGTCTGGAGGGACCGTCGGAGATCGTCGATGTGGTCGTCGTCGGTGCCGGGCCGGCCGGCATGAGCGCCGGCCTCGTTGCCGTGGAAAAGGGTCTCAGCTGCGTCATCCTGGACCAGCAGGGCGCCGGCGGCACCATCCTGCAGTACCCGCGGCGCAAGCTGGTCATGGTGCAGCCGGTGGAGATCCCCGGGATCGGCCGGCTGCCAAAGCACGAGTACATCAAGGAAGAACTTCTCGAGATCTGGGAGCAGCTGCACCGCGAGAGCGGCCTGGATATCCGGATCGGGCCGCGCGTGACCGGCGTCAGGGGCCGCCGCGGCGATTTCACGGTCGAGACGACGGCCGGCAGCTGGCGCGCGCGCCACGTGGTCCTGGCGCTCGGGCGTCGCGGCTCGCCGCGGCGGCTGAACGTTCCCGGCGAGGACCTGGCCAAGGTCGCCTACAAGCTCATCGACGCCGAAGCCTACAAGGGTCGGCGGGTGCTGGTGGTGGGCGGCGGCGATTCGGCGGTGGAGGCGGCGATGGGCCTGGCGCACCAGCCCGACTGCGAGGTGACGCTGTCGTACCGCAAGCCGGAGCTGATGCGGATCAAGCAGCGCAACGCCGAGCGGTTCGCCGCGCTGGTTGCGGCGGGCCGCCTCGATTTCCGCGGCAACACCAACGTGAAGGCCATCCAGGCCGAGCGCGTCGTCCTCGAGGGGCCGACCGGGCCGATCGTCCTGCCCAACGACGAGGTGTTCATCCTGGCCGGCGGCGTGCCGCCGTTCGGCCTGCTGCGGGAGATCGGCGTCGCCTTCGGCGGCGACCAGGACGACGCCAGGCACCTGCGCGCAGCCGGCCTGGACGCCGGTGCGCCTTCCCGCGCGGTCGCGGACGCCGCGCAGCGGGCTTGATCGCGCAGCGGGCTGCCCTATCATGTGGCGCGACCCCGAACCCGCGAAAGGCGCCTCCATGTCCGTCGAGATCCGCCAGTCCGGCCCCTGGGCCGAGCTCCGCCTGGACCGCCCGCCGCGCAACGTCCTGGACGTGCCGCTGCTGGAGGCGCTGCGCGACGCCCTGGACGCGCTGGCCGCCGCGCCCGGCGGCGCGCCGCTGCTGCTGCTGCGCGCGAGCGGCCGGCATTTCTCGACCGGCTACGACATCGCGGACATTCCCGCCGAGATCTTCGATCCCGATCCCGCCGTGCGCGCGGCGCATCCCTTCGAGCAGGTGATGGCGCGCCTGGTCGCCTATCCGCTGCCGGTGGTGGCCGAGGTGCAGGGCGATGCCTGGGGCGGGGCCGTCGAGCTCCTGGCGTGCTGCGACCTGCGCCTGGCCGCCGACCACGCGCGCGTGGGCCTGCCGCCCGTGCGCCTGGGCCTGGTCTACAGCCACACGGGCCTGCGCCGGCTGCTGCGCGCCTTCGGCCCGGCTCTGGCGCGCGAGATGCTGCTGACGGGGGAGGCGGTGACGGCGCAGCGCGCGCTGGCGGCCGGCTTCTTCTGCCGCGCCGAGGCTGCCGAGGAGCTGGCTGCCGCGACGCACGAACTGATGGCGAGCATTGCCCGCGGCGGGCCGCAGGCCCTGCGCGGCACGCGACGCGTGCTGCACCTGCTGGAGGAGACCGAGCTGCTGCCCGCAGGCGCGCTGGCGGAGATCGCCCAGTTGCGGCACC
>JAYRFB010000059.1:0-36785 GCA_041908585.1 Candidatus Krumholzibacteriia bacterium
CCGGCGCGCCGGGGGGCGCGCCGGGGGCGCCGGGGGGGGGGGGGGGCGGCCCCCGCGGCCGCGCGCGGGCGGCGGGCCCCCCCCCCCCCCCCCGCTCCGGCGCGCCGCGGCGCGCCAGCCGGCCACCGCTAGTTCTTGACGATGATCACGTGCTTGACCGCGCGGAACGCCTCCGGATCCAGGATCCGCAGCTCGATGCCGTCCCCGTTGTCGGCCAGCGCATAGCTGTCCACAGGCTGCGCGCTGACGACCTGGGCTTCCTCGGCCGCGACGGGAATGACCGAGGCGAAGTCCGTATCCAGCGCCGTGAACTGCCGGTCGTCGAAGTTGCCGGTCGGCTTCACCGTCTTGCCGATGCCGAGGATGCCGCCCTTCGACTCGATGATGCCGGCGTTCGAGAGCTCCTTCTTGGTGCCCACGACGTAGTACACGGTCCCGAGCTCGCGCCGCGACTCCTCGAGGCTGGCGGATTTCTGCTGGAGCTCCACGTCCATGAAGGCGACCTCGGTCTCGAGGCCGACGACCTGCGTCTGCAGCTCGTCGACCCGGGCCACGAGTTGCGTGATCTGCTCCTCCTTCTCGGCCACGCTGCGGCGCAGGCCCGCGATCAGCTTCTCCATGCCGGCGACCTTGATGTCGCCCGCCTTCACCTGCTCGTCCAGCTCGCGGATGCGCGCGTTGGCGCGCTCGACGCCGGCCTTGATCTCCGCGATGCGGGCCATCGTCTGCTCGCCGCGGTCCTCGGTCAGGCTCGTCTCCTGCGCCAGTTCCGACTGCAGGGCCTGCGTTCCCTGCTCGCCCAGGTCGATCTCGCTCAGGCTCTGCTGGATGGAGGCCACCTCCTCGATCGCGGCGCTGTAGCGGGCATTCGTGGCCTGCTCCTCGGCCTGCAGGGTGGCGTAGTCGGCGCGGCTCTGCGCCAGCTTCTGGTTGAACGACACGGCCACGCCCAGCGACACGACGGCGATCGCCGCCAGGATGGGCAGCACGATCTTCTTCATGTTCTCCTCCTCTTCTCCGGTTGGTGGGTTCAGAGGCATCCCAAACGCTAGTCGATGACGATCGCTTCCGCAGCCTCCCCGTGCCCAGGCGCGAAAACGCACATTCAGACTCAATGGAAGTTTCCATCCCCGCGCGCCTTGCGACGCATTGCAATCCGGCGTCCACGCGGCGTAGATTGCGACCTCACGGAGGTGCAGCCCGACTGCAGGGCGCCCGGCGCCCGGTGTCTCCCGACGAAGACGGAGCCGCGATGAGCCGCGCACAAGGCCCGGACGAGCTGCTGAGCGATGCGGCACGACGCGCCATCCGCTACCTGGCCACCCTCGACGCACGCGATGTCGCGCCGACGCCGGAGGCGGTGGCGGCGCTGGCGCGGCTCGACGAGCCGCGGCCGCCCGGGCCGTGCGATCCGGCCGAAGTGCTCGCCCTGCTCGACGACATCGTCTCGCCGGCCACGATGGGCATGGCGGGCCGCCGCTTCTTCGGCTTCGTGATCGGCGGCGCGCTGCCGGCGACGCTGGCCGCGAACTGGCTCGCCGCGGCGTGGGACCAGAACGCGGCGATGGCGCGCGTGACGCCGGGCGTGGCAAGGCTGGAGGACGTGGCGCTGGGCTGGCTGAAGGACCTGCTGGGGTTGCCGGCCCCGACCGAGGGCGCCTTCGTCACCGGCGCCACGGTCGCGAACCTGACGGCATTGGCCGCCGCGCGCCATGTGGTGCTGGCCCGCGCCGGCTGGAACGTCGAGGCCGACGGCCTGTTCGGCGCGCCGCCCATCACCGTGGTGGTGGGCGAGGAGGCGCACCCGACCCTGCTGAAGTCGCTCGGCCTGCTCGGCCTGGGGCGGACACGGCTGACCCGCGTCCCCGTCGACGGCGCCGGGCGGCTGCGCGCGGAGGCGCTGCCGCGCCTGGCCGGCCCGACGATCATCTGCCTGCAGGCGGGCAACGTGAATACCAGCGCCTTCGATCCCTTCGATGCCGTCTGCCCGGCGGCACGCGATGCCGGTGCCTGGGTCCACGTCGATGGCGCCTTCGGGCTGTGGGCGCGTGCCGTGCCCGCGTACGAACAGCTGGCCGCGGGCCTGGAGCTGGCCGACTCGTGGGCGACCGATGCGCACAAGTGGCTCAACGTGCCCTACGACTGCGGCGTCGCCTTCGTGCGTGAGCCGGGCGCGCTGCCGGCCGCGATGGCGGTCACGGCCGAGTACCTGCCGACCGCCGGAGCCGAGCGCAACCCGGCGGACTTCACGCCCGAACTGTCCCGCCGGGCCCGCGGCGTCGAGGTCTGGGCCGCGCTGCGCTCGCTCGGCCGTGACGGTGTCGCCGGGCTGGTGGAGCGCAATTGCCGGCAGGCGCGTCGTTTCGCGGAAGCGCTCGCGGCGGCCGGCTTCGGCATCGTCAACGACGTGTGCCTGAACCAGGTCCTGGTGACGTTCGGCGGCCCGGAGACCACGTTGCGCGTCGTCGATGCCGTGCAGCGCGACGGTACCTGCTGGTGCGGCGCCACCGTCTGGCAGGGCCGCACCGCGATGCGCATCAGCGTCTGTTCCTGGGCAACCACCGACGACGACGTCGAGCGGAGCGCCGCGGCGATCATCCGGGCGGCGCGCGCCGTCGCCGCGGGCGGCGACGGCCGGAGCCGCGGCGCGTAGGTATCGATTGCGGATGGCTGGGGCGGACGTGTAGATTCGCGCACCCCGGATCGGCAGCTGACCGGCAACGCCAAGCGAGGTCGCGCATGTCGCAGGATGACGGGAACCAGATTGGTGGCCGCGGCCCCGCCGACGCCGACATCGGCGGCGTCCCGGGCCGCGATCACGACATCACCCGGCGGCAGGCGCCCGAGGACGATGCGGCCGCCAGCCGCGACCTCCTGACGAACCTGGCGCGCCTGGTGCCCGGGGTCATCTACCAGTATCGGCTCGATCCCGACGGGCGCTCCGCGTTCCCCTATGCGAGCCCCGGAATGAACGACATCTACGAAGTCACCCCCGAGGAGGTCCGCCTGGACGCCTCGCCGGTCTTCGGCCGCCTCCACCCCGACGACACCGAGGACGTGAGCGCCCGGATCATCGAGTCCGCGCGCACGCTCGGGATCTTCCAGTGCGAGTTCCGGGTGATCCTGCCGCGGCAGGGGCTCCGTTGGCGGTGGTCGGAAGCGTTCCCGGAGCGCACTGCCGATGGCGGCACGCTCTGGCATGGCATCATCATGGATATCACGGAGCGGAAGGAAGCCGAGGCCGAGCGCGAAAGGCTGCAGGCGGAGCTGGTGCAATCGCAGAAGATGGAATCGGTCGGCAGGCTGGCCGGAGGCGTGGCGCACGACTTCAACAACATGCTCTGCGTCATCGTCGGCCGCACCGGGATCCTGCTCGACTCGGTCCCGGAGGACAGCCCGCTGCGCGGTGACCTTCTTGAAGTGGCGAAGGCGGCCGAGCGTTCGGCGGCGCTGACCCGGCAGCTGCTGGCTTTCGCCCGCAAGCAGACCGCGATGCGCAGGGTGGTCGACCTCAACGAGGTCATCGCTGGAATGACCGGCATGCTCCGCCGGCTGATCGGCGAGGAGGTCGCGCTCGAGTGGCGGCCCGCGCCGGGCGTGTGCCCGGTGCTGGCGGATCCCGCCCAGCTGGACCAGATCATGGCCAACCTGTGCGTGAACGCGCGGGACGCCATCGCCGGCACCGGCGCGGTGACCATCGAGACCGCCGGCGAGACCATGGGCGACGGCTTCTGCGCGGCGCACGAGGGCGCCCTGCCCGGCGAGTACGCGCGCGTCTCGGTGACGGACACGGGATGCGGCATGGACGGCGAGGTCCTGGCGCACCTGTTCGAGCCGTTCTTCACCACCAAGCCCACCGGCCAGGGCACGGGTCTCGGGCTGTCGACGATCTACGGCATCATCAAGCAGAACCGCTGGTTCATCGACGTGGCGAGCACCGTGGGCGGCGGGACCACGTTCTCCATCTTCATGCCGCGTCACCACGCCCTTCCGGACGCCGGGCCGCCGGAGGAGCCGCCGCCGCCCGTGTACGTCGACGAAGCCGTCATCCTGGTGGTGGAGGACGAGCCGGTCCTGCTCGGCGTGACCGTGGCCATGCTCGAGGGCAGCGGCTACACGGTCCTGGGCGCGAGCGGGCCCGAGCAGGCCATCGGGATCGCCTCGGGGTATCGGGGGGACATCCACCTGCTGTTGACGGACGTCATCATGCCGGGCATGAACGGCCGCGAGCTGGCCCGGCGGCTGCGCGAATCCCGTCCCGGCCTCCGCCACCTGTACATGTCCGGCTACACGGCGGACATCCTGGCTCCCCACGGGGTGCTGGACGAGGGCGTCGTCATCCTGGAGAAGCCGTTCGACCGGGCGACGCTGATCGCGAAGGTCAAGGAAGCGCTGGGCGTCCGCCTGCGGGTGTGGTAGGCGTGGGGCGCGCCGAATGCCCGGCCCGCGTGCCGGGTACGATGCGCGTCGACGCCAACCGCAATCGAAGGAGGTCGAGATGGCCGACATGGGAGCGCCCGTCTGCCGGTCGCACGACCGGATGATCGCCGGTGTCTGCGGGGGCCTGGCCGAGAGGCTCGGCTGGTCGCCGGGAAGGTTCCGCCTGGCGTACGTCATCCTGTCGATCTGCAGCGCAGCCTTTCCCGGGATCCTGGTCTACGCCGTGCTCTGGCTCGTGATGCCAGCGCCGGCCCCGGGAGCGGCCCGGCATGCGTGATGTCATCCTGCACGCGTTCAACTGGCGGTACGCGGAGATCCTCGAGCACGTCGAGGGCATCCGCCAGGCCGGCTTCGGGGCGATCCTGATCCCGCCGCCCCTGTACTCTGATCCCGAGGGGCGCGAGTGGTGGCAGCGCTACCAGCCGAAGGACTACCGCGTGCTGCTGTCGTGGCTCGGCGGCAAGGGGGATCTTGCGGCGCTCATCGCCGCCTGCCATGACGACCGGAAGCCGCTGCGGGTCTACGCCGACCTGGTGCTCAACCACATGGCCAACGAGTCGCGTGAGGACCGGTTCGACTTCCCCGGGCGCGCGGAGCTGGAGCGCTATCGGCGGCAGCCGGGGCTCTACGAGGCGAACCGCCTGTACGGCGACCTGTCGGAGGGGCTGTTCACCACGGCCGACTTCAACCACGCCGGCGAGATCGAGGGCGCCGAGTGGGGCGATCGCGGCGCGGTGCAGGTGCAGAACCTGTCGGGCCTGCCGGACCTCAGGGACTCCGCCTGGGTGCTGGAGCAGCAGCGCCGGATGGTGGACGCCCTGCTCGCGATGGGCTTCGACGGCTTCCGCGTGGACGCCATCAAGCACATCACCGAGCGGATGATCGACAACCTGGCGGACCGGCCCCAGGTCCGCGACCGGTTCTGGTTCGGCGAGGTGCTGACGGGCGGCGACCACGACGAGCGCGTGTTCCTGGGGCCCTTCCTGCGCGAGACGTGGATCTCGGCCTACGACTTCCCGCTGTTCACGGCCATCCGCGAGGCCTTCGCGCCGGGTGGCTCGCTGCGCTCGCTGGCGGATCCGGGACGCGACGGCAACGCGCTGCCCTGGGACCGCGCGGTGACGTTCGTCGTCAACCACGACATCCCCCACAACGACGTCTTCCGGGCCTGGCTGCTCGACGCGCAGGACGAGCAGCTGGCCCACGCCTACATCCTGGGCCGCGACGGCGGAGTTCCGCTCGTCTACTCCGACCATGACGAGTCCCCGCACGAGGCGGATCGGGGCCGCTGGCGCGACGCCTGGAGGCGCGCGGACCTGGCGGCGATGGTTCGCTTCCACAACGAGGTGCACGGCCTGCCGATGGCGATCCTCGCGGACAGCGACACGCTTCTGGTCTTCCGTCGCGGCGATCGGGGGATCGTGGCGATCAACAAGGCCGGCTTCGGCCAGTGGGCGGAGTTCGGGACCTGGGGGCTGGGCAATCCCGGGCGCTATCGCGACCTCATCCATGGCCACCAGATGGAGCTGGCGGGCGATCGCTTCGGGCTGTTCGTGCCGCCACGGACGGCGCAGATGTGGCTGGCCGGGGCATGAGGACGAGGCTCATCGTCTGGGATTTCGACGGCACGCTGGTGGACAGCGGGCCCCAGATCGCGGCCGGCCTCGACCACACGGTGCGCCTGCTGGGCCTGGGCCCCGAAGTCCGCGAGGCCTGGCTGAAGAGCGTCGGGCTGCCCGTGCGCGCCGCCATCGAGCGCACCTTCGGTCCGCTGGGGCTGGCGTACGACGACGTGTACCCCGCCTACCGCTCTTTCGACTGGCCGGGCAGCGAGCACCTCATCCGTCCCTTCCCTGGCATCCCCGAACTGCTGGCCGAGCTTCACGAGGCCGGCGTGAGCATGGCCATCGCCAGCAGCAAGCGCGGCGAGCCCCTGCGCCGGCAGGCGGCGCTCTTCGGCTGGCAGGCGTACTTCGCGCCGATTGTCACGCCGGACGAGGTGGGCGATGCGACCAAGCCGCACCCCGAGTCCCTGCGGCAGGCGCTGCACGCGCACGGCCTGGTCCCCGACCAGGCCGTGATGGTGGGAGACACGCCCTTCGACCTGGAGATGGCGCAGCGGGCGGAGGTGCCCGGCGTGGGCGTGACCCATGGCTGCTACGGGAGGGCGGACCTGGAGGCCTGGGGACCGATCGGCTGTGCCGACGACACGGCCGGGCTCCGGGCGCTCCTGTGGCCGCGGGTGCGTGAATAGCTGTCGACGCGCTATTTTGTTGTCAAGCAATAGCTTGAATTCATGTTGCCGACTTGCCTCGCCGGGGTCTTGACACCGTACCAACCAGTCGGTATGATGAGGGCCACTTCCCGACAGGCCGCCGTCATGCCCGTTGTGACCTCCCGCCAGCGCTTCCTCGACGCGGCCGTCCGCCTGATCCGGACGCGCGGCTACGAGGCGGCCACCATCGACGACCTCTGCCGCGAGGCCGGCCTGACCAAGGGCAGCTTCTTCCATCATTTCCGGTCCAAGGAGGACCTGGCCCTCGCGGCCGCCGACCACTTCGCCGGCGGGGCGGCGTCCCTGTTCGGGCAGGCGCCCTACCAGGGCCAGGGCGACCCGCGCGAGCGCGTGCTCGGCTACGTCGACTTCCGCCGCTCCATCCTGCGCGGCGACGTGCCGGAGTTCACCTGCCTGCTCGGCACCCTGGTGCAGGAGACCTACGACACGCACCCCGCGCTGCGCGAAGCCTGCGACCGCCACCTCAGCGCGCACGCCGATGCCGTCGCTCGCGATCTCGAGGCGGCGCGCGCCATCCACGCGCCGGACGCCGATTGGAGCGCCGCGAGCCTGGGCCTGTTCACGCAGGCCGTCCTGCAGGGCGCCTTCGTCCTGGCCAAGGCGAAGGGAGGGCCCTCGGTGGCCGACGACTGCCTGGTCCACCTGCGCCGCTACCTCGAGATGCTGCTCGATTCCCCCGCAAGCCACCAACCCGAAGAGAGGGACCATGTCCACTTCCGATAGACACTTCATCTGGTACGAGTTGATGACCACCGACGCCGCCGCGGCGCGCGCCTTCTACCAGAAGGTCTTCGACTGGGAAGCGCGCCCGGCAGGTGTGCCCGGCATCGATTACACGCTGCTGGCGGCGGGCGGTCGCGACGTCGGCGGCCTGTTCCCGATGGCGACCGAGGGCTGTGGCGGCGAGGCGCCCGCGGACATGATGCCCTGCTGGCTGGGCTACATCGCCTCGCCGGATGTCGACGAGGACGCGCGCCGCATCGCCGCCGCCGGCGGCCGCGTGCTCAAGGAGCCCACGGACATCCCGGGCGTGGGGCGCTTCGCCGTCGTGGCCGACCCGCACGGCGCCGCGTTCCAGGTCATGGCCGGCACCACCGGGCAGGAGTTCGAGCCGGTGCCCGAGTGGTCGCCCGGCCATGTCGGCTGGCACGAGCTGAGCGCCGGCGACGGGAATGCCGCCTGGCGGTGGTACTCCGACCTGTTCGGCTGGACCGAGCAGGAGGTCATGGACATGGGGCCGGCCGGCAGCTACCGGATCTTCTCCACCGGTCGCGGGCCGTGCGGCGGCATGCTGACGAAGACGCCCGAGATGCCGGTGCCGATGTGGCTGTTCTACTTCTGCGTCAGGGACGTCGACGATGCGATCGCGCGCGCCACCGGCGGCGGCGGCACGCTGCTCATGGGCCCGCACGAGGTGCCGGGCGGGGCCTGGATCGCCACCTTCCTGGACCCGCAGGGCGCCATGTTCGCCGCGGTGGGTGGACGGGGCGGTCCCGCCAAGTAGGGAGCGCGCGGCCGGGCGTGACAGGGAGGTTGCGCCCGGCCGCTGCCGGCGCCGGGCGGGTTTCGCGCGATCGGGATCAGTCCACGCGACCGTGCCAGCCCGCGACCAGGAAGGCCTGGAAGAACCGCACCGGCTCGCGAACCCCGCATTCGCGCAGGAGCTGCTCGGTCCCGTCGTGGGTCAGGACGGTCAGGACCTCGCGCAGCTGCCGCGGCAGGTCGGCCAGCGATTCGGGCGTGGCGCCCATCAGCTCCTGGACCTTCGCCCAGTCCGCAAGCATGCGTGGCAGCTCAGGGGCGGCCAGGTCGCCGCTGATCTCGGCCGTGACGAGACGGCCGCCGCTCTCCAGGCGGTCGACCATGTGCCGCAGCAGCTCGCGCCGTGCCGCGACATCAAGGAAGTGCGCGACCAGGAGGCTGAGCGCCGCGTCGAACCGCGGCGCCACCGGCACATCCTGCGCGTGGCCATGGACCAGCGCGCAGCGGTCGAGGATCCCGGCCGCGGCCAGGCGTTCGCGACAGACCTCCAGCATCGCGCCGGACGGCTCGACGCCCGTGAAGGTCCAGCCGGGGCGAGCTGCGGCCAGGGCCAGGATCTCGGCCCCCGTGCCGCAGCCGACGCAGAGGATGCGGGCCCGCTCCGGCAACTCGGCCAGGACCAGCCGGACCAGGAAATGGAGGCACTCCGCGAGCGGGGCCAGACGGCGGGTGCGCTCGTCATAGGACGCGGCCTTCTCGCGGTCGAAGAAGTCGGGTGTCGGCGGTCCGGTCATGGGCTCCACGATACGCGCGCCGGGACCGGGCGCAAGCGGCCGTCCGCGGCGCGGTTGCAGGTGCGGTCGGGGCGTGAGACCATGGGGGCTGGCGCCGGGCGCACGAACCGCCCCGGAGGGCCCCGACGGCACGACCGCGCACACAGCTGACGGAGAACCAGTGACCCCTCCCGTGGCCCGACTTGCCGCAGCGCTGGCCTTCGCGCTGCTGCCCCTCCTGCCGCTGCCGGCGCGCGCCGGTCAGCTGGCCCTGTCGTTCGACGACGGCTTCGACCCGCGCGAGCAGCCGCAGGCCGCCGCCTGGAACCAGGCGCTGCTGGAGGCCCTGGCGGGGGCCGACGTGCGCGCGATCCTCTTCCCGACGGGCCGGCGCATCGACAGCCCCGAGGGGCTGCTGCTGGCGGGCGACTGGGGCCGCGCGGGCCATGCGATCGGCAACCACACCTACGCGCACCGCAACTTCAACGCGGCGGCGATGACGCTCGACGCGTTCACCGCGGACATCGACAGGGCGGAGGCGCTGCTGCGTGAACTGCCCGGCTGGACCCCGCGCCTGCGGTTTCCCTACCTGAAGGAAGGCGACACCGCCGACAAGCGCGACGGGCTGAGGGCGTGGCTGCGCGAGCGCGGCTACCGGGCAGGGGCCGTGAGCATCGACGCGAGCGACTGGTACTACAACACCCGCTACCTGGAGTGGCGCCGCGGGCACCCGGACGACGATCCGGCCGCCTGGCGTGCCGCCTACCTGGAACACCTGTGGGACCGCGCCTGCTACTACGACACGCTGGCGACGACCGTTCTCGGGCGCGGCCTGCCGCACGTCCTGTTGCTGCACGCCAACGCCATCAACGCGGCCTTCCTGCCCGACGTGATCGCGATGTTCCGCGGGCGCGGCTGGGAGTTCGTGTCGCCGGAGGCGGCATGGGCGGACCCGGCCTACGGGCTGGAGCCCCGGATCCTGCCGGCCGGCGAAAGCCACGTCTGGGCGCTGGCGAAGGAGCGCGGTCAGGACAACCTGCGCTACCCGGCGGAGAGCGACGAGTACGAGAAGGAGCGGCTCGACCGGCTGGTGCGGTGAGCGGCCGGAACCACGGCGATGGACGGGCCCGCGCGAGTCGCCTCGGGCCGCCAGGGGGAGCGTCGATTGAACTACCTCGTCATTGTCCCGCTGCTGGCCCTCAAGTTCCTGCTGCCGGTCGCGTACCTGCGCTTCCCGTTCGCGGCAGGCTGGGCGAACTGGCTGCTCGACTCGATCGACGGCGACCTGCTCATGCCCGCCGGCCTGGACTTCGAGCTGTACCAGCACCTGGACAAGGCAGCCGACTGGACCGCCTACCTGTTCATCTTCATCTGGGCGTGGCGACGGCCGATCAGGCGCGAGATCACCGCCACGTTCGCGCTGCGCACCATCGGCCAGGCCCTCTTCTTCGCGACGAACGACGAGATGATGCTCTTCTGGTTCCCCAACCTGGAGGAGCCGTTGTTCCTGGTCTACGTGACGATCGCCCGGTTCCGCGGCTGGGACCGCGCCCAGGCGATCTACCGTGCGCGGCTCGCCTGGATCTGGCTGGGCATCCTCGCCTACAAGTTCCAGGACGAGTGGTTCACGCACGTGGCCAACGTCGACCGCACGGAGTTCCTGCGGGGGCTGCTGAAGTAGGCGCGAGCCGGCCGTCCCGGCGGCGACGGGGCGCGACCCGCCGGCGCGCCTCAGCGCAGGTGCCAGGCGCCGACCTCGAGCTCGGTCGACAGCGAGCGGTCTCCCTCGCCAAGCGGCGCCAGCTGCCAGGCCCAGGCGGCGTCGGGTGCCGGCAGCGGCAGGTCGTAGATGGTGGAGCCGGTCTCGACGATCGCGCCGGCCCGGTCCCGCTTCGCGTAGGCGTGGTCGGCCACCAGGCAGATGCGGGTCCCGAGCGACCGCAGCAGCGCCAGGTGCGCACCGGCGATCCGGCCGCACCAGGCGTCGAGCTGGTCGTCGTCCACGTCGGGACGCTCCCTGAGCACGCGCGCCCGCGGCAGGACCGCAAGCTGCGACAGGATGTTGAGGGAGACCACGAGGTCGGCGTCGCGCACGCAGGCCGGCGCCTCCGGCAGTGGATCGGGCAGCGCCGCGCCGCGGCAGGCGCCGCCGCGGGCAAGCGCCTGCGCCAGGTTCGTCGCGTCGTGCTCGACCAGCGTCACGTTGGCGTGGCGACTGGCCAGCCGGCGGACCTCGCGCAGGAAGACGATGTCGAGCAGGTACACGTGCCCGAAACGCGCGGCCAGCTCGGACAGCGGCACGTCCAGCAGCAGGCCCGCGCCGTAGATGGCGACCGCACCGCGGCCTTCGCAGCGGTCGGCCGCGGCCAGCAGGAAGGCGCGCGTGCTCTCCAGGTGCGGCGCCCAGGCGGCGCGATGCCGGCGGTGCCGGGCGCGCATGGCGATGATCTCGTAGAGGTAGCGCAGGCGCCGCACGTGGGCCGGGCAGGGCGTCGTCAGGTAGGTGAAGAGCTCGTGGAGCATGCGCGGGCGGCGCCCTCGGGGCAGGGGTAATGAAGCCGGGCCGGGGTGACGCGACGCCCCGCGGCGCCCCACGGTCAGGGGCGGTCGCGGGGCATTATGGGCCATCCCCGGCGGGAACCCAAGCGAATCGGAGAGCGGCTCCCGACCCAGGACACTAGAACGTCAGCGTCACCCCCGCCTCGTAGCTCGTCATGTCGGTGCGGCTCCGCGAGGGCGAGAACACCGGCTGGTCGCCGACGACGGTGATGTCACCCTCGGTCAGGTACTCCGCATCGCCGCCGTGCCAGTGGCGGACGCCCAGGTCCAGGTACACGCCCGGCTTCTTCTGCGCGTGGTCGCCGCTTGCCAGCCGCACCAGCAGGCCGCCGCCGGCGCTCCAGAACGAGGCGAAGTCGTCGTAGTTGGTCTTGCGCGCCACCTCGTCGTCCGACCACCACTCGTCGTCCTCGAGCTTCGACTCGGTCCACAGGTAGTTGAAGCCCAGCCGGCCCTCGGCGTACGGCTGCACGGCGGCGCCGGCCAGCGGGGCCACGCGCGTCACGAAGCTGGCGCCGGCCAGGTTGTTCGTGGTCGTGAGGTCGAAGTCATCGACCAGCGGCAGCGTGAGCCGCGTCTTCTGGCTGCCGTAGATGAACCCGTGCAGGCCGACGCCGACGGTCCAGGCCGGCGCGACCCTGACGCCGAAGTGGCCGTTGAGACCGAAGCCGGGATCTTCCACGGCCTGGCCGAAGGCGCCGGTGGGGTTGGCCACGGTCAGCCGCAGGCCGGCTTCCAGGTTCTGCGCGGTCGCCGGGCGGGCGGCCGCGACGGTGATGACCGACATGATGGCGAGGATGGACGTGACGTTGGAGGCGCTGCGCCGGTTCATGACATGCTCCCTGGTCGACGGATCGGTTGTCTCCTTGCAGGCGCCACTTGCCATCGGCGTGCCTGATCGCTGACCGTACGCCTGATCCGTCAAGATGTTGCCTTTCATGATGTTGGCGTGATGGCGATCCTGTCGCGACGGTTGGTCCGGCGTTGCCCGCCGGCACACCTGTGCGCGATCACCACACCACGGGCGGCCCCCTGGCGGACTGCGCGGCGGCCCCTGGATGAAATCACACCATTGCTGTCTGGTATCGCGGGCGTATCCTCCCCATTCATCCGGGACCTGTCCCGAGAACCCATAAGGAGGACCCCATGCCCACCCTCATCCTCGGCCTGCTCCTGTTCGCGACCGCCGCCCTGGCCGGTCCCGGGGAGGCGCTCCACTTCGGCGCCCACGGCGCCCGCCACTACACGATCACGACCTCTTCCGCCGAGGCGCAGAGCTGGTTCAACCAGGGCCTGACCCTCTGCTACGGCTTCAACCACGCCGAGGCCATCCGCTCATTCGAGCAGGCCGCGCAGGAGGACCCCGACTGCCCGATGGCGCAGTGGGGCATCGCCTACGCCTGGGGTCCGCACATCAACAACCCGGCGATGGACGAGCAGGCGAACGCGGCGGCGCGAACGGCTGCCGATCGGGCGATGGCCCTGCGCCAGCGCGCGACGCCGACCGAGCGCGCCCTGATCGAGGCGCTCGATCGCCGCTACGCGCAGCCGGTGCCCGAGGATCGCGCGCCGCTGGATCGCGCCTATGCCGATGCCATGCGCGCGGTCTGGCAGGCCCGGCGCGACGACCCCGACGTGGGCGCGCTGTTCGCCGAGTCGCTGATGAACCTGCGGCCGTGGGACCTGTGGACCGCCGACGGGAAGATGCAGCCGGGCACCGACGAGATCATCGCGACGCTTGAATCGGTGCTGGCGATGGAGCCGCTCCACCCGGCGGCGAACCACTTCTACATCCACACCATGGAGGCCTCGCCGACGCCGGAGAAGGCGCTGCCGGCCGCCGATCGCCTGCGCGAGCTGGTGCCGTGGGCCGGCCACCTGGTGCACATGCCGGCGCACATCGACATCCGGCTGGGGCGTTACACCGCGGCCGCGACGGCGAACGAGAAGGCGATCGCGGCCGATCTGGCGTACGTGGAGAAGGCCGGCCGCGAGGGCTTCTACACGATCTACCGGGCGCACAACTACCACTTCCTGGCCTACGCCGCGATGTTCGACGGCCGTCGCGACCTGGCGCTGGAGGCGGCGCACGATATGGTGCGGGAGATCCCGCTGGAGATCGTGCGCGCCTTTCCCGATTTCCTGGACGGTTTCCCGGCCGTGCCCTACCACGTCATGGTCCGCTTCGGGATGTGGGACGAGATGCTCGCCGAGCCGCAGCCGCCGCTGGACCTGCCGGTGATGCAGGCGATGTGGCGCTATGGGCGGACCATGGCGCTGTCGTCGCTCGGGCGCGTCGACGAGGCGGCGACCGAGTTCGCCGCCCTGCAGGCGGCCAGCGAGGCCGTGCCGGAATCGCGCTTCATGGGCAACAACCCCTCGCGCGAGATCCTGGCCGTGGGCCTGCCCCTGGCCGAGGGCGAGCTCGAGTACCGCCGCGGCCGGCACGACCGCGCCTTCGCGCTGCTGCGCGAGGCTGCCGCGCGCGACGAGGCCCTGCGCTACGACGAGCCCTGGGGCTGGATGCAGCCGGTCCGCCACGCCCTCGGCGCGCTGCTGCTCGAGCAGGGGCGCGTGGCCGAGGCCGAGGCCGTGTACCGCGAGGACCTGGCCCGCCATCCCGACAACGGCTGGGCGCTGACCGGCCTGGCCGAGTGCCTCGAACGCAGGGGCGGCAAGGACGAGGCGGCGAAGGCTCGCGCCCGCGTGGCGACGGCCTGGGCGCTGGCCGACGAGCGCCCGGAAGTCTCGTGCTACTGCCGGCGCGGGGAGGTGGCGGTCCGGAGCGATTGAGCCGGGCCCGACGCCGCGCGGCGACACGCGGGGGCTGGCGGGATGTCGTCAGCCTCCGCGCCTCAACCAGGCGATGGCGCGCGCGACACATTCATCCGCCGGGCCCAGCGGCGCCTCCGTGAACGGGCACTCCTCGTCGACGTCGACGAAGTCCCGGTACACCCGGCCGCCGCGATCCCTGAAATAGCCCACGGAGATGGTCGCCGCCGTGGAGGGTCCCGGTTCCAGCCAGTCGGTCACGGTGGTCAGCCCCAGGGTCCGTCCCCCGAAGAAGCGCGTGTCCGCGCGGCCCTTGAAGACCACGGCCAGGGCCTCGCCCGAGCTGGCCGTGTAGAGGCTGGTCAGGACGGCGACGCGGGGCGGTGACGCCAGGCGGCAGCTGTTCTCGAGGCGGATCGACTGGTCGTCGTAGAGGAAGTCGCCTTCGCTGACGCGCCACATGGCGCATTCGGCCGGCGTCAGGCCCTCGGTGCCGCCGACAGGGCCCTCGCCGATCAGCTGCGCGAGACCCTCGGCCATCGGGTGCAGGTTCCCGCCGCCGTTGTAGCGGAGGTCGACGATCCAGCGGCCGGCGACCCGGTCGGCCAGGCCGCAGACCGCCTCCTCGATGACGCGGGCCATCGCCCGGTTGTCGCCCATGGGCAGGCCCGCCAGGCGCACGTAGCCGATATCGCCATCGACGAGGGTCGCGGCGAAGGGAAAGTCCTGTCCGCCCTGCACGCGGCCATAGGTCCCCGCGTCGAAGAGCGCCTGGTGCGGCTTCAGGCCGCCGAAGTGGTAGGCCACGACCTGGCCGTCGTGCAGCACCCGCCCATGTTCGTCGCCCAGCGACTCGAACAGGAAGCCCAGCGCGTCCGCCAGCTGCGGCACCGTCGCGGCCCGCTCCGCGCGCGCCCGGACGCCGGCCCTCACGACTTCCCAGTCGACGCGGTCACGGTACAGCGACGATGACTGGGCGTGGGCGACGATCGCGTCGAGCACGGCGCGCACGTCGGCGTCGGACTGGCCCCGTGCCGTCACCGCCGACAGGAGCAGGAAGGCCATGAGCACATGCTTCACGGTTCACCTCACTGGGCGCGGCGCGCAGCCGCGCGCGCCGTCGTGGACGGAGGCGCCCGGCGCCTTGAGGGCGGGAGTGTACGTTCGGTGGCGGGCGGAGTCACGCGTGAAATACTCCTGATTCCATCGCGCCCGCCGCGGGCGCGCATCCCGCCCGATCTCGCGCTGACGTATTCTCTTCGTGGTCCGGATCATGCTATGCTCAGGGCAGGTTTCATCACCAGCCGCGCATCGCCACTCACGGGAGACCCGCCATGCAGGAGCCGCGCCGCCTTGTCGCGTCCCTCGCGTCCGTATTGTTGCTCGTCGTTTCCGCCCAGGCCGCGCCGCTCACGGTCTACGATGACCAGCTGCGCAACGGCTTCGAGGACTGGAGCTGGGCATCCCACGACATGGCGCAGGCCGCGGTCGTGCATGCGGGCACGCGCGCGATCTCCATGCAGCCGGCGAACTGGGAGGGCCTCTACCTGCACCGGCCCGCCGGCATCGACGTGGCGACGAACGGGTCGCTCGAGTTCTGGGTGCACGGCGGACCCGCCGGCGGCCAGCAGCTGCGGATCGCCGTCTACTCCGCGTACGTCGAGGTGGGCAACGCGGAGCTCGAGCCCTTCGTTGCCGGCGGCAGCATCCCGGCGGGGTACTGGGTGAAGGCGACGATCCCCTTCTCGGCGCTCGGCGTCACGTCGGGCACCCTCGACGGGGTCGTGCTGATGGCGGACGGCGTTGCCACGCAGGCAACGGTCTACTTCGACGACCTCGTGCTCCTGGACACCTACACGCCGCCGGCGGCGGTGGCGGTCGCCGTGGACCCGACGGCCGATCGCCGGCCGATCAGCCCGCTCATCTACGGCGTCAACTTCGGCACGTCGGCGCAGTTCGCCGCGCTGCCCTACCCGCTGAGGCGCTGGGGCGGCAACCGCATGTCCCGTTACAACTACCTCCAGGACGTCTCGAACGCGGCTTCCGACTGGTTCTTCATGAACATCCGCGAGGGGACCGGCACCGGCCTGCCCGGGAACTCGACCGCCAATCTCTGGCTGGCTGAGACGCTCGGGGCCGGCGCCGAGGCCATCGTCACCGTGCCGATGATCGGCTGGACGCCGCGCGATCGCCAGGCGCGCTGGGGCTTCTCCGTGGCGAAGTACGGAGCCCAGCAGAAGACGGAAGCCAGCGACCTGCCGGGCGGCAACGCCGATGCCGGCAACGGCATCCTGCAGAACGGCACGCGCATCACCTGGAACGATCCCCTCGACACGTCGGTGGCGATCGGCCCGTCCTTCGTCTCCGGCTGGGTGCAGCACCTGGTCGGCAGGCATGGCGCGGCCGGCGCCGGCGGCGTGCGATTCTACGCGCTCGACAACGAGCCGGGTCTCTGGCACGAGACGCACCGCGACGTGCACCCGCAGCCGCTCACCTACGACGAGCTCTGGACGCGCACGCTCGACTACGCGACGGCGGTCAAGGGCGCCGATCCCTCGGCGCAGGTGCTGGGGCCCGCAGCCTGGGGCTGGTGCGAGTACTTCCACTCGGCGGCGGACAACTGCCAGCCCGGACCGGACCAGGCCGCGCACGGCGGGCTGCCGCTCCTGGAGTGGTACCTGGCCCAGAACCGCGCGCGGGAGCTGGCGACCGGCGTCCGCCCCGTCGACTACCTGGACATCCACTACTACCCGCAGCTGAACGGCGTCGCCCTCACGGACAACGAGTCGGTCGCCGGCATGCGATTGCAGTCGCTGCGCAGTCTCTGGGATCCGGCCTACATCGACGGCTCCTGGATCGACCAGCCGGTCCGGCTCATCCCGCGCATGAAGGCGCTCATCGCCGAGCGGTCGCCGGGCATGAAGCTGGCCATCACCGAGTACAATTGGGGCGGCGACACCGGCATCTCGAGCGCGCTGGCCCAGGCGGAGATCCTGGCGATCTTCGGGCGCGAGGGCGTGGACCTGGCCACGCGGTGGGTGGCGCCGGAGTCGCCGTCCCGCGTCCTCGAGGCGTTCCGCCTGTTCCTCGACTACGACGGGCTGGGGCATGCGCTGGCCGGCGAGAGCGTGCGCGCGACCAGCGCCGACGTCGACGCCGTGGGCGCCTACGCGATCCTCCGGAGCAGCACCGAGGTGGCCGTGCTCCTGTTCAACAAGGCGACGGCATCGCGCCAGGTGGACGCGACGTTCAGCCGCGCCGTCACCGGCCAGGCGCAGCTGTACCGCTTCGATGCCTCGACGTCGCTCGCGCCGGCGGGACTGCTGGCGGTGTCGGGGACCGCGGTCGGGCTCGAGCTGCCCGCGCGCTCGGCGACGCTGCTGGTGGCGCAGCTGGCCGAGCCGGTCAGCGCCGTCGACGACCGCCTGCCGGCGGGCCCGACGCTGCTGACCAGCGCGCCGAACCCCTTCAACCCGGCGACGAGCATCGCGTACGACCTGCCGCGCGGCGGCCCGGTGCGCCTTTCCATCCACGACGTGCGCGGGCAGCTGGTGGCGACCATCGTGGACGACGTGCTCGGGGCCGGCCGCCACGAGCACGCCTGGAACGGACGCGGCGACGACGGCCAGGAGGCGCCGAGCGGCGTGTACCTGTGCCGCCTGGAGACGCCGGCGGGCGTGCTGACGCGGAAGATGAGCCTGGTGCGCTGAGGGTCCGCGAAGCGGGGCGCCCCGGGGGGCGCCCGCGCCGGTTACCAGAACGGCAGCATCCCCGGCTCGGGCTTGCAGCCGGTCGAGTCCGGAGGCGTGCCCTCGGCCAGGAACACGCCCACGCTGCCGACGGGACTGGTCAGGATGAGCAGGGTGCGGTCCGCGTTGAGGCTGAAATGCCAGCGCAGGTCCGCACGGCCGGGAACGCGCAACGTGTCGCCGTCGGCGACCCACCGCCATGTGGCATTGAAGCAGAGGGCGCCCAGCGGATCCTCGTTGTGCACGACCCAGGTGCCATCGGGCAGGAATGCGTACGTCGTGATCTCGTCCTGGGCCAGCTCTTCCAGTTCCTCCTCCGTGAACTCGGCCGACAGGTCCAGGTCGTCATAGAACAGGATGTTCTCGCTCACCCAGTTGCCCAGCGGCGTGGGCGGCTCGCCCGATGCCGCCTCTTGGCCCGTTTCCGTCATGGCGCTGCCGCCGGCTGCCAGGCCCACCAGCAGGGCCGCTGCCGCACCCCATCCCTTCATTCTCATCCCGTCCCCCCCCCGGTTCCCGATGACACACTGCGGACCGCGCCGGCCCACGCCGCTCGCGATCAGGGACGGGCAGGGTATGCGGAAGCCGGGGCGATGTCAACGAAGCGCGGGCGCGCCGGCCAGCGGCAGCCGGACACGGAAGGTGGTGCCGCGATCGGCCGGCTCCACGGCGATGGCTCCGCCGTGCTTGTTCACGACGATGTCGTAGGCGATGGCCAGGCCCAGGCCGGTTCCCTCGCCGACGGCCTTCGTCGTGAAGAACGGCTCGAAGACGCGCGGCGCGATATCGACGGCGATGCCCGGCCCGTCGTCGCTGATGGTGCACCAGGCGCCGCCGTCGTCGTGGCCGGTTCGCACCGAGATGAGGCCGAGCTCCGGACGCTCCTGCGAGCGGATCGCGTGCGCCGCGTTCACCAGGATGTTGAGGAAGACCTGGTTGATCTGGCTGGCGTGGCAGACCACGTCGGGAACGTCGCCGAACACGGTCTGTACGCGCGCGACGTTCCTCAGTTCATGGTTGGCGATGATCAGCGTGTCGGCAACGATCGTGTTGAGGTCGTTCGGCGCGCGGTCGGCCGGCTGGTCCAGGCGGGCGAACGTCCGCAGGCTGCGGACGATCTCGGTGATCCGCTCGAGGCCGTCGGCGTTCTCGACCAGCAGGTTCTCGATGTCGGCGATCATGGAGTCGAAGTCCAGGTCCAGGTCCTGCTCCAGTTCGGCGAGGCCCTTGCCATCATGCTGCTGCCGGTACTTCTGCACGAGCGTGAAGACGTCCGCGACGTAGTCGCCCAGCGCGCGGAAGTTGCTGGCGACGAAGCCCACGGGGTTGTTGATCTCGTGGGCCACGCCGGCGGCCAGCTGGCCGATGGCCGCCAGTCGTTCCGCGTGCATCAGCTGCGTCTGCGCCTCGGACAGCTCGGACACCGTCTGCAGGTGGCCGATCGAGTGGGACAGGCTGGCGGCGAGCGCGTCCAGGAACTCGACGTGCCAGGAGCCGAAGCCCTGCTCGTCCGCGTGCAGGAACACGGTGAGCAGCTGGTAGGGGCCGCGGTAGACCTCCGTGACGATGACCGAGCGCGCCCCCGCCGGCGACAGGCCCGCCAGCTCGGGCAGCCGCGACGTGTCGTAGAACTGGAGCGAGCGCAGCTTCCGCATCCGCCGCAACGGCGAGGCCGCGGGCACCTCGAGCGGGCCGGCCGCGGCGTGCGTCGCGAAGAGGATGCGGAACCGGTCGTGCTCGACGCGCACGAGCGCCGCCGCTGAGTAGCCCAGGGTGGGGGCCAGGCGCGCGGTCAGCCCCCGCCACAGCGCCTCGAGGTCCTTTGCCGCCGTGATGATCTGCAGGCAGTCGACCAGCGCGCGGTACTGCTCGGTGAGGCGGCGCTCACGTTGCCAGGCGCGGTCCAGGTCCAGGACCGTTTCCTGCAGTTCCTCGCGGGTGCGCACGTCCGGCTTCATGCTACCGCCCGAACACCAGGATGGAGATCATCAGGTTGCCGTGGTGGTTCTCGCCGCCCACGAAGCAGCCCTGCTCGCCGAACGTGAAGGCTCCCAGGAACGGACGACCGCACAACGCCTGGTTGATGCTGGTGACCACCTCGTCCATCTCCTCGCGGACAGTGAGCATGCAGCCGGCGCAGTAGATCACCAGGGCTCCGGCGACCTCGTCGACGGACCCGAAGACCGAGTCGACGGCCGTCGCGGCCACGCGCCCGGCGCGCTCGACCAGGCTGGCGCGGCTGCCTTCCAGCAGGTGGAACTCGTCGCCCACGGCCACATCCGTGAACAGCGTCAAGGCACCGCCCTCGGTGACCGTCTCGGGATGCGACAGCTTGTAGTAGGAGATGCCCTGGATGCTGTGGGCGATGCGACCGAGCGGGTGGAGCGTCGTCTGGCCCAGGATGGTGCCGCCGCCTACCTTCTGCGCTGCGATGCTGCCCGCCGTCCACTCGTCGTAGACGTCGGCCGCCGGGCGATGGTCGATCTCGAACACCGTGCGGCCGCTCGCCCGGGTCACCGAGCCCCGGCTTTCCGAGGGCGCGTAGCCGCTGTGGAAGGCGAAGGCGAAGCGCGAGCCGGGGAACATCACGGTGAGCAAGACGGCCTGCCGCGACTGGAAGTCGCGGGTGTGGAGCCACCATTCGCCGGCGATGGCGTTGTCCGCAGCGCTGCCGCCGATGACCGGAACGTCCGCGCCGACGGTCTCGCGGAGCGCGGCCAGGATCGCCTCCTCGCCGCCTGGAGCGGCGCTGAGCCAGACCAGGTCGGGCCGGCACCCGGGCATGCCGGCCGCCGCGAGGGCGCGATCGAGGGCCAGGCGCGTCGCGGCCGCCGCGTCGTCGCCCAGTTCAGCGGCGCCGGTCCCGTAGTACCCGTCCGGATCGCTGAGCCCGAACAGGCCCAGTCCATGGCCGAGCGCGCTGGCATAGCCCTGCTCGGTCATGACGCCAAGGCAGGACGTGGCGCCATGGATCATCGCGGAGGGGAACTGCGCGCACAGCTCGATGCGCAGCGCATCGATGTCATAGGGTGACGACGAGGAGACAACCACGAGCCCAGGGTCAGCGCCGAGCGTGGCGCGCAGGACGGAAGCCGCGTCGCGGACGGCCGTGGCGGGATCCCGCTGGACGGACGCTGCACTGGCGACTTTCATGGTGCTCCCTTGCGGATATGGTGGCCGGGGATGCCGGAGAGTGCGGTCATTATCGACCGGGGCCGGGAATACTTGACTTCCTGCCCCTGTCGACCCGGACCGGAGCCGAAGAGGACTCGCAACGTCCGGATTGACCACCGCCACGTGGGCGCCTATTACAGAGGTCGGCACGGTACGTGCCCGGCGGACCGCGCGGGGCCGGGGCCGGGAGTCGAATCAACGACGGAGCAGGAACTTGGCGCAGAAGTACTACGTGGTCTGGGCAGGCCGGGAGACCGGGATCTTCGGCGACTGGGGCCGGTGCAAGGATCAGGTGGAGGGGTTCGCCGGCGCACGCTACAAGTCGTACCCGACGCGGGCCGAGGCCGAGGCTGCCTTCCGCGACGGCCCCGGTCCCGCGACGGCCCGGGCGACACGCGCGACGGTACCGCCGGGTGGTCGGCCCGCGCGCAAGGGTCCCCGCACGTTCACGGCCGCGGAGGTCGCCGGGCACCCCGCGCAGGTGAAGATCTTCGCCGACGGCGGCTGCGAGCCCAACCCGGGGCGCGCCGCGTCCGGCGTGGCGGTCTACCGCGACGGCCGGGTGGCGGAGCTCTGGTACGGTCTCTACAACCCGCGCGGCACCAACAACACCGCCGAGCTGAACGCGCTGCACCAGGCGCTCCTGATGGCCGAGCGGGAGGTGGGCCGGCAGGCGACCGTCGCCGTCTTCTGCGATTCCAGCTACGCGATCCAGTGCGTCACGCAGTGGGCCGTCGGCTGGCAGAGGAAGGGCTGGAAGAAGCCGGGAGGCGAGATCCGGAACCTTGACCTGATCCAGCCGGCGTTCGCCCTCTACACGCGGCTGCGGCCGGCGGTGCCCGTGCTGCACGTCAACGGCCACGCCGGCATCGAGGGCAACGAGCTGGCCGACCGCATGTCGATCCACGGCATCGACACGCGGCAGACGGAGTTCGCACGCTTCGAGGCGATGGACGATGTCGCGGCGGTGATGGCGCTGCGGAAGGGCTGAGGCGGCGCTGTCCGCTCGCAAGAACGGATCAACGCAGGCGCGCGCCAAGGCGAACCTCCGTCCCGTCCGGAGCGCGGTCGCGGCCAGGTGGCCGGTGGCCTGTCCTGCGCGCCGGATTGACCCGTGACCGCCGACGTGCCAGAATCCCCCGCGGCGGGAGGGGGGAGTCTTGACGAAGGTTCTGCAGCGGGCGGGCCGGATTGCCGCCTCGCAATACGCGCGGCACGGTCGCCCGTGCAGCCTCGGGCTGGCGGCCATCGTCCTCGGCCTGGATTTCCTGACCGGCCGGCACATCCAGTTCCCCGTCCTCTATATCGCCCCGACGGCGATGGCGGCCTGGCAGGGACGCAGGGTCGACGCCTACCTCATGGCGGTCTGCCTCCCGGCCGCGCGCGTGGGCTTTCACATGCCGTGGCATGAGACGGGAACCATGGGCGTGGCGCTGGTCAACGGCGCGCTGCGGGCCGGCGTCCTGGCGCTCTACACCTTCCTGATCGATCGCGTGGCGAACCAGTCACGGGCCCTGCGCAAGCGCGTGGGTCAGCTGGAGGGGATCCTGCCCATCTGTGCATCGTGCAAGTGCATCCGCCGGCAGGACGGGGTCTACGAACAGGTCGAGACGTACATCACCAGGAACACGCAGGCCTCGTTCAGCCATGGCATCTGCCCCGAGTGCGCGCGGCGGCTCTATCCCGAGTACCTGTCCGGCGACGGGACGTGAGCCCCGGGCGGCTTCCGGCGTCCCTGCCCGCTGCCCTGCGATCCGTCCCGGAATCCCGGCGCCGGCTGGGTGCTCGGGCCTTGCCGTTTGCGCCTTTCGACTCCACCATATCCGCGACAACCCGAACGGGAGAAAGGACCGCTGCGCATGTTCTTCGATCCCCTCTACATGGCCGTCATCGGCGTGGGCATGGTCCTGTCGCTGTGGGCCAGCGCCAAGACGAAGGGCACGTTCAACAAGTTCAGCCAGCAGGCGACGCGCCGCGGCATGACCGGGGCGCAGGTCGCCGAGGCCATCCTGCGCGACAACGGCATCTCCGACGTGCGGATCGAGCCGGTGGCCGGCAAGCTGACCGACCACTACGACCCCCGCAACAAGACGCTGCGCCTGAGCGAGGCCGTCTACGGCAGCCGCTCGATGGCAGCGGCCGGCGTCGCCGCCCACGAGGTGGGCCACGCGATCCAGCACGCGCACGCCTACGGCCCGCTCAAGTTCCGCTCGCTGTGGGTGCCGGTGGCCAGCTTCGGCAGCGGCCTGAGCATGCTCATCATCACGGCGGCGATCCTGCTCGGCGGCGCCGCGACGGTGCTGGGCCAGACGGCGGCGGTCATCGGCGTGGCGCTGTTCGCCACCACCACGCTGTTCACGCTCGTCACGCTGCCGGTCGAGTTCGACGCGAGCCGGCGCGCCCTGGCCAGCCTTCAGCGCGGCGGCTACATGGCGACCGACGAGCTGAAGGGCGCCAAGAGCGTGCTCGACGCGGCGGCGCTGACCTACGTGGCGGCGGCCGTCAGCTCGATCCTGACGCTGCTCTACTTCGCGTTCCGGCTGGGGCTGTTGGGCGGGCGGCGGAACGACTAGCCCGCGAGCGGGCCGATCCGCAGGCGGCGGCCGCCACGGTGGCGTGCGGTCGGGAACCCCGGGGGGTGGCGGCGTGCGCGCGTTGGCGAGGATCGTGCCCGTCCTTCTGGTCCTGCTGCCGTTCGCGGGCTGCGGGAGCGACGACGCTGCGCCTGCGCCACCGGACGCCTCGATGTACTTTCCGCCCCTGGCAGGCGACGAGTGGGAGACCGTCTCCGTCGCGTCGCTGGGCTGGGACGCGGCGGCGATCCCCGCGCTGGAGGAATATCTCGTCGCGACCGGCACGCGGTCCTTCATGGTCCTCGTCGACGGCAGGATCGTGCTGGAGGAGTACTTTGCGGGGCACGACGCCGCCTCGAGCTGGCAATGGAACAGCGCCGGCAAGAGCCTGCTTGCCATCGTAACCGGCCTGGCGCAGCAGGAGGGCCGGCTGACATTGGCGGACAAGGTCTCCGCCCACGTGGGGACGGGCTGGACCAGCGCGACTCCCGGGCAGGAGGACCTGATCACGATCCGCCACCTGCTGACGATGACGTCCGGGCTCGACGACAGCCGGGAGCGCGTGACGCCGGCCAACCTCACCTACCTGGCCGACGCGGGCACGCGCTGGTCGTACCACAACGTCTTCCAGGTGCTGTTCGACGTCGTGGCTGCCGCCGCCGGCGAGCCCTTCGCGGACTACTTCGGGCGATGCCTCGGCGACCGGATCGGCCTGGAAGGCCACTGGGACGAGGGCCCCATCTTCACGATCTACCACAGCACGACGCGCAGCATGGCCCGGTTCGGGCTGCTGGCCCTCAACGGCGGGAACTGGGCGGGAGAGCAGGTCGTGGACGCGGCGTACGTCGCCGCGTGCATCTCGTCGTCCCAGGACCTCAACCCCTCCTACGGCTACCTGTGGTGGCTGAACGGCAAGGCGGGTTACATGCTCCCCGGCGGCCAGGATGCCTACCCGGGGCCGCTGGTTGCCGCCGCGCCGGCGGACATGCACGCGGCGATGGGTGCGGCCGACCAGCGCCTCTACGTGGTGCCCAGCCGCGGCCTCGTGGTCGTGCGCATGGGCGAGGCCTCGGACCCCGACAACCCCAGCTTCGCGGTGTCGGGCTTCGATGCCGCGCTGTGGGAGCGGATCCGCGCCGTCATCGACTGACCCGCGACGCGGTGACCATTGTCGCGGCAGCCACCGTCGAGCCGCCCCTTGGCGCTTCGCCCGCCGTCGCGCCTTGCCTGGCGCCCGGACGACTCGCCGGGAGTGACGCGTACTTGCGACTCGGGACGCTAGCAGATCCGCGGCAGCAGTTCCCCGGCCGGCACGTCGACGATCCGCAGGCCGCCGATTGTGGTGCGCAGCAGCACGCGACCCGCATTCTCGGCGGTCACGACGCCGATGCGCGTCGCCTGGGCGCCGTACGGGTGCGCGCGCATGGCCGCCAGCACGCGGTCGGCATCGGCCGCCGGCACGAACGCCACGAGCTTGCCCTCGTTGGCCACGTGCAGCGGGTCGAACCCCAGCATTTCGCAGGCGCCGGCCACCTCGGGCCGCACCGGCAGCGATTCCTCCTCGACCAGCATGCCCACGCCACCCTGCGCCGACAGCTCGGCCAGCGTCGCGGCCAGCCCGCCGCGCGTCGGGTCGCGCATGGCGTGGAGGTCGGCGCCCGTGGCCTGCATGGCGGCCACCAGCCCGCCCAGCGGCGCCGCATCCGAGCGGATCGTCGTCGTGAACGCGATCGCGCCGCGGGCGGCCAGCACGGCGATGCCGTGGTCGCCGAGGCAGCCGCTGACCAGGATCACGTCGCCGGGCGCAAGTCGGCACGCGCGCGCGGCCCGGCCCGGGGCCACGAAGCCGACGCCGGCCGTGGTGATGGCCAGTCCGTCCACGGCGCCGCGCTCGACCACCTTGGTGTCGCCCGCCACGACCAGCACGCCGGCCTCGTCCGCGGCATCGCGCATCGAGGTGACCACCGCGACCAGGTCCGCCAGCGGCAGGCCCTCCTCGAGGAGGAAGCCGGCGGTCAGCCAGCGCGGTCGCGCGCCCATCACCGCCAGGTCGTTGACGGTGCCGCACACGGCCAGGCGGCCGATGTCGCCGCCCGGGAAGAACAGCGGCTTGACCACGTGCGTGTCGGTGGTGAGGACCAGCTCCCCGGCTTCGTCCGGCGGGGGCAACGGCAGCACGGCGGCATCCTCGCCGGCGGCCAGGTAGCGGTTGTCCAGCAGCGGGCGGAACACGCGGGCGATGAGGTCGGCGGTCAGGCGGCCGCCGCCGCCGTGGCCGAGCACCACGCGCGCGTCCGGCTCCAGGGGCACGGGGCAGACGGGCCCCTCGCTGAGGTCGCCGCCGGTCGCCGGATCGTCAGGCTTCATGGTCGGGGCCCTCCGGACCCGGTTCCCGGGGCAGGGCTGCGGAAGCGGTAGTAGGCGGCACAGGCGCCCTCGTTGGACACCATCGTCGCACCGAGCGGGTGTTCGGGGCGGCACTCGCGACCGAAGGCGGCGCACTGGTCGGGGCGCCGGTGGCCCTGCAGGATCTCGCCCGCGATGCAGGCCGCCGGCTCGGTGGCGGTGATCGCCTCGACGCCGAAGCGTTCGACGGCGGCGAAGCGCCCGTACCGCGGCCGCAGCCGCAGCCCGCTGCGAGGGATCGGGCCGATGCCGCGCCAGGTGCGGTCGCCGGGCTCGAAAACGCGGTCAACAGCGGCGAGGGCGGCGGCGTTCCCGGCGGGCGCCACGGCGCGCCGGTAGGCATTCTCCACCTCGGCCCTGCCCTCGCGCCGCTGGATGATCGCGGCCAGGATCCCGCGCGCCAGGTCCACGGGCTCGAACCCCGTCACGACGATGGGCACGCCGAATTCGCGGGCGATCGGCTCGTACTCGGCAAGGCCGGTGATCGCGCAGACATGGCCGGCGGCCAGGAACGCCTGCACGCGGTTGCGGGGCGAACCGAGGATCGCGCGCATCGCGCCGGGGACGCAGACGTGGGAGTCGAGCAGGGAGAAGTTGCCGAGGCCGCGCCGCTCGGCCTCCAGCACGGCCATGGCGTTGGCCGGCGCCGTCGTCTCGAAGCCGATCGCGAAGAAGACGACCTCGCGGTCCGGGTGCGCGGCGGCCAGCGCCACCGCGTCGAGGGGCGAGTAGACCACGCGCACGTCGCCGCCGGCCGCGCGCACCGCCAGCAGGTCCCGCGAGGATCCGGGCACGCGGAGCATGTCGCCGAAGCTCGCGAAGATCACTTCCGGCCGCGCGGCGATGGCCCGCGCGCGGTCGATCACCTCCAGCGGCGTCACGCACACCGGGCAGCCGGGACCGTGCACCAGCTCCACGGTCCCCGGCAGCAGCTGGTCGAGGCCGCTGCGCACGATCGCGTGCGTCTGGCCGCCGCAGACCTCCATCAGCACGATGGGCTCGGTGGCCAGGCGCCCGATACGCCCGAGCAGGGCGCGCACCAGGTGCGGGTCGCGGAAGCCGGCGAAGTCACTCACTGCGGCGCCCCCGGAGCGCCGCCCGCCGGCCCGTCACGCCGCATCTCCTCCAACGCCTGCACCTCGGCCAGCGCCTGCAGCTCGACCAGCGTGTCGCGGGCCTCCTGCTCGCTCAGCCGGGCGATGGCGAAGCCGACGTGAACCAGGACCCAGTCGCCGAGTCCGGCCTCGGGCACGTAGGCCAGGCAGACCTCGCGCGTCGTGCCGCCGAAGTCGACCACGCCCTGGCGCAGCGGCGCGTCATCGTCGACGGCGGTGATGCGGCCGGGAATGCCCAGGCACATGCTCTCAACTCCCTTCGCAAGCGGCGTGGCGCGCCGCCGCGACGGCGGCCTGGCCCAGCGCGAGCCCGCCGTCGTTGGTCGGCACCTGGCGGTGCACGAGGACGTCGAAACCGTCCGCCTCCAGGGCGGGCACGGTGCGCCCCAGCAGGAGCAGATTCTGCCAGACGCCGCCGCTGAGCGCCACTTCCGACAGGCCGCTCTCCTCGCGCAGGTCGCGACAGACGGCGACGACCATGTCGGCGACGCCGTTGTGGAAGCGCGCTGCGAGCGTCGCGGCGCCCACGCCGCGGCGTCGGTCGGCCACGAGCGCCGCCAGGGCCGGCCGCGGGTCGACCAGCGGCCCCTCCAGTGGGAAGACGTAGCTGCCGGTCTCGCGCGGGTCGGCGGCGGCCTCGAACTCGCAGGCGGCCTGCGCCTCGTAGCGGACCGACGGGGTGAAGCCGGCCAGCGCAGCCGCGGCATCGAACAGGCGCCCCATGCTGGTGGTGGGCGGCGTGTTGATGCGCGCGGCCAGTTGTCCGGCCAGCACGGCCCGCTCGTTCTCGCCGGTCGCGGCCACGGGCGGCAGGTCCGGCGTCCAGTCCGCGTCCATCTCGCGGAGCCAGGCCAGCGCGACGCGCCAGGGATGCCGGGTCGCCGCGTCTCCGCCGGGCAGCGGACAGGGGCGCAGGTGCCGGGCGCGGACGTAATCGCGGTAGCCGGCCAGCAGGAACTCGCCGCCCCAGATGGCGCCGTCGGGGCCGTAGCCGGTGCCGTCGAAGGCGACGCCGATCGCGCGCGCATCGACGGGCCGGCCGTGGTCGGCCAGGCAGGCCGCCACGTGCGCGTGGTGGTGCTGGACCGCCAGGCGCGGCAGGCCGTCGCGGCGCGCGCGCTCCTCCGCCCAGCGCGTGGAGCGGTAGTCCGGGTGCAGGTCGTGGACCAGCAGCCGCGGCTCGACGCGGAAGAGCCTCTCGTAGTGCGCGATGCCCTCGGCGAACGATTCGACGGTCGCGTGATCCGCAAGGTCGCCGATGTGGTGACCAAGGAGGGCGCGACGGTCGCGCGTGAGGCAGAAGGCGTTCTTGAGCTCGCCGCCGCAGGCCACGGCCTGCGGGGCGTCCATCGGCAGCGCGATCGGCAGGGGCGCCAGGCCGCGCGAACGGCGCAGGAGGTAGGGCGCCCCGGCAAAGGTCGTCGCGACCGAGTCGTCGCAGCGGACGTGGATCGGCCGGTCGTGCAGCAGCAGCGCGTCGGCAATGCCTGCCAGGCGGCGACGCGCATCGTCGTCATGGTAGGCGATCGGCTCGTCGACGAGGTTGGCGCTGGTCATCACCAGCACGCGCGGCTGGTCGGGGCCGTCGGCCAGCAACAGGTGGTGCAGCGGCGTGTACGGCAGCATGAAGCCCAGACGGTCGCGACCCGGCGCCACCTCCGCCGGCAGCGGCGAGGCGTCGCGGCGCGGCAGCAGCACCACCGGCCGCGCCGGCGACAGCAGCAGTGCGCGCGCCGCATCGTCGATCTCGACATGCGCGGCGATGGCCTCGAGATCGGCGGCCATCAGGGCCAGCGGCTTGGCCTCGCGATGCTTGCGTTGCCGGAGGCGGGCCACCGCCGCGGCCGAGGCGGCATCGCAGGCCAGGTGGAAGCCGCCGAGGCCCTTGATCGCCAGGATCCGGCCATCTGCCAGACGGTGCCGGGCCGCGGCGACGGCCGCGTCGCCGTCCGCGACGACGACGCCCTGCTCCTCAAGCCGCAGCCGCGGCCCGCAGGCCGGGCAGGCGATCGGTTGCGCATGGAAGCGGCGGTCCGCGGGGTCCCCGTACTCGCGGCGACAGTCGGCGCAGAGCGCGAACCCAGCCATCGTGGTCAGCGGCCTGTCGTAGGGGATGTCGCGGACGATGGTGAAGCGCGGCCCGCAGTTCGTGCAGTTGAGGAAGGCGTAGCGGTGGCGACGGTCCGCGGGATCGAGGAGCTCGCGCAGGCAATCGTCGCAGGTCGCGACATCGGGCGAGACGGGCAGGGAGGCGCCGGGCTCGGGCGCGGAGGCGGCGATCTCGAATCCGGCCAGGCCCTCGGCGGCGACTTCGGTCGACTCCAGCGCCTCGATGCGCGCGAGCGGCGGCAGTTCGGCCATCAGGGCGGCGCTGAACGAGGCCAGCGCCGCCGCCTCTCCCTCGACATGGATGTCGACGCCCGACGAGCTGTTGCGCACCCAGCCGCACAGGCCCTCGCGCCGGGCCAGCGTCCAGACGAAGGGACGGAAGCCGACGCCCTGGACGACGCCCGTCGCATGGAGGCGGAGAGCGCTGTGTTCCATCGTGGGGCGTCGGTTCATCGGGGCGCTCCCCGTTCGTGGCGCGGCCGCAGTGGCCCCGCCCGCGTGGCGGTCCCGCCGGCACGGCAGCCGCATCGCCCCGCAGTCGCCGCCGGTGGGGATCGGGGCGGGACCGCACGGGTGCCCGCCGCACCGATGGTGGTCAATGCCCGGTCACCTGTCCAGCCGGACCCGCGGCCCGGTCACGGCCGCCGGCGTCGAACGGGCACGCCTGCGGCGGCGCCCTGTGGTAAGCTCGATCCGGGCCGCGACCGCGGCCCCGGCGATGCCGCCGCCACACACCCGTGCCCTACCCGGTCGAACCGGTTGCCCGTGATGCAGGGTGGCCGCAACCCCGGCTGACACTCCCAACGTGGAGATCGGAGCTGCCCGTGCGACTGCTCCCCCGGATCCCGGCCCGAGCCGCCATCGTCACGCAGGAACCGCTCGTGATCGCGCCCGACCTGCTCGGAGCGCCGCTGGCCACGTTCCGGCGGCGGGCAGTGGCGTTCGCGATCGACCTGCTGCTGTTCGGGCTGGTCATGGGCGCGGTGTTCGCCGCGCTCTCGCTGGCGAGCCTCCACCGCGACGACCCGGCCCGCCTGGCGCGCCTGCGGCACCTGCTCAGCGCGCAGGGTGATGGCGCCATCTCCCCCGTTGTGGACCTGCTGCAGCTGGTGGCCGAGCGCTCGCCCGGCACCCTGCCCTGCGACCTCGCGGCGGCCGCGCGCGAGGGGCGCCTGGACGAGGCCGTGGCCGGCTGGGGCGACGACCACCTGTCCCTGGCCCTGGCGGCCGGTCGGACCCGCTTCACCGAGAAGGAGAACGGCTGGCTGCTGGAACTGGGCACGGACGTGACGCTGGGCGAGTTCTCGAGCGTCTTCAGCTGGGGCATCGTGTTCGTGGCCTGGTTCACCGTCGCGACGCGACTGGGGCGGGGCCGCACGCCGGGCAAGACGATGCTGGGGCTGCGCGTGGTCCGCCTTGACGGTCGCGCCCTCGGCTGGAACGACGCCTTCGGCAGGGCCGGCGGCTACAGCGGCAGCGCGGCGACCGCGCTGTTGGGCTTCGTCCAGATGATCTGGGATCCCAACCGCCAGACGCTGCACGACCGCATGGTCGGCACCGTCGTGCTCGGCCGCCCGCCGCGCCGGTCCGCCTAGTGGGGGCGCGCGGGCCGGCGCCGCCGCCCGGTCAGTCGACGACGGCCCCGCTGCGCGAGGGCATGATCCGGTCGCGCAGCGCGATGGCGGGGATCTCGATCAGCCTGGCGGCGCCGATGCCGACCAGGAGCGTGCCGCCGAAGTACGCCCAGAAGTGCGCGCTGCCCCCGTTCGCCCAGCCCGTCGACTTCAGCAGGCGGTAGCCCACCAGCCAGAGCACGGGCATGTGCCACAGGTAGATCGAGTACGAGTGCCGACCGACGAAGGCCAGCGGCGCGACCAGCCATGGCACGCGCCGGCGGAAGGTCCCTCCGCGGACGACCATCAGCATCATGAGGCCGCCGAAGCCGACGGTCAGGCTGAGCAGGCCGACGGTGTACATCAGCGGCGCCTCCTGCGCGAGCAGGAACGGCCAGATGACCAGCGCCAGCGACACGGCGAGCAGCGGCAGGCCGAAGCGCCCGAGGAACGCCTCGACGCGCGCGCGCTGGTACTGGTAGGCGTAGGACAGTCCGACGCCGAACAGCAGGGCGTCGATCCGCAGGTGCGTGGGCGAGTAGACACGCGTCCAGGTGTAGCCCAGTTCCCGGGCCGTGAGGAAGCGCCCGGCCAGGCAGGCCGCGCAGACCAGCACGACCAGGAGCGAGGCGCGCTTCAGGTTGCCGCCCAGCTTCCACCGGCTCGTGTAGGCCACGAAGCCCAGGCCGAGCAGCAGGTAGAAATGCTCCTCGATGGCCAGCGACCAGGTGTGGTTCCACAGGCCCCGGAAGTAGTTCTGGAAGAAGACGACCTCGGCCAGGAGCGACTTCCAGAACGCGGCCGGACGCTCGCCCTGCCCGTACTGGATGAACGACATGACGGCGATCATCGCGTAGAAGCCCGGGTAGATCTTGAAGCCGCGCCGCACGAAGAAGCGCAGGATGTTCACCTTGCCATGCCTGGCGTACTCGCGGAACAACAGGCCCGAGACCAGGAACCCGCTCAGCACGAAGAAGAGGTCGACGCCGGCCCAGCCCGAGCGCCACATCACCCGCGTGAGTGCCGAGGTGTCGCGGTTGACGAACTGCGCCCAGTGGTGGCCGATGACCAGCAGCACGGCGGCGGCGCGCAGGACGTCCAGTTCGGCGAGGCGACCGCCGGAACCGCCCGCCGTCTTGTCGGTCGCGGCACGCCGCGGGTGTCGTGACACGGTGCTTCCTGTCCGGGAACTGGTGGGGTGATCGCGGCCGGTCCGCGCGTCGCGGCCGGCTTCGGCCGCCGCGGCAGGGGTGTCAACGGTACCACGCGCCCGGTGCCGGGGTCAACCCGGGCGCCCGGAGCCCCGCGCCCGGGCGGGCCGGGCCTCAGGCGACCTGGGGTGGGCCCTCGAGCGGCGCCAGGTCTCCGGCGCGCTGCCCCAGCACGAGCGAAGGCAGCAGGGTGCTGGCCAGCGTGTAGATGATGAGTCCGCCGACCAGGGACGGCGGCGCGGCGAAGCGCTCCTCGAGGATGCCCGCGAGCACGATGGTGAAGACCAGCGTCGGCAGGAGCGTGGTGCCCAGTCGCAGCCCCTCGCGCAGCGGCTGGCGCGCGGTCAGGGCCCGGTAGCCGGCGACCAGCGCCAGCCGCAAGGGGATGACGATGGCGACGAAGGCCCCGCCGATCAGGAAAGCCCTGGGCGAGAAGTGGGCCGCTTCCAGCCCGAGTCCCGCCTTGAGGAAATAGAAGGGGATTAAGAACGAGGCGAACATGTTCACGGCCTGCATGGTGCCGTTGCCGGCCAGCATGGGCAGCTTGCTGCGCAATCTCTGCTCGGTCATGCCGACCACGAAGGCACCCACCAGGTAGTAGACTCCCAGCTTCTTGGTGGCTATCGCCGCCACCAGCGCCAGGACCACCAGGAAGGCGAACTCGGTGCCGGGGGCGTGCGGCAGCACCAGGCGCGCGAAGACGCGGAACAGCAGGGGCAGCACCGCGATCATCAGCACGATCGCCCCCAGCGAGATGCCCAGCCGCGAGGCCGACTCCGACTGCAGGGCGAACAGCAGGATGACGAGGGCGACGATCTCGGTGCCGATGGCCCGGCTCTTGACCCAGCCCCGCTCGTGCTCGCTGACGGGCAGCTTGGCGAGCGAGTCGAGAATGAACCCCGTCGAGGGAGTCATCAGGGCCAGGGCGACGATGAGCGAGGGTCGCAGCGAAAGGTGCAGGAATCGCCCGGCGATCACCGCCACGGCCAGGACGGCAGCGGCCTGCATCAGCACGTGGCCACCAAGCCTGCGCGCATCCCTTCGCATCTCGGTCACGTCTAGTTCCATGCCCGCGAACAGGAACAGCACGGAGATGCCCAGGACGGCGAAGATCTCCACCACCGGATCGTGCTCGAACCAGCCGAGGCCCAGCCCGAACGCCACGCCGATGCCCAGGCAGGTCACGGCTCCCGGGAGCCGGAAGCGCTGCAGGTACTTGGCGCCGAAGAACAGGCCCACGATGAGCAGGACGTACTTGTACTCGTTGGCCAGGTTCTCCGGCATCGGCGCTCCGGCGCAAGGGAGGGAGGGCTGCGATCGGGTTCAGGCGATGTTGGTATAGACCGCCTGCACGTCGTCATCGTCCTCGATACGATCGAGCAGCTTCTCGATTTCCGCCATCTCGGCCTCGCCGAATTCCTGCGGGTTCTGCGCAATGCGCTGCAGGCTGGACTTGGTGACCTCGATGCCCTGCGCCTCCAGCGCGTGGGCCAGGCTGCCGAAATCGGTGAAGTCGCCGTAGACGTAGACCGTGCCCTCGTTCTCGACCATCTCCTGCAGGCCGCCGTCGATCAGCGCCAGCTCCAGCTCCTCGAGCGCCAGTCCCTCGGGCTTGGCGAACTCGAAGACGGCCTTGCGGTCGAACATGAACTCGAGCGAGCCGCTGGGCAGCAGCGCGCCGCCGACCTTGTTGAAGTAGCTGCGGATGTTGGCCACCGTGCGCTGCGTGTTGTCGGTGGCGCACTCGACCAGGATCAGCACCCCGTGCGGCCCCTTGCCCTCGTAGTTGATCTCGGTAATGTCGGCGGCGTCCTTGCCGGCCGCGCGCTTGATCGCCGCCTCGATGTTGTCCTTGGGCATGTTCTGGCCCTTGGCGTTCAGGATCGCGAGGCGCAGGGGCGCGTTCATCTCCGGATCCGTCCCGCCCTGCTTGGCGGCCACCGTGATGGCCTTCGCCAGCTTGGGGAACACCTTGGACATCTTGTCCCAGCGCCGCTCCTTGGCGGCACGGCGGTACTCGAAGGCACGTCCCATGGTTCTCGTCCTTGGCGCTGGAAGTTCGGGGTCGCGGGCAGGGGCGCCCGCAACGATAATGCACAACCGGATCGTGGCGGTCAATCCGGCCGCCGCGGAATCGAGGGCGATCCCGGTCCCCGGCCCTCCCTCGGCGAGGATTGCCATCATGCCTGCTCGGCCTGATCCCCGGCGCGTCGCCAGCCCCTTGCTGGCAGGACCGGTCCTGTTGTCGGCGGTGCTGTTCGTCGTGTCGTGGCCCGCCGCGGCAGCCGGGGCCGCCGCAACGGCGGATGCGGCCGACCTTGCGGCCTGCGACAGCCTGGTTGCGACGTACCTGGCGGCGGTGGTCGCTGGTGATACCGTCGCCGCCTCGTCGTGCTGGCGCGCTTCCGACGTGGCCGGTGCCGCACGGCTGGGAACCGCCTGCCGGGACCTGCCGCTGAAGGTCGACGGCGACTCGCCGCTCTGGTGGGCCCGCTCGGGGGCGCCGGCCGCGCCGCCGCCGTTTCGTCGGTTGGCGCCCGTCGCCGCCGGGGACGGGACCGTGACCGTCTCGCTGGTGGTCGGCGATCGGGCGGACACCACGCGCTTCGACTACCACCTCGCGCGCGACCATGGAGCCTGGCGCCTGGCCTCGCCGGTGGCGCTGGCGGCCGAGGCCGCCGGCGACCCGGTGGAGGGTCGGTTCGTGCGGCTGCACGGGGTCGGCGCCGCGCCGGGCGGGCCAGCGCCCGCCGCGGGGCGGGCCCTGCTCGCGACGCTCGATTCGTGTGTGGTCGCCATGCTCGATCGCCTGGGGGCCGGGGCGGACCTGCGCACACGGCTGGAGACAGGCAAGCTCGGCTACCTGCTGCTGCCGCCGGCGGACGTCGCCCGCCTGGCGGGCGCGCCGACCGTGGGCGTGGCCAACCTGCAGCAGGACGTGGTCGTCACTTCGCACCCGTGCCACGCGCACGAGTTGGCGCACCTCGTCGTCAATGCCTGGCTGCGGCGGGCGCCGGCGTTCATGCTGCCCCTGCTGCAGGAAGGCGTGGCCGTCCAGCTGGGCGGGCGCTGGGGACGCCACCCGCGCGTGCTCGAACGCGTCGGCCGGACGGCCATCGACGCCGGCTGGGTCGCCCTCGATGACCTCCTGGAGCGGGACGCGTTCGGTGGTCTGCCGGCCGACCTGAGCTACGCGCCGGCCGGGGTGTTTGCCGGGCACGTCCTCGACACGTTCGGGACCGAGGGGCTGCGTCGCGCCTGCCTGGCCGCATCGGGCACGCTGCCCGAGGTCGCGGGCTGGGGGCGCGATGTCATCAGGCAGCGACTGGCCGATGCGTTGACCAGCGACTGGGGCGCGATCGCCGAGGGGTTCGCGCACCGCGCAGCGGTGCCCGCGGGCACCGGCCTGTCGGCCGGCCTGACCGCGGCCCTGCCGGCGGCGGCGACCGAGGCCTGCAGCGACAGCTTCTGTTTCGCCGTCGCCGCCGGCGAGGCCGCCGTCGATATCGTGTTCACCGCCGCGCCGGGCGCGCCTGCGGAGGGCGCCCTGCTGTTCGGCGGCGGCGACGCCCCGGTCGGGCCCAACGCCCTCTTCGCCGAGCACTTCCCCGGCCGGCCGTGGCAGGGCCAGACGCACGGGCTGCTGGTCTCGCCCGACGAGGCGAGGCTCTACGACTATCGCCTGCAGCTGCTCGTGGCGCTGCACGCGGAGGGGTTCTGGCCCGATCCGGCCTGGCGCGACCCGCGGACAGACGGCTTCGCCATGCACATCGACCGGGCGCTGTGGCCCAACGGAAGCGTCGCGGCGTGCGGGCGCTGATTTCCGGACGCCGTCGGCGCGCCCGCCGGTGGCAGCCGGCGCGGCTTGACGCCTCCGCGCGCCAGGACCGATAATCCCCCGATGCCGAATCCGCCGCACCGCCCGTTCCTGCCGGCATCGCCTGCGCGCCTGCTGCCCCTGCTGCCGGCCCTGCTGCTGACCTGGTACGTCTACCGCGACGTCGGCAGCTTCGGGTTCGTGAACTACGACGATCCCCTCTATGTGGCCGACAACCCGCGCGTGACCGGCGGGCTGTCCCCCGCGGCGGTGGCCTGGGCCCTGGCCAGCGGCGAGGACGGCGTCTGGATCCCTGCCACGCGCATCTCGTTCCAGCTCGACGCCTCGCTGGCCGGCCCGGGTCCGGCCGGGTTCCACCGCACGAACCTGGCCCTTCACCTGCTGAACGTGGCGCTGGTCTACCTCCTGGCGCTGGCGCTGACCGGCACCGCCGCCGGCGCGGCGGTGGCCGCGGGCTTCTTCGGCGTGCATCCGGTCAACGTGGAGGCGGTGGCCTGGGTCACGGCTCGCAAGGACCTGCTGATGACGGCATTCCTGGCCGCGTCGGCGCTGGCGCTGCTGGGCGCCCGGCGCATCGGCTCGCGGGTGGCGGCGGGCCTGCTGGCCACGCTGGCGATGCTGGCCAAGCCGGCGGCCGTCGTCGCCGGCCCGCTGCTGCTGCTGGCGCGGAGCGCG
>JAYRFB010000060.1:0-4361 GCA_041908585.1 Candidatus Krumholzibacteriia bacterium
GCCGCCCAGGATGTCCTCGCCGCCCTCCATCGCCGCCGTCCAGATCCACTCGTTCAGGCCGGGAATCTTCTCGAACGAGAAGCTGACCGTGTGCTCCCCGCCCAGCGAGTCGTACACGGTGGTCGACATCGAGAAGTTCTTCTGGTCCTTTGCCTCCTGCGTCGACGAGAAGTCGAAGGCGCCCTCGAGGGCGCTGTTCACGGCGCCCGACTGCGAGATCGAGATGTCCCCGATGGCGTTGGCCGTCCCGACCTCGCCGCGCACGATGATGCGGCCCTGGGCGTCCAGTTCCACGGGCTGGGAGGTGACGCCGAGCGCGTACTGGATCTCCTGCATCAGGTCGGACAGCGTGGTCGTGCCATCGACCGCGACGGTGCGGCCGTCGGCGGTGTCGCCGCCCACCGAGCCGCCGACCAGGAGGTCCACCGGGCCGCCGGAGACGTCGAGGTTCAGCGCCGTGCCGTCGGCGGCATAGAGATCCACCAGCAGGTCGGTCTCGTCCGCATAGGACAGCGCGCGCGCCGAGTCGACGGACGCCCCGCCGGCGATGGTCCCGGCGAACGCGAACAGCGAGCCGCCGGTGCCCACGTTGATCGCCAGGCCCTCGGTGTCCGTCGCGCCGGCGTTGGCGGCGGTCAGGGCACCGTCGGCGCCGATCGACAGCGTGATCTGCTGGCCATCTGCGGCCAGCGCGGCGTTGAGGGCGGTGACCAGGTCCTGGTAGGTCATGCCCGCGGTCACGGTCACCGGCGCCGCGTCGATCGCCGTTCCGCCGACCAGGCCGGACACGACGATCTCCTCTCCCACGCGCAGGCCCATGGCGGTGCCGTCGGCCCGGCTGAGCGTCGACACCAGGTCGGCGCCGGCTGCGGCGGCCAGGAACGCCGTGCTGCGCTGCACGGTGCCCTGGGCATCGCTGGCGGAGTCCAGGTTGCCCATCAGGCTCACGGTCGTCGACGGCTGGGCGGGCACGACCAGGGCCGGGTCGATGAAGATGTCGTCGAGCGGGCCGGCGATGATGTTGCCCGTCGCGTCGGCCATCAGGCCCTGCACCCGCATGCCGGTCGTCGGGTTGACCAGCTGGTTCTCGCTGTCCAGACCGAAGACGCCGGCGCGCGTGTACACGCGGCTGGTGCCGTCGCTCAGGACGAAGAAGCCGGGGCCCTGGATGGCGAGGTCCGTCTTCTTGCCCGTCGTCTGGAAGTTGCCCTGGTTGAAGTTCGTGTCGATACTGCCGACCATCGTGCCCAGTCCGATCTGCTGCGGATTGGTGCCGCCGAGGCCGCCGCTGACCGGTCGGCTGGCCGACTTCATCGTCTGCGTGAGCATCTCGTTGAAGGTGACGCGGCCCGACTTGAAGCCCACGGTGTTGCTGTTGGCAATGTTGTTGCCGATGACGTCCAGGTTCGTCAGGTTGGCACCGAGGCCCGATACGCCGGAGTACAGAGACTTGAACATGGAACCCTCCCGGTTACCCGTTGCGCCCCCTGCGGGGCTGCCGCGTCAGCTGACCTTGTAGATCTCCGAAACGAAGTATTCCTCGCCGTTGACCATGACGATGGCCTGGTTGTCGCTGTAGCGCAGGCCGGTCACGGCGCCAGTCATCAGGTTCGTGAACGTCACCGCGGCGCCGCTGGCATCCTTGACCTCCGTCGAGATCGTGTACTTGCCGTCGGCGGCGACGGCGCCGTCGTCCGTCCGGCCGTCCCAGGTGACGGTATTGAGGCCCTTGGTCACGTCCTGCTCGTAGGTGCGGACGACGCGGCCGTTCGCGTCGGTGACCTTGATCGTTGCGCGCCCGTTGGCGCCGGCCGCGATGACGCTCTCGCTGGCGGTTCCGCCGCTCATCGAGACGTCGTTGCCGGCGACCGTCACGTTGCGGCCCACGAGGGCCAGCATGGCGGTGTTGTTGATGGCGGTCCCGACGGCCACGTTGTCCTCGAGCGCCGAGGACATCGTCTCCAGCTGCTCGAGCATCGAGAACTGCGTCAGCTGGCTCGTGAACTGGGCGTTGTCCATCGGGCTGGTGGGGTCCTGGTTCTTGATCTGCGCCACCAGCAGGGTCATGAAGTCCAGCTTGTTGATCTGCGAGTAGTCGCGGCTGGCCTGCCCCAGCACAGCGCCCGTCCCGTCGGTGATCCCGGCGATCGGCATGTCCTAGCCCTCCTGGCCGAGGTCGGCCCAGGCCCGCGCCCACGCGGCGCGCGCCTCGTCACGTGCCCCGGGACGGCGCTCACGCCCGTCCTCGCGACCGTCGCGACGGCCATCCTGGCGGCCGTCGTGCTTCTGGTCCGGCTGGCGGTCGTCCGCCTTGTCCTGCCGCGCGGCGGCGCCGTCGCGTACCTCGACCCGCACCTCCACGTGCTGGAAGCGGCCGCTGCGGTCGGCGATCGCCTCGCCCAGCTCGCGCGCGCCCGAGCGCAGCGCCTGGGCGGCTTCGACCGTCTCGGTTCGCAGGACGACCGTCAGGCGGTCGTCGCTCGCGCGGAACTCAGCGTCCACCTGGCCCAGGTTCTCGGGCTGGAGGCGGATCGCCAGCTTCTGCTCCGCGCGCGGGTCCACGCCGATGCGCACCAGCTGCTCGGCGACCTGAGCGCGGATCGAGGCGGCCCGTTCGCCCGTCGCCGAAGCTGCGCGGCCGCGGGTGCCGGCGGCCAAGGTCGCCGCCTCGAGGCCCGTGTCCGCGCCCGGGGCCGCCGACTGCGCCAGCGCCGCCAGGGCCCGGTCGAGACCGGCGACGAAAGCCGAGGGGCGGCCGGCGGTGCCGGCGCCGGGGGCAGCCTCGCCGGCTTCGCGCGCAGTCCCCGGGGCGGACTCGGCCAGCCGTGCATAGGCCTGGAGCGCAGCGCGCGGCGGCGTCACCGGCAGCACGGTAGCAGCCTGCGGCGACTCGACGGCTGGGGTCTGGTCCTCGCCCGCGGCCAGCGGGTCGGCGTCCACGTGCACGGGCTCAGCCTCGAAGGGCGGGACGGGCTGGACGTCGTCGGGGCCGGGCGTGGCCGCGCCGGCGGCGTCGGCCGGGTCCGCGGCCGACTGCAGTCCGCCCGTCGCGCGCGAGGTGAAGTCCGTGGCGGTCCCCGGCAGTTCACCGGGCGTGGCGATTGCCCCGGAGATCGCCGGTGCGGGAGCTTCGGGAACACCGGGAATCGTGACCGTCGGCGCCGTCGCCGGCGCGACCCCGCCGGGCCCTGCGGTCGGCGGCGCCGCTGCGGCGGCAACGTCGCCGGCGGGTGACGTCACGGTCGCGTTCCCGTGCTTCGCCTCGCCGGCGGCAGGCAGCGAGGACACCTGGGCCGCGGTGGCGGCGGGGCCGGCAATGGATGCACTGGTACCTTGCGCCACGGCCACTACGGACGGCAGCGCGGAGTCGGAGCCGGTCAGCGACGCCATCTGCGGGTTCATGACCAGGGCTGCGGCACCGGTCGGCGGCAACGCGTCCGGCGCCTGCGGCGCGGCCGTTGCGAGCGGGGTCGGCGGGGCAGCCGGGGCGCCGGGCAGCCCGGTTCCGGCGGCCTCGGCGACGGCGGGCAGCGTCGGCGTCACTCCGGACGGCGGCGTTGTCGTCGGGATGGAAACGGGCACGGACGCCTGTCCGGGCTGGTCCGCGGGCGACTGGCCGCCGTCGGGCCCGGGCTTCGCGGCGATGGCGGACGGCGGCGGCGGCACCGCGGCCAGCACGCCGGCGAAGGCGGCTCCTGCAGCCTCCGCTTCGGCGGCGGCTGCCGGACGGCCGGCGCCATGGCCGGCGGGACGCGAGGGCGCCAGGGCGCAAAGCATCGTGGCGTCCATCAGCTTTCACCCCGCAGGCTCATGCGCGTGCTGACCTGGGCGGCCAGCCCGGCGTCCATGTGCGCCAGGATCTTCGCCGCGGGCCGCTCCTTCATGCGGGACATGATGTCCAGGATGATGTCCAGCTCGAGCGCGCTGATGATGGGAGCCGCCTGCGCCGGCTTCATCGCCTCGTACATCTTGGCCAGCTTCGCGGCCGACTGGTCTCGCTCCGTGGCGTACGCCTGCTGGCGCGCCTCGAGTTTCGCGATGACTTCCAGCAGCTGTTCGCGTTCCTGGGCCAGCAGCGTCTGCTGGGCTGCGGCGGCCTGCTGCAGGAGCGCCAGTTCCTCGCGCTCGCGCTGGATCCGGTCGCGCTCGGTGGCCAGGTCGTGGAAGACGCGCTCGGTTCCCTCGTAGTCCGTCGCGACCAGTTCCGGCCCGCTGGCGGCCGTCGCCGCCTCCTTGAGACGCGTGCTCATGAGGACGACGCCCCCGAAGATCAGGGCGAAGGTCAGGGCGGAGATGATCAGGACGCTCTTCATGCCAGATTCCCCTCAAGTTCCGGCCGGGCCTGCCGACCGCTTCCCCGC
>JAYRFB010000061.1:0-6787 GCA_041908585.1 Candidatus Krumholzibacteriia bacterium
GGCCCGGGAACGGAGTCCCGGGCCGTCGCCTTTGCGGGCGGGCAGCGTGGCGCGCCGCGGCATCCGGAAACCCCCCAAAGACCCTCGAAATTGGCGGAGTTCCGTGGTTTTCACTTCCCTGTCAGGGGGGTAGCGGCTATGCTGCGGCAGGCCCGCCCGTGCCGGGCCGCACGCCCCGTCGCCGGGGCGTGCCCCGTCCCGGAACCCCGTCCCGGAAACCCATCCCGCGAGCCCCTTTCGGGAGGCACGATGCAGCTCAACGAGAACCAGAAGATGATCCGCCAGATGGCCCGGGATTTCGCCACGGCCAAGGTGGCGCCCATCGCCCATGAGATGGACCGGCACGGCACCTTTCCCGAAGCCACGGTCCGTGAGATGGGAGAACTCGGGTTTCTGGGCTTGACGGTGCCCGAGCAGTACGGCGGCTCGGGGGCGGACATCACCTCGTACGCGCTGGTGGTCGAGGAACTCTCGCGCGCCTGCGGCAGCCACGGGCTGACCGTGGCTGCGCACAACAGCCTCGGCTGCTGGCCGATCGCGGCGTTCGGGACCGAGGAGCAGAAGGCGAAGTACCTGCCGCCGGCCGCCGCGGGCAAGTCGCTGCTCAGCTTCGGCCTGACCGAGGCGGGGGCGGGCTCGGATGCCGGGGGGACGAGGACGGTCGCCATCCGCGACGGCGACCATTGGGTGCTCAACGGCACCAAGATGTGGATCACCAACTCGCACTACGCCGGCGCCTTGATCATCACCGCCAAGACCGACCCCGCGCAGGCGGGCAGCCGCGGCATCAGCGCCTTCATCGTGGACACCGACACGCCGGGGTTCACCGTGGAGAAGAAGGAGGACAAGCTCGGCATGCGCGCCTCGGACACGGCGCCGCTGACGCTGGTCGATGTCCGCGTGCCGCACGCCAACCTCCTGGGCAGGGAAGGCGACGGCTTCAAGTACTTCATGAAGACCCTGGACGGCGGCCGCATCTCCATCGCGGCGGTCGCGCTGGGCCTGGCCGAGGGCGCGCTGGCCACGGCCACCGCCTACGCCAAGCAGCGCGAGCAGTTCGGCAAGGCGATCGCCGAGTTCCAGGCCATCGAGTTCATGATCGCCGACATGGTCACGCAGATCCAGGCCTCGCGCCTGCTGACCTACGAGGCCTGTCGCCTGAAGGACGCCGGCGAGGACTTCGGGCACATGTCGGCCATGGCCAAGCTCCACGCCAGCGAGACGGCCATGTTCGTCACCGACCGGGCGATCCAGATCCTCGGCGGCTACGGCTACACCACGGAGTACCCGGTCGAGCGCATGTACCGCGACGCGAAGCTGTGCACGATCGGCGAGGGCACCAGCGAGATCCAGCGCCTGGTCATCGGACGCTATGCGCTGGGGCTCAAGTAGCGGCACCAGGGGCGGACGCTGCGCCGCCGATCTAGCGAGGCAACACGCATTCCACGACAAGGGAGCCTGAAGATGAGCAAGCGTTCCGTGATCTGTGAAGCCGTCCGTACGCCCATCGGCAAGTTCCAGGGCGGACTGGCCGGCGTGCGCGCGCCGGAGCTGGGGGCACACTGCGTCAGGGTCGTGCTCGAGCGCACGAAGCTGGACCCGAAGCTGCTCGGCGAGGTCATCATGGGCAACGTCTGCCAGGCGGGCCTGCAGCAGAACCCGGCGCGGCAGGCGGCCATCTTCGGCGGCGTGCCGCACGCCGTCAGCGCCATGACGGTCAATAAGGTCTGCGGCTCGGGCCTGAAGGCCGTCGCGCTGGCGGACCAGGCCATCCGGGCGGGCGACATCGACTGCGCGCTGGCCGGCGGCTTCGAGAACATGAGCCGCATCCCGTACGCGCTGCTCGGCGCGCGCGAGGGCCTGCGGCTGGGCGACGGCACGGTCACCGACCTGCTGGTCCACGACGGCCTGTGGGACATCTACAACAACTTCCACATGGGCATGACCGCCGAGTGGGTCGTGGACACCTTCAAGGTCAGCCGCGAGGACCAGGATGCGTTCGCCGCCGAGAGCCATCGCCGAGCCGTGGCCGCCTGGGCCGCCGGCAAGTTCGCGAAGGAGGTCGCCCCGGTGACGATCCCGCAGAAGAAGGGCGAGCCCGTCGTGTTCGCGCAGGACGAGGGACCGCGCGCCGATGTCACCCCGGCGTCGCTGGCGAAGCTGAAGCCGGCGTTCAAGCGCGACGGCGGCACGGTCACGGCCGGCAACGCCTCGACGATCAACGACGGGGCCGCGGCGCTGCTGGTCTGCAGCGAGGAGTTCGCGAAGAAGAACGGCCTCAAGGTCCGCGCGGTCATCGAGGGCGCGGCGACCGGGGCGGTCGAGCCGCACCAGGTGATGATGGCGCCGGTCACCAGCGTCCGGAACCTGATCAAGAAGACGGCCAGCAAGCTGGCCGACTACGACCTCTTCGAGTTCAACGAGGCGTTCGCCGCGCAGAGCGTCGCGGTGATGCGGCAGCTCGAGGTGGACCCGGCAAAGGTCAACGTGAACGGCGGTGGCGTCAGCCTGGGGCACCCGATCGGCTGCTCGGGAGCGCGCATCCTGGTCACTCTGTTGCACGCGATGGAGGACCGCCAGGTCAGCCGCGGCCTGGCCAGCCTGTGCCTGGGCGGCGGCGACGCCGTCTCGCTGGCGATCACCCGCGCCTGAGGGCCGAACGGACAGGAAAGGAACCGGACATGAAGATGTCAGTCATCGGCGGCGGCACCATGGGCAACGGCATCGCCCACGTGTTCGCCCAGCACGGCCACGACGTGACCCTGATCGACGTGAAGCAGGAGTTCGTCGACCGCGCGCTGAAGACCATCGAGGGCAACCTCATGCGGCAGGTCAAGAAGGAGGCCATCACGGAGGCCGACGCCAAGGCGACGATGGGGCGGTTGCGCCCGGCCACCGACGTCAAGGCCGCCGCCGGCAGCGAGCTGGTGGTCGAGGCCGTCTTCGAGAGCTTCCCGGTGAAGAAGGAGATCTTCACGACCCTGGACGCCGCCTGCGGGCCCGAGGCGGTGCTGGCCACCAACACCTCGAGCATCTCGGTGACCAAGATCGCGGCTACCACGAAGCGCGCCGACAAGGTCATCGGCATGCACTTCATGAACCCGGTGCCGGTGATGAAGCTGGTCGAGGTCATCTGCGGACAGGCGACGAGCCCGGCCACGCTGGAGTACGTGACCAGGGTCTCGAAGGACCTCGGCAAGGTCCCGGTCCCGGTGCAGGACTACCCCGGCTTCATCAGCAACCGCGTGCTGATGCCCATGATCAACGAGGCCGTCTACTGCCTGATGGAGGGCGTGGCCACGCGCGAGGCGATCGACGAGGTCATGAAGCTGGGCATGGCCCACCCGATGGGGCCGCTGACGCTGGCCGACTTCATCGGCCTGGACATCTGCCTGGACATCATGAACGTGCTCTACGACGGCTTCGGCGACAGCAAGTACCGCCCCTGCCCGCTGCTGCGGCGGATGGTCGACGCCGGTTACCTGGGTCGCAAGAGCGGCCGCGGATTCTACGAGTACGCGCAGAAATAGTCCGGACGCCGGTCCCCGAGCGAGGCGGGCCGGCGTTCCCAACCCGGGGAGACGCCCGTGCAGTTCCAGTTCACCGAACAGCAGCGCATGATCCGCGACATGGCCCGCGATTTCGCCAACCGGGTCATCGCCCCGGTGGCGGCCGAGCTCGACGCCACCGAGCGCTTCCCCAAGGAGATCGTCAAGCAGATGGGCGAGCTGGGACTGCTCGGCATGAACGTCGACGAGAAGTACGGCGGCGCCGGCCTGGACGCCGTCTGCTACGTGGCGGCGATGGAGGAGGTCAGCCGGGCCTGCGCCTCCTGCGGCGTGATCATGTCGGTGAACAACAGCCTGGTCTGCTGGCCGCTGGAGACGTACGGCAACGAGGACCAGAAGCAGCGGTTCCTCAAGCCGCTGGCCGCGGGGCAGAAGCTGGGTGCCTACTGCCTGAGCGAGCCGGGCGCCGGCACGGACGCCGCGGCGCAGAGGACGACGGCGAAGAAGGACGGGGACCACTGGGTGCTGAACGGGATGAAGAACTTCATCACCAACGGCGCCAACGCGGACACGCTCATCGTCTTCGCGCAGACCGACGCCGCACAGAAGCACAAGGGCATCCGCGCCTTCATCGTCGAGACGACCAGCCCCGGCTTCTCCGTGATCCGCAAGGAGGACAAGATGGGCATCCGCGCCAGCGACACGGCCCAGCTGGCGTTCGACAACGTCATCGTGCCGGACGACCAGGTCCTGGGTCCCCCGGAATCGGGCTTCAAGATCGCGATGAGCACGCTGGACGGTGGGCGCATCGGCATCGCCAGCCAGGCCCTGGGCATCGCCGCGGCGGCCTACGAGGCTTCGCGCGCCTACTCGAAGCAGCGGGAGCAGTTCGGGCGGCCGATCTGCGACTTCCAGGCCATCCAGTGGAAGATCGCCGACATGGCCACGCGCCTGGAGGCGGCGCGCCTGCTGACCTACCGCGCTGCGTGGCTCAAGGACCAGGGCGGCCGCTACAGCGAGGAATCCGCCATGGCCAAGCTCTATGCCAGCGAGGCCAGTCATTACATCACCAACGAGGCGGTGCAGATCTTCGGCGGCAACGGCTATTCGAAGGAGTACCCGGTCGAGCGCCACTTCCGCGACGCCAAGATCACCGAGATCTACGAGGGCACCAGCGAGGCGCAGCGCATGGTGATCTCCTCGCTCGAGCTCAAGAAGTAGAGGCGACCGCGCGGGCGGGTCGGCCAGGCAGCCGAACCCGCCCGCCGCGCCGACGTTCCCGCCGACCCCGATCCCAGGAGCCCCCGCATGTCGTTTCCGTCGCGTCCCCGCGTCCCCGCCTGCCGCCTGGTGTTCGTCGCCCTGACACTGGCGTGCGCGATCGCCGTGCCGGCCACCTGTCCGGCCGCCGCCGCGCCGGCGGCCGGGCCCCTGAACGCGGGCGTCGCGCCGCTGGAGTTGGCCCGGCTGTTTCCCGGTGCCACCTTCGACCCGGGGATCCCGTCGCTGCGCGACGTGACGGGCATCGACCCGACCCAGCGACCGCTGCGCCCCGAGGAGGTCCTGGCCTGGTTCCGCGCCCTGGACGAGGCCTCGCCGCGCGCCAGGCTGCTGGAATTCGGGCGCACCTTCGAGGGCCGGCCGCTGGTGCTGCTGGCCATCTCCGAGGAGGCGACGATTGCCCGGCTGGAGGACTTCCGCCGCGAGCACGTGGCGCGCCTGGACCCGCGCCTGCCGGCCACTTCAGGCGGCACGGCGCTCGGCGACGCCCAGGCGGTGGCCTTCCTGGCCTACGGTATCCACGGCGACGAGCTGAGCAGCACGGACGCCGCCTGCGCCGTGGCCTGGTGGCTGGTGGCCGGCACCGACCCGGGGGCCGCGGCGCTGCGCCGCGACCTGGTCATCCTGGTCGATCCCTGCGAGAATCCGGACGGGCGGGCGCGCTACCTGGCGCAGATCGCATCCTTCGCGCACGCCGAGGCCAATCCCGACCAGGACGACCTCTCGCAGACCGGCGTCTGGCCCTGGGGGCGCGGCAACCACTACCTGTTCGACCTGAACCGCGACTGGATCCCGATGCGCCTGCCCGAGACCGCGCGCGCCGTCGAGGTGGCGCGCTGGCTCCCGCAGCTGCTGGTCGACAGCCACGAGATGGGCGCCGACGCGAGCTATCTCTTCCCGCCCGCCCGCCATCCACACAACCCGCACCGGCCGCTGACGGTGCGCAAGTGGGAGAAGGTCTTCTCCGATGAGCAGGCCGGCGCGCTGGACGCCTGCGGTTACCCGTACTACTCGGGCGAGTGGAACGAGGAGTTCTTCCCCGGCTACGGTTCGTCCTGGGCCGCCTACCACGGCGGCATCGGCATCCTCTACGAGATGTCCCGCACGACCGGGACGCACGTCCGCAAGCACGACGGTACCCGGCGCACGTTTGCCGAGGCGGTCGAGCACCAGGTGGTCTCGACGCGGGCGAACCTGGAGTCGCTGCGCTCGCGGCGCGCGGAGATCCTGGCCGACCATCGCGCCGCGCGCGCCGAAGCCGTGGAGATGGGGCGCCGCGGCGATCGCCGCGCCTGGCTCCTGACGCCCGATGTGCGGCATCCGGGCCGCCTGGCTGAGCTGGGCGCGATCCTCGCCGGCCAGGGCGTCGAGGCGCAGGTGCTGGGCGGTGCGCGCGCGCAATCCGCCGTGGTCACCGATGCCCGTACGGGCCGGCGCGAGTCGCGCGAGATCCCGCCCGGCTCGCTGCTCGTGCGCCTGGACCAGCCGTCGGGGCTGCTGGCCCGCGCGATCCTCGATCCCCACGTGCCGATGGACGCGGAGTTCTTCCGCGACGAGCGCGAGTACATCGAGAAGGAGAAGGGCAGCCGGCTCTACGACACCACCGCCTGGTCGCTGCCGCTTCTGCGCGGCGTGGCGGCGGGCTGGCTGGGGGCGGTGCCCGGCGGTGACTGGCGCCCGTGGACGGCGCAGGATGCGGAGCCGGCGCCGGCGGCCGCGGCGCCGACCGGACCGTGGACCTCGCTCGTGATCGACGGCGACCCCGAGGAGAGCTGCCGCCTGCTTGCCGAGTTGCTGCAGCGCGGCGTGACCGTGCGGGTGGCGCGCAAGCCGTTCACCGTCGAGGGCCGCGAGTACCGCGCGGGCGCGCTGGTCATCCGCCGCGAGGGCAACCTGCCCGATCTGGACGCGGCGCTGGCGGGCCTGCGCGCGCGGGCGCCGATGCAGGCGATCGCCACCTCGCGCGCGCCGGCCGGCCCCGACCTGGGCGGCGCCGA
>JAYRFB010000062.1:0-2466 GCA_041908585.1 Candidatus Krumholzibacteriia bacterium
CAGGCGCGGCGCTGCAGGCCGAAGAAGCTGACCGCGATCGCCGCCAGCAGGAAGGGCACCATCGCGATCGAGATCACCGCCCCCTCGCCGAGCGCGCCGCCCGAGATCGCGCGCTGGAACGAGAGCGTCGCCATCAGATGGGTGGCGTTGAGCGGCCCGCCGCGCGTGAGCACGTAGATGAGCTGGAAGCCGCAACGGGGTCAAGACTGGGTCAAGACTGGCCTGCCTGAAGTGCCCTGGTGTGCCTCGATGTCGGCGCGTCCGCCGCCGCACTGCCTTCGGTGACCAGCTCCCGGCTCCCGGGCCGCTCACTGGCCGCGTCCGCAGCCTCGCGATCCGGGTTCACCCTGATGCCTACATCGTCGCGCCGACACGGCGCGCAGCGTCGCCCCGGCTGCGGTCTTGCGTTGCAGCCTGGGGCGTGGTGTTCGTGACGGCCGGCGCAGCTCAAGCGGCGAAGTCGATCCCCGGCTCGCGCGCCCGCCCTCGGGGCGGTGGCTGCGGGTCCAGCCCCAGGTGGGTGAGGATCCTCTCGATCACGGGCCGCTCGAGGATAGCCGCGATGATCTTCAGCTCCCCGCCGCCACAGTTCGGGCAGGTGTGCATGTCGATGTCGAATACGCGCTTGAGCAGCCGCGCCCAGCTGATGCGATTCGGCCGGGCCTGGACCGTCTCGACCTCGCACTCGGCGGGCGCCGCGGCGTCGGTGTCCGCCTCTTGCACCTGCGGCCCTGGCGGCACCACCAGCGGGCGCAGCTTGGCGTTGGGTGCCAGCACCCCATGAAACCTTATGAGGTGCAACCTCGGCCGCGGCACCAGCGCGGCCAGCCGCTGCATGAACTCCAGCGGGCTCATCACCAGGTGGGTCGTTCCGTCGCGCCACGGCGTCTTGAGCTTGAGCTCGACTTGGCCGGCGGCGTTGAGCTGCACCCGCTCGTCCGACAGCGCCGGCCGCGTGATGTAGCGGCACAGCTGCTCAAGCCGCTTGCGGTCGTGGGCTTGCACCCGCACCGCCGCGTGCAGGCTGAAACCGTCGATGTCGGCACACAGCGGCTGGCGTGCCGGAGCCTCGCGCGGCATTGCGCCCCGCAGGGTCAGCACCTTCTGCCCGGCGCGCGGCCCGAAGGCGATTCGGTAGGTGATGGCAGCCGCCTGCAGCGGCCGCAGCGTGCGCGCCTCCTCGCCCTCGGCATCGGGCTCAGCCAGGTAGGTCTGGCCCATCTCCTCGACCAGCACACCCCGGCGCGTGAGCATCTTCATGAGCCGGGCAATGACGGTCTGCAGCAGCGCGTGCAGGTCCTCGTCGGTAGGCGCACCGGCCTCGACGAAGCTGGGCACGCCATCGACGTCGCAGCGGTACACGCCGTCCAAGACCAGGCAGTGCAGGTGGATGTTGAGGTTGGCTGCGGATCCGAAGCGCTGGATCAGCGTGACGGCGCCACCGTGGCCTTCGTCAGCGACGAGCCCCGCAGCGTCCAGCAGGTGCCGCGTGACCACGCGCTGCACCACCTGCAGCACCGGTGTGACCAGCTCGGGCTGCGCGGCCAGCAGCACGCGCAGCGGGATCGGCAGCGACAACACCCATTGCCGCACCGGCACATGCGGGATGACGTGGTCCACGAGATGCGCTGCCGTCTGCGACATCCGCCGCGCACCGCATGACGGGCAGAACCCCCGCCAGGGCGACGAGATCAGGGCAACGTGTGTGGCCGACGGGTCGACTGCGGGCAGCGACAGACCGGAGCAGCAGACGTTCGATCGGGCGGCGCGGCGAGACGTCGCCGGCGGACCCTGAAGGTCAGCAGTAGCTTCCGCTCTGGTCGTTGGCCCGCCGGCCGCCCACGACGGGTGACTGACCGCTCGGTCGCCTACACCGTGAGTAGCCGGGTCGAGATCGACTGACCGGACACGCTGCAAAGCGGAGATCAGCAGGGCTGAAGTCGACACAGAGTTGCGAAGGCGCCTCTCGGTCACCCACGTTTCACGTGGCAGTCGACACAGGGTAGTGGGGGCCCAAGCAAATCCCCGGCGCTAAGCCTTTGATTCTACGAGTTCACGGTGACTGTTGGCGCCGACCGAAAACTGAGCCACTTTTGAGGGTTGTGCCGACCCAAAACTGAAACAGTGGGACCACGAGCACCCCGGGCAGGCGCTGCAGGGCGAGGCGCGCTGGCGCGTGATCGGCGACGCGGCGGTCGAGGTCGGCCCGGCGCTGTTCTTCTCGCTGCTGATCATCACGCTGAGCTTCGTTCCGGTGTTCGCGCTGCAGGCGCAGGAGGGGCGCCTCTTCGCCCCGCTGGCCTACACCAAGACCTACGCGATGGCGACGGCCGCGGGCCTGTCGGTGACGCTGGTGCCGGTGCTGATGGGCTATCTGATCCGCGGTCGCATCCCCGGCGAGACGGCCAACCCGCTGAACCGTGCTTTGATCGCGCTGTACCGCCCGGTGCTGAACGGCGTGCTGAA
>JAYRFB010000063.1:0-21858 GCA_041908585.1 Candidatus Krumholzibacteriia bacterium
CACGGCTCTGCTCGGCGGCCTCGGCCTGGCTGGCCAGGACGTCGGCCGCCGCCGGCAGCACCAGGCGCAGCACGGACGAGCGAGTGACCTGGCCGCCGCCCGGCTCGCGATTGTCCCGCGCCTCGACGACCAGTTCCAGCGCGTCGCCGGGCAGCAGCTCGAGAGCCCCGGCCTCCACGACGAGCCCGAGCGTGACGCGCAGCGCCGGCGCGTGGCCATCGATCGCCTGCGCGACCAGGCGCAGCTTCCCGACCGGCGTGTCCAGCTCGAGGGTTCCGCCCGGCACGTTCGGCCCCACGGCCACGCCACTGGCGCCGGCCGGCCCGACCGCGGTCGGCTCGCCCCCGGCCAATACCAGCAGCCGCACATCACGCAGGCCGTAGTCGTCGGTCGCGTCGACCGTCAGCGCCAGCCGGCCGTCCAGCGGCAGCAGTCCGTCGTCGTCGGGCCGCGCCAGCAGCACCGCGGGCGGCTGGTCCTCGAGGACCGACACGCGGTACGTCAGCGGATCGCGCGACTCCAGCCCGTCCTCGTCGCGCAGGCGCACGGCGAAGGACACCGCGCGGTCCGCGGCCAGCGTCGCCGCGACCTCGCGGCCGGCGACGGACAGCGCGAGGCTGTCCTGGTCCGCGCGCTCCAGCCAGCCGGCGGCCAGGTCGCGGCTCGCCGTGCCGCGCAGCTGGACCCGGCTGCCGACGGGAACCTCGGTGAGCGTGGGCAGCCGGTCCACCGTCTGCGGAGGCAGGCCCGTGTAGCGCGGCGGCTGCACGACGGCCGACAGGCGCGTCAGCAGCGGCGGCTGCCGCACCTCCACGCGACCGATGTCCGTCACGGTGCCGCCGCGGCGGAAGCGCCAGCTGAAGTCCTCGCGCACGTCGGCGACCACCGCGCTCCAGCGCCGGCGAGGCCCCGTCGCGGGCGCGGACGTCGCGGGTGTGGACGTCGCGTCTCCGTCGTCGAGCGGCGCCGACATCGCGGGCAGCCGCGTCCAGGCCGCATCGCCGAAGCGCACCTCGGCGAACGTCGTCGCCGGCAGCGGCGCGTGGTCGAGCGCCCCGAGCCTGACTTCGCCGCCGGCCGCGACCCAGGCTGCCGTCGCCTCGGCGACGAGCGGCGGCTCGACGACAGACTCGGTGCGCAGCGGCCCAAGCAGCCGGCCCAGCCCGCGCGCCGTCGCCGCGGGATCGGCGGCCAGGAGCGCCACGCCGGCCGCGCCGCCGACCAGCAGGGCGGTCAGGCCCAGGCGCAGCCGCCGGAGCGGCACCAGGTCGCGCGGTGCGATCGCGGCGAGGGCCTCGCGGGCCGCCTCGTCCAGCCGCCGTCCCAGCTCGCGCGCGACCGGGTCGGCATCCGGCCAGCGCTCAGGCCGGCGCGCGGCCTCCTCGGCCGCGATGACGAGATTGCCCAGGCCGCGCCCGGCCTCGAGGCGGCCCGCGAACGCGGCCCGGTCGCGGTGGCGACGCCACGGACGGTAGACCCAGCGATGCCCGGTCACGATCAGGACCGCCAGCCAGGCGCACGTCAGGAGAACCGCGAGGGCGCCACCGCGCAACGCCTCGGCCCCGGCCAGGCGAACGGCCAGGGCGGTCCACGGCAAGGCCAGCACCGCCCAGCCGAGCAGGCCGCCGGAAACGGCACGCCGGCGCGCACCTTCGCGGAGGCGCTCGAGCTCGCTGAGGGCATTGTCGTGGCGCATCCGGTCCGCCGATCAGGGTTGCGTGAGGGCCCAGGTCAGGACATTGACGGCCATGCGCGCGGCCGCCTCGCGCGCCTCGGCGGGATCGCCGTGGACCTCGGGATCCTCCAGACCGTCGCCGATATCGGAGGACCACGAGTAGTACACGACCAGGCGCCCGCCGCGCACGATGCCGAAGCCCTGGGCGGGATCGCCGTCGTGCTCGTGGATCTTCGGCAGCCCCGGCAGATCGTAGTAGCACCGGTAGAGCGGATGTCCGCTCGCGAGCGGCACCAGGGGCTGGTCGGGGAACAGCTCGGCGAGCGTCGCACGCAGCGAATCGTCCAGGCCGTAGTTGTCGTCCGCCCACAGGAAGCCGCCGGCGTCGAGGTAGCGGCGCAGGGCCGCCAGCTCGCCGGGCTCAAGCGCGATCCGCCCGTGGCCCGAGAGGTACAGCAGCGGGTACCGGTGCAGGTCCTCGCTGTCGAGCGTGACGATCGCCTCGCGGCGCGCCGTCGGGATGCCGGTGCGGGCCTCGAACTGCTCGAGCCAGTTCGGCAGGCTCGTGGGATTGCAGTACCAGTCGCCGCCGCCGCCGTACTGCAGGCGCGCGACCTGCACCAGGCCGGGCGCTGCGTCGGTGGCCGCCGCTGCCGGGACACCTGCGGCGCAAGCGACGAAGAGGCCGGTCACCAGGACCGTCCGCGCGGCGGTGGTCACCAGAAGACCCGTCGTGGTCAGCAGACTTGCGGTCGCAGCCGCGCCGCGCGCCGCCACCTTCGCCCATGTCGCCATGATCACTCCTGCGCCTGCTCCGCCACCGCCAGGGCCAGGTGCGCCACGGCGCCCGGGCCATCGTCCCGGTTGGCCAGCGCCAGGCTGCCGCCCATGCGCTCGGCCAGGCTGCGGCAGATCGCCAGGCCCAGCCCGGTGCCCCGGCTCTTGGTGGAAAAATACGGCTCGAACAGGCGACCGGCCACGTCCGCCGGGATGCCGCTCCCGTTGTCGCGCCACGACAGCTGCACACGGCCGTCGGCCAGCTCCCAGCCCACCTCGACGCGCGCGGCCTCTCCCGGCCGCGCCGCGTCCAGCGAGTTCTGCGCCAGGTTGCCGAGGATCTTCAGCAGCGACTCCTCGTGCCCCATCACGGCCGGCAGGCCGGGCTCGGGCGCGGGCTCGACGCGCAGCCCCCGCCCCCCCTCGACCCCGGCGGGGCCGTAGGCGTCGGCGATGCGCTCGACGAGCCGCGGCAGGTGCAGCGGCACGAGCGGCAGCTCGTCCGGCCGTCCGAGAAGGCTGAACTCCGAGGCGATCCGGCGCAGCAGGTCCACCTGCTCGAGCACGCGTGAAACGGTGTCCGGCACGATCTGTTCCAGACGCGGGTGCCGGTCCTGCCAGGCCTGCCCCAGCAGCTGCACCGACAGCTGGATCGGCGTCAGGGGATTCTTGATCTCGTGCGCGATCTGGCGGGCCAGCTCCGCGTTGAGCGCCAGCTTCTTGGTGGCCAGGAACTCGCTGATGTCCTCGAAGACCAGCATGCGGTCTCCCGCGGGCAGCGACTCGTCGAGCGGGGACATGGCGCCGCGCAGCGTGAGCTTCCCGCCGTCGCCGGTCAGCTCGCCGGCGACCGTGACGCCGCCGGCGGTCCCGGCCGCTCCCGCCGCGGCCTGCAGCCCGTCGCGCAATTGCCGGGCCGCCCTTTCGACCGGCAGCGCGGGCCACAGCCGCCCCAGGATCGTCCTGCCCGCGGGGTTGACCACGACCAGCTCGCCGGCGGACGACACGACGGCAACACCCACGGTCACGCGCTCGAGCACCGTGGCGAGGAACCGCTCGCGCGCAGCAAGGTCCGCCTGTGCCACCTGTAGCTGCGCGCGCATGGAGCCGAACGCGCCCGCCAGGCTGCCCACCTCGTCGCGCCCGGCCGGCGGCAACGGCGCCGCGTAGTCGCCCTGCGCCAGCGACTGTGTGGCCCCCATCAACACGCGCAGCGGCCGGAAGAGCCGCCACGACATCAGCAGCGCCAGCAGCAGCGCCGTCAGCAGGATCAGGTTGGCCAGCCCGGCCAGGAACAGCAGGTTCGCGCGGCGCTGCGCCGCGAATTCGCGCTCGCGCCCGGGGAACGACACGGCCAGTGCAGCCGGCGCCAGGCGCTGGGCCAGACTGCCGTCGGGCCCGCGACGGAACGCCGGCAGCGGCTGGGCCGCGTCGCAGGCGAACGGCCGCCCCGGCGGCGAGGCCAGCCCGGCGCCGTGCGGATGGTCGAACAGCGTGGCCATCAGGCCGGGGTCCAGGAGCGCCGGGCGCTGGCCCTCGAACAGGCCCTCGGGGTGGCTGGCCAGCGTCGGCGCGCCGTCGACGCTGACGGTGACCTCGCCGCGGAGGATCCCCGCGAGGCCCGCCACGAGCGCGCCGTCCAGGCGCTGCCGGTACAGCAGGACCCCGTCGTTGACGGTCCCGCCGTGGCCGAAGCCGCCGCCAGGTGCAGCCGGTTCGCGGTCGGAAGCGCCGGCGCCGAGCGCCACCGGCACCGCCACGATGGCCTGAAGGCCCGCACCGTCGACCGCGACGGCGAACGGGGCCGCGCGCGCGGCCGCCAGCAGCGCGGCCGCTTCCGGCGCCGACAGCGGCGGGTCCGACCCGTCCAGCAGCACGGAGCCGTCGTCCCGCAGCAGCACGACTTGCTCAAGCTCGGAGTCGCCGGCCGGCACGCCGTTGGCCAGCGCGACATCGAGCGCGCCCCCGCCGACCAGCGCGCGCGCCTCGTCGGCCAGCACGCCGCCGACCTGTTGCAGCGCCATGGCCAGGCCCTCGCGCGCCTGCTGCCGCGCCTCGGCGCGGACGCGCTCGTAGCCCACGCGATCGACCGATACGCCCACAACGAGAAGCAGGAGCAGGCCCAGGACGAGGTAGCCGGCCAGGAACCGTTCCTGGAAGCCGGTTGGGCGACCCTCGCGGCGGCGCCCGCTCAGCCACGCCGCCACGGACAGCACCGCCAGCAGCAGCGCGTCGGCCAGGTAGAGGCGCGAGATGTCGAGCAGCACCTCCGCCGACGTCGCCTCGCGAATCCCGACGACGAAGCCCTCGCCCGGCGATCGCGCCGCGGCCGGTCCGAGCGGCATCCACCGGCACAGCCACCCGGCGCCGCCGACGCGCAGCACCGCCCACTCGCGCCGGCCTTCGCGCAGCTGCGCGACAAGCGCGTCGTTCTCCGCGCCGGGGAAGCCCTCCGCGCCGGAGCCGAGCCAGCCGCTGTCGTCGGCCAGCAGCGTGATCACCGGGCGGTCGACCTCCAGCCGCGGCCGGTAGCGGCCATCGGCGCTCGAGGACGCGACGCTTCCGGCCGCCGCCAGCGTGCTGACGCGCCAGGAACGCAGCGGCGCCTCCAGGCGCAGCCAGCCGCGACCCATTCTTCGCGGCGCTTCGGCCACCAGGACTTCTTCCTGCCCGCCGCCGTAGAGGCGCAGCTCGGACTGGAAGGCGATCGCGTCGTCGGGTCCGGCGGACTCACCGTCGGCATTCACCCAGCCGGTCCGGCCCAGCGTCTCGTAGCGGAACTCGCGCAGGAACCCGGTGGCGAACAGGCTCGCCGAACGCTCGCCGCTGTCGAGGATCTCCACCAGGCAGGGATAGCCGAGGTCCGCCAGCGCCGAGTCGCGATACAGGCGCCAGGCCGGCTCGTCACGCCAGAGGCCCTCGCCGGGTGCCCCCGTCGCGGCCTGGTCTGCAAGCTGCATCTCGACCAGCGCGGTCTGCACCAGGTAGCGCATCCAGCCCGCGTCCGCCTCGGTCAGGTTGCGCAGGCGCTGGTCGACCCAGGCCCGGCCCGCACGCTCGTGGACGTCGCGCAGCGCCGCGTAGTTCCAGGCCACCGCCAGCAGCAGCAGCAGCGGCCAGCGCGCGCGCCGCGAGCCCGGACGCCGCCCCGCGAGCGCGCCTCCGGCCCACAGCGCCGCCAGGATCGCCGCCGCCGCGACGACCTCCAGGGTGCCGCGCCCGAGACCCGGGCCTGCCGCGAGCGCCAGCCCGGCCAGGACCGCGAGGAAAGCGACCGCTTCCCGGCCGGCGCTCGCGCGACGCACGAAACCGACCGCGGTCGCCACCGCACCCAGGACCGCGAGCGCGACCAGCAGCAGCGCGACGTGCAATCCCCAGAAGGTGAGGTAGGAGACGGAAACGCCGGGGCCGATCAGGCGCGCATTCGCGTTACCGGCAATGAGCATCGTCAGCGAGCGCCAGCCCGGCAGGCCGCAGCCCGCCAGGGCGCCGACCGCCGCCGCCATCGCCAGGACCACCCACCAGCGCCTGACCGGCCGGTCGGGCCAGGCCCCGAGGCGCCGGTCCGTGCCCAGGCGCCAGGCGGTCGCCGCCACCAGGGCGGCCGAGATCAGCGCATCGGCGGTGCTGGCGAACCAGCCGGCCGCCACCGGGGTCGCGAAGTAGGCCGGGTCGATCAGCGACGCCCAGGCGGAGGGCGCTGTGGGATAGGCGATGCCGGGAAACGAAGCCACGACGGCCTGCCGCAGGTCGGCCGCCGCGAGGAAGGCGCGTCCCACCCACAGCGAAGCCAGCAGTGCGGCCGGACCGCCCGCGCGCAGGGCGGCGAGCGCCAGCGCCAGGGTCCAGATGACCAGCGCCGCGGCGAGCACGTGGGCCCGTGGCCACGGTCCTGCCCGCGGCATCGCCGGCTCGGAACGGAAGCGTACGTCCAACCCTGGCTCGGGACCGAAACCGGCCTCCGCGGCCACGGTCGGGTTTGCCGTGGCCGCCTCCCCGCCGACGGCAGGCCCGACCTCCGCCGCGACCCCGTGCCAGGTTGTTCCCGCCTGCGGCAGCGCGAGCTGCAGCTCGAGCCAGCGGCAGTCTTCAAGCGGCACGAATTGGCGCAGGTACCACGACCCCCGATGCTGCGCGAATTCCTGGCGAGGCTCGCCGCTGCCCCGCGGGGGCGTCGGCAACGGCGCCAGGCCGCCGGTCCAGGCGACCAGCTGGTCATCCTGCCAGACGGCGGCCGCCAGCGGCAGCGCGCCGGTCTCCCCTTCCTGCCGCCATCTTGCCGGCCACGGCGCCAGCAACCGGAACAGCCTGCCGCCGCCGCCGCCGGACGGCTCGATGCTGTCGGCGATCTCGGGGCCGATCGCCGTCAGTCGTGTCCGCATCTGTTCCCACTGGCGGATCGCCGCGGCGACGGTCGCATCGGCAGGCTTGCCGGCAGCCGTCGGGGCAACCGGCCAGACGTGGAGAGCAATCGCTGCCGCGACGACGATCGCCAGGGCCGCTTCAACCCAGGCCAGCGGGCGGCGGGGGCTGCGGTGCGGCTTCACGATCGCAGCTGCCGTGACGCACGCCGCTCCGAGTGCCGCCAGTGCGAAACTGCCGGGAGCGGGCACGGCGCCGCCGCGGGTGAAGGCCAGCAGCAAGGCGCCCTGACCGGCCAGGCCCAGCCCGCCGGCTACCGCAAGCACGCGGCTCCAGGACCACGTCACCTGTCGCCTCCCGCCGCGCCGTGCGGCATCGTCAGCGCATGAGGTTGAGCTCGACCAGCCGCCACTGGCCGTCTTCCCGGGCAAGGACCAGGAGCACCTGCTGTTCAACGACGTGGTCGGAATCGACGCGCCGTCGCTTCCAGTCGGCCATGCCGCGCGCGAAGCGTCCCGCGGTCCCGTCCTGCGTCATGCGGAAGGCGAACAACAGGGTTCGCTGCGCCTGGAAGAGGTTGCGGAAGAAATACACGGCCTGGGCCGGGCTGTACTCGCCGGCGCGATCGCTGTGGCCCGTCACGCGCAGGCCGTCGCTGTGTACGAGCGACGCCAGCGCGGCCGCATCGCTGTCCTCGAAGCCCGCGGCCAGCCGCGCGAACACCGGGCCGGCGCCTGCCGTTTCGGATCCGGGCCGCCCATCGCCGGCCCGCTCGGCCGCCACGCCGGCGACTGCGCCGGCGACTGCGCCGGCGGCCGGCCATACCAGCAGCAGCATGGCCGCCGTCATCGACAACAGCCACCCCCGGCGGACCGGACCGAATGTCGCTCGCATCGTGCGCATCCTGGGCTCCAGGCGAACGTATCGCCCATCCGACGGCGACGGAGACTGCGCGGAAACGGCTCCTCGTTGCGGGCCAAACAGCGTTCCTGCCAGCAAAGCGGCGCCCCGGGGATGTCGCAAGGCATATGCCAGCGGACCCCGGACGGCGGGCACCGCCCCGGCGGACAATTGCATGCACTGACGGAAGTTCCGCCGCCGCATTCTAGCACGCCGGCACCCACCTGTATCGGGGCGAGTTCGCCGTGCCCTCAGCCGGGGACATTCCGTCGCCACCTTGGGACTATAATATCAAATTTTCCTCAAGTAGATCATATCAGGACCGAAACTGCGGGGCATGAACAGCATCCTGCGCACGCACCTGATCTGCCTGACCGCCATCCTGCCGCTCGCGGCCCTGTCGCCGTGCGCCCCGGCCCGCGCCGCGGCCGCCGACCCCCACGACGGCATCGCCTGCGCCTCGTGCCACGGGCGATCGGCCGCCCGCGTGGCGCCGGCATCGCTGGACGGAGGCGGACCGGACCCGCGTGCGGCGACCTGCCGCGCCTGCCACCGGGACCTCGGGCGCCGCACCGCCCGCACCGCGGGGGCGCTGGCCTCCCACGCCGACCCGACGGCCGACTGCACCACGTGCCACCTGTTCCATGACCCCGGACGCGTGAAGACCGCGGTCGGCGAGTTGCGCCGCGGCAACGACCGCATGGCCCGCGAGGCGTCCGGCCATTGCGCGGGTTGCCACGGGGACGGCGCGGCGCTCGGCCGCCTGTCGCCGGCCCATCGCACCGCCGCGACGCTGTACCACCGCGATGCCGGGCTCCTGGCGACGCAGTCGCCCAGCGAGGCCTGCCTGAACTGCCACGACGCCGGTGCCAGCTCGCCTTGGCTCCGCGAAGCGGGCGACCAGGCGCTGGCCTTCAACCCGCATGCGAGCCACCGCTTCGGCATCGAGGTCGTCGCGGGCAGCGGGCAGGACGAGCGTCGCCTCCGCGAACAGATCGATCCCCGGCTGCGCCTGTTCGCCGGTCGGCTGGAATGCGTGACCTGCCACGACCTCACCGCCACCACCGACGACCTCCTGGTGCCGTTCGAGAAGCCGCAGGACCTGTGCCTGGGCTGCCACCAGCTGCGCAATCCGCGCCCGTCGACGGAACGCCGCGCCCTGATGGCGACCATGATGGCGGTCGAATAGGTCCGGTATTCCCCGCTGTCCGCTGGGCTTTTTTCCAGTTCATGATTGCTTATTTTCGTCCTGTTTGTTATTTTTTTAACTCATCGGTCCGAAAACACGTCTGGCCGCAAGGACTTACCCGCGCCGCAGCGGGGCCCGGCCGGGGACGTTCGGTGCCGCCGATCAGGCGCCGGGACCCTCAACCGAGGCTGCGCACACCGTCATGCTGCCGCCGCTGTCCCGCCCCCGATTCCGCCTCGCCGCGCGTCATCGCGGCACGCTTGCGCTCGTCGCCGGCCTGGCCTGTGCCATGACGCCTGGTTCGCTGCTGGCGCTGGACGGGCGCGCGGACGTCCGCACGACGCACCAGGAAGGGCGTTCGGGAGAGCAGTCGATCGCGAGCGACGACCGGCGTGAGCTGTACAGCCTTGACGAGATGCGCCGCCTCTGGGGCGGCTCGGCCCTCCAGCTGCAGTACCTGGTGCGCCGCGACGTGCTGACCGGCTCCGCGGCCGGGACGACCGTCGACAACCGGCAGGTGGTGCAGACGCCCGGCGCCAACCTGTCGTGGCAGGCCCTCGGCCAGCGCGCGAACCTCTACGGCCGCGCCAACCGCTCCGACCAGTCCCTGGCGGGCGCGCCGAGCCTGCGCGACGACAGCCTCGAATACGGCCTGTGGTCCACTGCCCGCCGCGGCGGCCTGGACCTGAACCTGAGCTGGAACCGCAGCGCGTCCTGGCGACGGAGCGAGGGGGCCGACCGCGAGAACCGCGAGGATGTGGCCAGCATCTCGGGCCGCTGGCAGGCAACGGCGCACGACTACCTGCAGGCCCGGCTGTCCCGCGTGGACCTCAGGTCGGTGACCACGGGACTGCGCACGACCTTCCGCACGGCGCAGGTCACCGTGCAGGGCGACCGTGGATTCGGCGAGGGATGCGGCCGCGCGTCCTGGACCGTGCTCCACAGCCGGTTCGACCAGCGCGACCGCTTCGACTCCACCTCCGGCCTGCAGTACCTGCTGCCGTCGGCCGGCGGCTTCTGGATCGACGACTCGCCATCGCTGCTCGACCCGCTCGAGGCCCAGCCCGAGCTGGTCCCGGCGCTCTACGACAACGACCGCACCACGTCCACGACGATCAACCTCGGCGACGAGGCGCCTCGCGGGCGCGACTACGGCGGCGACTACCGCAACATCTACCTGGACTTCGGCGAGCCGGTGACCATGGACGCCGCGTTCCTGTACGTGGACCGCCGCCTCACCTTCATCCCCGACATCCTCCAGTGGGACCTGTACGTCAGCGACGACGCGGAGAACCGGGACTGGGGCCAGCCCCTGCCGCCGGACGCCTGGAGCGCGCGCTACGTGGAACTCGAGACCGGCGAACAGGGCTGGGAGTTCACCTTCCCCGTGACGCTGACGCACCGCCGGCTCAAGCTCGTCGACCGCAAGCTCGGCGCCACGATGGGAGACCTGTTCGTCGCCGAGTTCGAGGTCCGGAAGTCGGTCAGCGATGCACCGCCCGAGTCGCGGCAGGAACAGCACCGGACGATGCTGCAGGGCGAAGTCGACTACCGTCCGCACGCGCGCCTGCAGCTGCGCTTCAACACGATGCTGGACCGGCGCGTGCAGCCGGGCGGCGGCGACCTGGACCGGCGTAACCACGGCGCGGTGGCCAACTGGCGGCTGGGAACCTGGCTGGCCACCGCGCAGGCGCAGTGGGCGGACGAGGAGAGCCCCTCGGGCCTCGGCACGAACTCCAGTTCGCAGATGATCTCGATGGCGCGCCAGGCCGCCGGGCGCCTGTCGGCGAGGCTGGCCTGGTCCCGCGTGGCGGACGACAACTACGACGCGCGCTTCACCACCGAGTCCGTGGCGGCCGACGCCAGCTGGCGCGCCGCGCCGGCGCTGACGTTCAGCCAGAAGGTCACGCGCGGCTGGCGCACGAGCGAGGCCGGCGCCAGCGATTCGGACAGCTGGGTGCTGACCTCGGAGATGCGCAGCGCGCCGCGCCGCGGCCTGCGCCTGGACGTCTCGCGCGCGAGCCGCTGGGTCGGCCGGGAAGCGGGCCCGGGCTTCACCAGCTACAACACCACGCAGGTGGACGCGCACTGGGAGATCGCCCCGCTGCTGACGCTGTGGAGCCAGTACACGAGCCAGGAACGCGAGGAGCGGGACTGGATCCTGCGCAACGCCGCCTCCTGGAGCCCGCTGCAGGGCGGCAGCTTCCTGCTGACGCTGCAGGCGAACGACTACCAGGACTCGCGCATCGACCAGCTCCGGCGGGGCGGCGGGGCCTCGGTGGACTGGCAGGCGCGGCCGCGGCTGTTCCTGTCGGCCGGGATCGAGAAGCACTACGAGAAGCTGCAGGGTCGGGTCAGCCGCCCGGTCAGCTTCCAGACACGTGGATACTGGACTTTCTGAGGGCGAGTTCCGAGCTTTCTGCCGGGTCGTCCGGAACGCGCGAAAGGACCGGCCATGCAACGCAGGCGATCGAGGCAGGGGCGCGCGGCGGAACCCACCGCTGCGCTCAAGAAGTCGCTCAGCGCCGCGCCGCGCCTGGCGCTGGTGCTGGCACTCATCCTGGCCGGCCTTGTGGCGGTCGGCGGCTGCGGCGGCGGCGCCAGCCGGTACATCCGGGACGACGTCGACTTCAGCTTCATCCGCCGCGTCGCGATCTATCCGTTCCAGAACCTCAGCCAGGACGTGTTCGGCGCCCAGCGCGTGCAATCGGTCTTCTTGACCGAGCTCCTCGAGCGGGACGAGGTCGAGGTCATCGACCGCGGTGAGGTGCTGGCGGCGGCCGCGGAGCTGAAGCTGCAACCCGACGCGGTCCTCAGCCCCGCTCAGGTCCAGGCGCTGGGCAAGCGGCTGCAGGCCGACGCGATCTTCTTCGGCACGGTGGAGGAGTACGGACCCGAGCGCGGGGTCGGCAGCCCCACGCAGGTCGTGACCGCCACGTACCAGCTCTGCGAGACGCAGACGGGCCGCGTCGTGTGGTCCTCCCAGGTGCGCACCGACGGCGCCTCGCTGGGCCGCAGCCTGTTCGGCGGCGGCAGCGCCAGCGGCTTCGCTGTGGCGCGCGAAAACGTCCGCGCCGCGCTCGGGACCCTCTTCTGATGCGGTGCGGGCCCGGCAGGCGCCGATTCGCGGGAGCGCTGGCGCTGGCGCTGGCGACCGTGCTGGCGCCGGGTACCGCTCGCACGAACCCCGCCTCCGCGCCCGGCGACGACGCCCCGACCGCCGGCCTGGTCGTGCACCTGCTGGGCGGACCGTCGCCGCAGCTGCCGGCCGCCGCCGGCGAGTTGCGCGCCGCCGCGCTCGACCTGGTCGCGGCGATGCTGCAGTCGCGCGGGGTGACGACCTGCGCGCGTGCCGCCGTCGAGGACCTGGTCGAACGCCATGTCGTGCGCACGGGAGCCGCCTTCGGCAGCGCGTTCCTGGATGAACTGCGGGCACAGGCAGGCGCGGAACTCCTGGTGGCGATCTCGCTCCAGGTCGAGGGTGACCGGCTGGCGGCCCGCGTGCGCGCCATCGACACGGCGGACGGCGCGCTGAGGGGCATCGGATTCGCCGAGGCCTACGCCGGGCCGCGCGACGGGGACTGGCGGCCCGTCCTGACCGCCGCCTTGCGCGAGGCGGTGCCGGCGCTCGCCCCGGCCGGCGACGGCCCGCGGCTGGTCGTGTTGCCGGCCCGGCAGGTCGGGCTGGGCCCCGACGCCGCCATGTCCGCCACCGCCGGGCTGCTCGCGGCCATCCTGGCCGACGGCCGCTGGCGGCCGCTGGACCCGGCGCTGGCGGCCGGCGTGGCGATCGAAGCCGGCTGCGACCTTGACCGCCTTGACGGCCGGGCCCGCGCGGTGCTCCGCGAACGCTGCGGTGTCGAGTGCGTCGTGGCGCCGGAGATCGTGGCGTTCGACGAGGGCGCCCGCCGCGAGGCGGTGCCCGGTGAACTCACGGGCGGGACCGGCCTGCGGGCCGATGTCGTCGACTTCACGCTGAACCTGCGCCTGCTGGACCTGCGCACGGGCCTGCTGGGGGCGACGAGCTGGACGTTCAGCGAGGGCGGGCCGGAGCAGGGCTGGTTCGGCCGCGTCAGCAGTCCGGGCGAACCGGCGCGGATCCGGGCCACGGCCCGTCGCGCCTGGTCGCGATTCCACGGCTTCCTGAAGGAGAGTGCCTCATGACGTCAACCGCCATCCGCTTCCTGGGCGCGCTGGCCGCCGCCGCCACCCTCGCTGCGGCGGGCCCGGCCACCGCCGCCGATCCCGTGCCCCTGGCGCTGGTCGGGCCCGACACCCTGACGACGATCGACCTGGAGATCGAGCTCGCGTTGATGAACGCCCGGAACTCCGAGAACGCGCCGGTGAAGCTCGACGATCCCCAGCCCATCCTGCGGCGCCTGACGCAGAACCAGCTGCTGGTCCAGGAAGGCCTGCGGATGGGCCTGGACCAGGAGGCGGTGGTGCGCAACCAGGCCTGGTCGGTGGTGCGCCAGGAGTGCATGAAGGCGCTGCTCGATTCGGTGGCCCTCTCCATCCCCGAGACGCAGGCCGACTACCGCGACGCGCGGCGCAACGCCGTGCAGTCGTACCTCGACGGCCTGGCGCGCACCTGGGGCGCCTCGGTCGACTCGGTCCTGCTGAAGGGGCTGGACTACGGCTCGGCCGATCCCGCGATGCAGAAGCGCCTGCGCGACAGCCAGGAGGTCCTGGGCCGCCTGCCCGGCAACCGGACGTTCAGCGTGGCCGACTTCACGCGCCAGCTGCGCTTCACCGAGTTCCACGGGCTGGTGGGCAAGCCGGAAGCCGCGCAACGGCGCGACGAGATCCTGCGCGAGTTCCTGGCCGACGCCGTCACCGCCCGGCAGATCCGTGCCCAGAAGATGGACCAGACGCCGCGGATGCGGATGCTGTACCGCCGCTTCGAGCGCGCGGCCATCCTCGAGGAGTCGCTGCGCGTTCTGGCCCAGATCGATTTCGAGCCGGCCCCCGCCGAAATCTCCCACTACTACCGCCAGCACCAGGCGCAGTACATGTCGAGCCCGCGGATGAAGCTGGCCAGCCTCAAGGCCAAGTCGAAGGAGGACGCCGCGGCCCTGCGCGACCGCATCCTCAAGGGAGCGTCCGTGCGCTGGCTGATGGCCAACGACAAGCGGGCGATCGAGGGCCCGGCGCCGTTCCCGGAGACCTGGCTGTTCCCCGAGCAGATGGGCCTCAAGGCCGAGGACCTGAAGGTCGGCCACACTCCCGAGGCCTACGAGGTCCCGGAGGGCTGGGTCGTGGCGCAGGTCGTCGAGGTGGAGCCGGCACAGCCGCTGCCGCTGGAGCAGTGCCGCGACCGCATCATCGCCAGGATGCGACAGGAAGCGACGCGACAGCAGATGCTGGACATCCTGGCCCGGCTCAAGGCCGAGTCGCCGGTGCGGATCCTGCCGGGCGCCGAGGACGCCGTCCGCAAGGTCGTCGCCGATCTGCCCGCCGACCCGCAGGCCGCCCCCGAACCGCAGCAGCATTGAGCCACGCAGGAGGCATGACCGTGCATCGCAATCGCTGGAGAGCCGCCGCCCCGGTCGCCGGGATCGCGTCGCGCCTGATCGCCGTCGCCGCGCTGGCCGTCGTCCTGACGATGCCGGCCGGCGCCGCGCGCGCCGCCGGCGCGTTCAAGGCCAAGAGCTGCGTCGATTGCCACCAGGCGGCCGTCAAGGAAGTGCCGTCGAAGAACGCGCACCGCCCGTTCGCCGAGCGCAATTGCGAGGGCTGCCATCGGCGGCACGGCGTCATCGGCAAGCTGGTGCTGCAGGGCACCGGGCGCGAGCTGTGCCTGCCCTGCCACGCAGGTTACGCCGACGTGACGCGGCGCGAGCACGTCCACGAGCCGCTCAGGCAGGGCGACTGCGCCGGTTGCCACGACCCGCACGGTTCGGGACAGCCGGGCCTGCTGCCGGCCGCCGGGGCGCAGGCGTGCTACACCTGCCACGACGCGGCCCAGTTCCAGCGGCGCAACATCCACCGGCCGCTGGCCCGCGAGGGCTGCGCCGCCTGCCACGATCCCCATGGTTCGGAGCACGCCGGGCTGCTCGTGCGCGGCGGCGACGACCTGTGCTTCGGCTGCCACACCGACCGCGAGAAGCTGGCCCGCTCGCACGGTGGCCAGGGCGGGATCGGCGGTTGCGTGTCCTGCCACGATCCCCACGGCTCGGACGAAAAGGCCCTGCTGCATGCGGTGCGGCACGCGCCGATGCTCGACGGCGATTGCACGACCTGTCATGCCGCCGACGCGGCGGGAGGGTCCGCGCTCGCCGTCCCGGCGGCCGAGCTCTGCCTGCAGTGCCACGAGGACCCGGTCGCCGGCGCCAAGGTGCCGCACGAGCCGGTGACCGCCGGCGAATGCGGCCAGTGCCACGCCCCGCACGGCAGCTCGCGGCCCGCCCTGCTCGTCGCCGAGCAGAAGCAGCTCTGCTTCGAGTGCCACGACGAGCCGCCGTTCCAGCGCCCGGTCCGGCACGCGCCGGCCGCCGCCGGCGCGTGCACGGCCTGCCACGACGCGCACGGCTCGGACCGTCCGGGCCTGATGCTGCAGGACACCCATGTCGTCTGCGCCTCGTGCCACGACGGCGTGCTGCCGGCTGCAAATGCCCCGGCTCCGGCCGTGGTGCACGCCCCGCTGGTCAAGCAGGAATGCACGGTCTGCCACGAACCCCACAGCTCCGAGCGCGCGGGCCTGCTGGTCGACACCGCCGGCACGCTGTGCCTGAGCTGCCATACCAAGGTCCAGCTGGAGACGGTCGCAAAGTACCCGCACGCGGTGGCCAAGAACGGCGAATGCCTGGCCTGCCACGAGCCCCACACCGCGGGCCAGCCCGCCCTGCTCAGGAAGGCGGCCTCGGCGCTCTGCGCAGACTGCCACGCCGATCTCGGCAGGCAGCCGGCGAAGGGCACGCTGCACCCGCCCGCGGGCGAGGGCGCCTGCCTGGACTGCCACCTGCCGCATGGCGGGCAGGAGCGCGGTCTCCTGCGCCAGCCTGCCGCAGCCACCTGCGCGGCCTGCCACGACACCGGCACTCCCGGCGGTGCCGGCTGGCGCAGCCACGAGCCGGTGGCCGCCGGCAATTGCACCGCGTGCCACGATCCCCACCGGTCTGAGCAGAAGGCGCTGCTGGCTGCGGAGCCCGGCAAGCTGTGCGCCCTTTGCCATGAGGACATCGCCAACCCGCAGGGCGCCGCCTCGATCCACCCGCCCAGCCGCGACGGCTGCCTGGACTGCCACCTGGCCCACGGGGGGCAGGGAGCCGGCTTCCTGCGCGAGAAGGCCCCGACGCTTTGCTTCGGTTGCCACGACGAGAAGAGCACCGGGTTCACCTCCAGTCACCTCGGACGCGATCCCATGGGCATGGACTGCCTGGCCTGCCACGAGCCACACCATTCGACGGCCGCGGCGCTGCTGGCGCCCAAGTCGCACCCGCCGTTCGGCGACCGCGACTGCGCAAGCTGCCACGACGGTGCCGCGCCGGTGGCGGACCAGCGCCAGGCCTGCCTGCAGTGCCACGACGGCCTGCCGGAGCCCGCCCCCGCCACCGGCCGCACGGTGCACGCACCGTTCGCCGAGGGGGATTGCGCCGGCTGCCACAATCCGCATGTGGCGCGGGGCCCGGCCCTGCTGCCGTCCGCGCGCACGAGCGAGGCCTGCGCAGCCTGCCACGACCTGGCGGAGCTGGCGCCGCGGCCCGAACTGGCGCACACGCCGGTCCGCGACGGCAAGTGCGAGGCCTGTCACCAGCCGCACGCGTCCAGCGAGCCGGACCTGCTGGTCAAGCCCGCGGCGGTCCTTTGCACGAGCTGCCACGAGTCCATCGAGGCCCTGAAGAAGTGGCCGGTGGTGCACGCGCCGCTGCGCAGCGGCGCCTGCACGCGCTGCCATGACCCGCACGGCACGGAAGTCGCCGGCAGCCTGATCGACCAGCCCAGCGTCCTGTGCGCCAAGTGCCACGCGCCTGCGGCCCTGCCCGCCAAGCACCGCGGCTTCCCGGTCGACAAGGCCGACTGCGCGGGCTGTCACGCCCCGCACGCGTCGAAGCGGGCCAACCTGCCGCACGAGCACGTCCACCAGCCGTACGGGGCGGGGAACTGCGCCGCCTGCCATGCGGGGACCGCGGCGACGACGAAACAGTCGCAGCCCGAGCTGTGCCTCTCCTGCCATCCCGGGCTCGCCGCCAGCCTGAAGGCCGGCACGCCGCACGGCGCCATCACCGGCCCGCAGGCCTGCACGTCGTGCCACGCCGCGCACACCGGCCCGGTCGCGCCGCTGCTGCCTGCCCGCCAGGCGGTCGTCTGCGCCACCTGCCACCAGGAGCAGGTGGACGCGAACCGGACGGCCGTGCACAGGCACCCCCAGGTGGACGGGCGCGAATGCACGACCTGCCATGATCCGCACCTGAGCTCACGCGAGGGCGAGGACCAGGCGACGCGCGAGTCCTGCCTGAACTGCCACACCTACCGCGACCACGTCGATCACCCGATGGGCGAGGACACGGTGGACCCGCGGACCGGCCGGAAGATGACGTGCGGCAGCTGCCACGACCCGCACGGCAGCCCGTTCGTGCGGTTCATGCGCGACGATCCCGAGGGCAAGCTCTGCATCGGCTGCCATACCGACAAGCTGCGCACGGGCGGCTGAGGCGCGACGACGGAACCGGCCTCCCCGGCTTTCCGGGAAGGTCAGCTGGCAGGCCCCGGGGGCCCGGCGAAGGTCGGGCCCCCGGGGCCTTTTGCGATTAGCCCAGCGGATCCCTAGGAATAACAGCAGGTTATATTTTGAGATCGACAGTCATAAACACCATCGGCTTCAACGTTTTTTTTTTGTCGTGCTGATTGACATCGGCCCCAGGCGTGATATGATATATCCGTGACAAGCAAAGGCCCCAGAGCCCCCACCGCGGCCAAACCCGTGACGCGAGCGTGACAAATGCACCCGATGCGCCCGACATCGCTCGCCCGGCTCACGCTGCAAAACGTTGCCTGCGTAACAACCGCACTGGGTGTGGCCCTGGCGCTGCTTCCGTCCGGCGCCGGCGCCGCCGTGGCGATCCGCTATGAGGGCGCCTTGAACCTGACCCGACATCAGGACGGTCGGCTCCTGCCGGCTGCCGTCACCTGCGATCCCCTGGGCGGCGGCCTGGTGGTCACCGACGCGGCCCAGGGAGCCCTGCACGTGTTCAACAGGGCCGGGATCGAGACCTTCCGCACGACCGGCTACTCGGGATTGACGCAGCCGGTCGACGGCGCGATCGACCACGCCGGCCGGCTGATCGGCGTCACGATGGTCAACGGCGCCCGCCCGACGCTGGCCCGGCTGGACGTCTATGGCGAACCCGACGGCTGGACGGCTGCGGCCCCGATCGCCGATTGGCAACCCGACCACGTGATGGTCGCGCATGACGGCAACTACGTGACGATCGACGGCACGGCCGGCCTGCTGGCCAAGCACGACGCGGCCAGCGGCCAGGTGCTGTGGTCGGCGGTCATCGCCGAACCCGCCTCCCTCGACCTCGAGATGGGCCTGTCGCGCCCCGTGCAGCTGGCCGACGGCACCTATGTCGTCTGCGGCAGCAACCTGCACCGCGTGATCCTGGCGGGCGAGGGCGGCGAGGTCATCTCGACGTTCGGCCGTTTCGGCTCGTCGCCCGGTCGGATGGTCGCCCCCGTCGCGGTTGCCGCGGGGCCCGACGGCTCGATCCTGGTGCTGGACCAGATGCGCCACAAGGTCGTGGCCTTCGACGCGCAGGGCGCGTTCATCAGCGAATACGGTTCGGTAGGCGACGCGCCGGGCGCCTTCTATTACCCGGTGTCGATTGCGACCGACGGCAGCGGCCACCTCTACGTGGCGCAGGGCTACCGCGGTCGCGTGCAGGTATTCAGCGTCCTGGCCGACGGGACCGTTGAATAGAGCGCCCGGCCCCGCCGGGCATGACTGGGGAGTCGCATCGTCGTGAGGCGTCTGGACACGAGGAGGATGGATCGTTCGCAGCAGGCCTTGCCGGAACTCCGGCGTCGGGCCCGCAACCGGTCGTTGAACGGATCGTGCCCCGCGACGCGGGACCGGTCAGTCGGTCAACTTGCACTTGTCAACTTGCTCCTGGAGGCTCACTCGTGAAGACTTTCATCAAGATCGCCCTGGTGCTGACGCTCGGCCTGTCGGCCAGCTCGGTTCTGGCGTTCCACGACGCCGGCGTCGCCTACTGCGCCGGCTGCCATACCATGCACAACAGCCAGAACGGCGCCCTGGTTGACGCCGCCCACCCGGCCGGCAACGAGTACCTGCTGAACGCCGGCAACGGCACCGAGACCTGCCTGCGCTGCCACGCCGGCTACGGCCAGTTCAAGAACGGCGAGGGCTTCGGCCCCGGCGGCGACTACTACTGGGTCACCCGCACCTTCACCTGGGCCGGCCGCGGCGGCAGCACTGCCAGCAGCACCGGCGACAGCCATGGCCACAACGTCATCGCTCCGGGCCGCGGCATCGCGCAGGACGCCGTCCTGGCCAACGCGCCGGGCGGCACCTTCCTGAGCTCGCGCCTTGGCTGCACGAGCTGCCACGACCCCCATGGCAACCAGAACTTCCGCCTGCTGTACGGCACGCAGCTGGGCCCGAAGTACGACGGCACCCGCTACTCGTTCACGTACGCGGCGCCGCTGGCCCTGGGCAACTCGCGCAACACGTACGGCACGCAGCCGGGCGTCGAGACGAACACCGACCACACCATCTACAAGAGCGGCATGAGCAACTGGTGCGCCAACTGCCACACCGCCCTGCATGACAACTACACGACGAACTTCGTGCACCCGACGCGCGCCATGGGCTCGACGATCGCGGCGACCTACAACGCGTACGTCAGCTCGGACGACATCAGCAGCGGCAGCGCCGCCACCTCGTACTGGGGCATCGTGCCCTTCGAGGCCGTCAATGTCGACCTGGCCACCGCCGATCCCGCGAACTACACGCAGGGCCCCACGGGCCAGGACGAGGTCATGTGCCTGTCCTGCCACCGCGCGCACGCCTCGCCGTTCGCCGACATCGCGCGCTGGGACATGAGCGTCAACCTGATCTCCCTGTCGCACCCGCTGACGACCGACATCGGCTTCATCCAGACCGACGTCGATCGCAAGTACTACAACTACACCTTCGTGGCCAACCAGCGCTCGCTGTGCAACAAGTGCCACGCGAAGGACGAGTTCGACCACGCCGGCGCGACCCACTAGGCCTCGCCACGCCTGACGGCGATCCCCGGGGCCCCGCGCGAGCGATCGCGCGGGGCCCTTTCGCCCCAGGACGCTGGAAACCGGACGCCGGGAATGCTACAATTGAGCGGATGATGGACACGCCGCGAAATCGCCCCGCGGCGACTGGCGGCAAGGCGGACTGCGCACCAGGCGGGCTGCCTGCGAGACGCGCTTCACAATAGGCGCGCTACACAAGCGGCACGCGACACAAGAGGCGCGCTGCGCACGAGACGTGCAACGCACAGGGGCGGATGCTTCCCGATGGCCCTTCGCACCCCAACCCGGCATCCGGTCATCGCCCGCGCGCTCGGCATCGTCGCGGCAGCGGCCTTGTCGCTGCTGGCGGCAGTCGTGCCGGCGGCGGCGTTTCACGACGGCGGCGTGGCCTCCTGCGAACGTTGCCACGTGATGCACGAGGCTGTCCCCGGGCAGATCGCTCTCGACGGTTCCAACCCCCTGTTGCTGGCTGCATCCTCCACCGACCTTTGCCTGGTGTGCCATGGCGACGGCGGCGTCATGGGGACCAATCCCCTGCTGCCCCCGCGCGAGCTGGGCGCCGGCAACTTCGTGTTCCTGCTGGAAGACGATCTCAACGACGCGCGCGGCCAGGCCGCGCCGCGCATCGACGGCGAGGCGGCCGGGCACAGCATCGTCGCCCCCGCGCGGGGCCTCGCCGCGGACTCGCGCTGGACGCGGGCGCCGGGGGGCACGTTCCCCTCCTCCGCCCTCGGCTGCACCAGCTGCCACGACCCCCACGGCAACGGAACCTTCAGGATGCTCCGGGGCGTCGGTCCCGTGCAGGGCGGCGTGGGGAACTTCATCCATCCCGCGCCCGTGGCGACCGGCCTGGCGCCCACCGACGCGGCCGCAACCGAATCAGCGGCCTCCCACACGGCCTACGTCTCGGGGATGACGGCCTGGTGCGCGAACTGCCACGGCGCGTACCACGCCGAGGGCGGCGACGGCTTCGCCCATCCGGTCGACCTGACGCTGGGTGCCGCAATGCGACGCCGCTACGAGTCGTACGCCGGCGACGCCAATCCGGCCGGCGGCGATCCATCGGCCTCGTACCTGCCGCAGGTCCCCTTCGAGTCCGCGTGGGCGACGCCCGGCGCCACCGCCGGGCCCGGCCCGGCCGACCGGCTCCACTGCCTGACCTGCCATCGTGCCCACGCCTCGTCGGCGCCGGCAGCCGGCCGTTGGGACTTCGCCAAGTTCCGGCTGGCGCGCGACGGCCAGCCGTCCGGCTCGTGGCCGATCCCCAGTCCGTACCCGGATCCGGATCAGGGGCAGTTGTGTCGGAAGTGTCATGAGGTGGGGCATGATGAGGGGCGGGCGTGCATCGAGTGCCATCGTGATCTGACCCCCGGTCCCACACCCATCGACTAGGTTGTGCCTCCGAGATTGTGTCTACCATCGGCGTTCCCCGCCGGGGACGTCACTGCCCGCCCGCTTACACCGCGTACTTCAACTCATGTGCCCGCTGCCGAGCCAGCGCCCGAGTCCGCACCCGCCCCCAGTAGTACTCCTGCCACCGCGCCGGCAACGCCGTACGAGTCACGAACATCCGCCGCTCCAATACGTCACTGACCTCAAGCCTCCGATCCAGCATCCCCCGAGCCTGAGCCGGCGTCGGGCTACCCCGCACCTTCTCCCGCCGACCCATCAGGTAGTTCCGCCACACCACGAACACCGCCAG
>JAYRFB010000064.1:0-7398 GCA_041908585.1 Candidatus Krumholzibacteriia bacterium
GTTCCGCCCCACTGCCCCAACCCCAAGTGCCGCTTCCACAGCGAGTTCCGCTCCGATTGGCGCTTCAAGCGCATCGGCTACCACTGGAGTCACTGCCAGCGGAAGCGTATCCCCAGGTTCGGGGGCGGGTGCGGACGCGGGTGCTGGCTCGGCAGCGGGCGCATGAGCTGAAGTACGCGGTGTGGAAGGCCGGGTGGTGCCACCCTCGTGGGCACCTGTCGCGGGCGAACACAATTTCGACGGCACAACCCTTCCCATCGGGTATGATGAGCGCACTGATGCTGCTCGCCCAGAGCTTGCGATCCGGGAGGGAATTCATGCGGAAACTGATGTTGGTCGTCCTGATGCTGGCCAGTTCGTTGGCGGGGGTGGCCCTCGGCGGCCTGGATCCCGATCCCGACGGCTTCGGCATCTACTTCGACACCGCCGGCAACGTGCGGGAAACGGTGATCCCGCCGTTCAGCCCGTTCCACGCCTACCTGCTGGTCAACAATCCATCCGCCCCGATCGACGGCTTCGAGTGCACGGCCTGGCGCGTCGGCGGGCCCCACTTCGAGCTGGCAAGGAATCTGGGCCCCGACGCCATCGACAGCGACGAGACGGCCGAGGGCTACAGTGTCCTGCGTTCCTCTCCGTACCCGGTACAGAACGGCGCGGCGTTGCTCGTGGACTGGACGATCATGATGCAATCCGCTACCGGGCTTTTTTTCTACGTCGGTGCCGGCACCAACCCGTCGCTGCCGGGTGGCCTGCCCGTCCTGGCTGACGGCGGCAGCTACCGGCTCGGATTGCTGGTCAGCGATTCGCCTGATTTCCCGGTGGCCTGCGTGAACTCCGGGGGGGGGTGGTGTGTCTCGGCCGACGAACCCACGTCATTCGGCGCGCTCAAGAGCCTCTACAGGTAGGGCGGGCGCCGGCGCAAGGCTCAGCCCCCCGCCCCGAACCCCCGCGCCATCAGCACCGCCAGCAGCGGCAGCAGCGCGGTGGCGGCCAGCTCGACCTTGAGCAGGGTGCCGACCAGGGCGGGGTATTCGACCACGTCGCCGTCGGCGGCGCGGCGGTTGCGCACGAACTGCATCGTGGGGTAGATCGACATCAGGAAGATGAGCAGGAATACCGTCAGCTTCACATGGAAGAACGCGTTGTGCCCGTAGTAGGCGGCGGGCTTGTCGCCGGCGAACAGCTTCAGCAGGCCCGTGGCGATGACCAGGGCGGCAGCCAGGCCGTAGACCAGGTCGGCCATGGCCAGGCGCCGCGCGGTGCGGCCGTCGACGCGGCGGCGGAACAGGGTCAGCTCGACGGCGAGCGCCGCCGCGAAGGCCGCCAGGCCCAGGAAGTGGCCGTAGTTGAACAGGACCATGGTCATGGGTCCGACCTCTCCGCTCGCGAAAGCAGCCTCTCCGGCCACGGGGCCCCGGGGCTCGGGGCATCGGGAATGACACTCAGTCGCACAATCTCGTCGCGCGGGCCGGCGGCCGCCACCGCCGCCGGTTGACGGCGGCGTGTCGCTCTGGAAAGCTGGCCGGCGCTCGAGGAACACCACGGTCCCCTGATGGACAGACGGGAGAGAACGCGAGGATGAAACCGAAACTGCTGGCCCTCCTGACCGCCGCCGCCTGGGGCCTGGGCGGCTACTTCGAGAAGCGCGGCCTGGCCCTGGGCCACCTGCCGCCGCAGCTGGGTATCACCATCCGCACCGCCACGGCCCTGGTGGTGCTTGCGGCCGTCAGCGCGCCGCAGTGGAAGCTCGCCGCGCAGGCGGGAACGCGGTCGCTGGTGTACATGGTCGTGGGGGGCGGGCTGGTGGCGGGGTCGCTGGGAATGCTCTGCTTCTACGCGGCGCTCAAGCAGGCCCCGCTGACGAAGGTGATGCCGATCGCCTTCACCTCGCCGCTGTTCGGGGCGCTGCTGGCGATCGTCATCGGGGGCGAGGCGCTGACGATCAAGACCGCGCTCGGCATGCTGCTGACGGTGGGCGGGATCGTGCTGCTGTCCTCGTAGGCCGCGCCGGCGCCCGTGGCGGCCCGGGGCGGGCGCGGCTAACGTGGCCGTCCCGGCGCGGGGCGTTCCCGGGGCCGGAGCCGAACGGAGGACGAACATGCGCACATCCGCCCGCCTGCTCGCAGTCCTGATCGCGGTGGCGGTCCTGCCGGTCGCGAGCACGGCACTGGCCGGGAGCACGCCGCCGCAGGCGCCGTCCGCCAAGGCCGACGCGAACGCCGTCAAGGCGGTTGCGGCCTACAACGACGGCGTCGCCAAGGTCAAGAAGGCCGACGCCATGGGCGCCGGCGCCTCGAAGGTGTATGCCTTCGACTACGCTGCGAAGCCCGACGGCAAGGCCCTGCGCGAGTACGAACTGGCCATCGCCGACTTCGCGCGCGCCGTCTCGCTCAAGCCGGACCACAAGGAATCGCACAACTACCTGGGCTACTGCTACCGCCGCCTCGGGAAGCTGGAGCACTCGCTGGCCTCGTACGACAAGGCCGTCTCCCTGGACCCGCGCTTCGCGCTGGCACGCGAGTACCGCGGCGAGACGTACCTGGCACTCGGGCGCGTCGCCGAGGCGGAGGCGGAGCTGGCCGAGCTGCGCAAGCTGGACCCGCAGCAGGCGGCGGTGCTGGAACAGTCGCTGGCGCTGTACCGGGATCGCGAGCAGCAGGCGGCAGGCGGCAAATAGCCGGCGGGTGGACCGGGCGGCAGTCCGGCAGCCGCGTCGCCGACGGGGCGCTACTGCGCCGCCGCCCGCCGGGGGCCCAGGCGCCGGATGGCGGCCAGCCACTTCCCGCGCGTGGGCTGGTGGACCAGCGGCAGGAGCAGGCCGAACCCGGCCGCGAACAGTCCCTTCAGTGCGATCCCTGTCAACGGCTCGCTGTGCACGTCGAGTTCGGCGACCAGTCGGCCGTCGCGCCACCCTGCGAGGAACGAGTCGGCCAGCGCCGCCTGAAAGCGCGGCATCATCGTGCCCTCGACCCAGGCGAAGAGGGCGGTGCCTGTCACGTCCCAGTTGACGAGGACCAGGAACACGGCGAGAGCCGTGCCGATGATCGCGCCCAGCGTGCGCCATTCCAGGGGCAGGCGGTAGCGCTTCTGCGAGAAGTGGAAGTCGAGCCCGAGGCCGACGAGCCCCATGATGGCGGCCGAGAAGGCCGCGCCGTAGATGCCCCATGTCGCGATGAACACCCATGACAGCAGGACCTTGACCAGGGCGCCGCCGCCGCGAAGCTTGGAGACCAGCGCCGTGTCCCTGGCGTAGAACAGCCCGAACGACAGGTGGAACTGCAGCCCCTGCAGGATCGTGGTCAAGATCTCCACGCGCGCGATGCGGTAGGCCAGGTGGAACTCGGGCGGCGTCAGCAACTCCAGCACGGGCCGGATCACCACCGCCATCACGAGGCCGATCCAGACGATGATGAACGTGAAGTACGTGAACATGCGGGCGATCGCGCGCGGCGCATCCGGCTGTTCGGCGATCTCGAAGCGGCGCGTGTCCCACGATTGCATGAACGGCGTCGTCACGACCATCGCGATCAGGCCCGGGAAGCGGTAGGCCATCTCCAGGACACCCACCGATTCCAGGCTGATCAGGCCGCGCGCCAGCACCCGCTCGGCCTGCCGGCCCACCCACGAGGCGAGCGAGCCCGGCACCAGCGGCAGCAACAGTGAGCGGAAGCGCCGCGCGATCTCGCGATCGTACCGGCGGCCGCACCCGCGCATGGCCAGGGCCAGGAAGACCGAGGTGCTGACCAGGCTGACGGCCAGGGAGCTGAGGAAGTAGCCGTCCAGGCCCAGGCCCCGGCGCAGGATCAGTTCGATGTTCAGCGCCAGGCCCAGCGTCAGCCGGAGCAGGCTGATCAGGCTGAGCAGGCGCGAACGGCTGTTCAGCAGCAGCCAGGCCGTGGCGGCCTGGCCCACCATCTCCAGGTTGAAGCAGACCAGCGCGATGACGACCAGGCGCCACAAGCCCGCATCGGCGATGAGCAGCGAGGCGACCGGTCGCGACGCCAGCATCAGCGGCACGGTCAGGACGGCGGTCACGGCGCCGATCAGGATGATGCCGGTGCTCACGACCGCCGGCTTGCGCGCCGGGTCCTTCTCGCCGTGGTAGAGCTGGACGATCGCCCCCTGCATCCCGTAGGCGAGCAGGCTGATCAGGAAGTTCATGCCGACATCGAGCATGCCGATGACCGCATAGCCGTGGCCGCGCAGCACATGGGCATAGAGCGGCAGCATCAGCAGCCCGATCATGCGGCTGGCGATGGCGGCCCCGCTGTAGACGATGGCGTGCTGGAGCGTGGCGCGCGTCGTGGACACGGGGCGGTCTGGCCTTTCGGGGGAGGCACCCGCGCGGCGGCGGAGAGCCCGGCGCCGGGAGACGCGACGGGATCGGTGCCCGCACGCGTTCCTTGAACCGAATCATCTCGACCGGAGGCCGGGAGGGCAAGCAGGTCCGCACCGTGGGGGTATGTCGGGATGCCATTGCCCTGGATCTTAATTCGATGTGGTTTAACACGATAGCTACATGTGCGCCCGGTTCGGCGCTATTGATGACCCGATTCGTCGTCATTTCTCGATAACCCTCTCAAGAAGTCGCATTCCGGCAAGCGGCGCCGGGACCACCGCGCCGCTGGATCTGATGCGCCGCCACCACGGCCGGCGCCCGACGCGGAGGTTCCCGACCATGCCGACAGCCATCGCCAGCCGTCTCCCCGCCGCGGGCCGTCGCGCCGCGCGGAACGCAGTCCTGCTCGCGGTCGTTGCGACCGCGCTGATCGCCGGCCCGGCACGGGCCCAGGTCGAGGAGATCCTCGACACGCCCACCGGCTGGAACTATCGCTACGGCGTGACGCCGGCGACGATCACCACCGACATCAACGCGGGCCTGCGCCCGTTCAGCATCCAGCGCGTGTCGGCGGGGCTGTACGACGTCGTCACGGTCCAGAACTCCGGTGACTATGCCGTGCCGGGCTTCGGCACCGGCAACATGCACTACGACCGCACCGTCACGCAGCTCGGCAACGACCTGGCGAACCGGCGGCTGGTGAGCCTGGATTGCTACGAGGTATCGGGCGCAACGCGGGCCACCGCGATCTCCGTTCCCAACACGGGTGGAGCATCCGCCGGCTGGGGCTGGCTGGTGGGGCAGACGCGGCAGCAGGTCGTCGACTGGGTAGCGAACACGACGCCCGCGCTGCGGATCCTCGACCTGTCGATCTACAGCGTCGGCGGGCAGAGGTACTACGCGGCGGTCGCCGTGAACAACTCCGGGGCGCAGTACCAGGGATGGTGGTGGTACTTCGACAAGACGGCGGAAGAGATTGTCGACCTGCTGACCCAGAACAGCGCGCGGCTGGTCGACATCGAGCTTGAGACGGCCCCGACGCTATTTGCCGCGGCGCGTTTCGCCTGCGTCATGGTCGCCGACAATCCCGGCGCGGGCTGGTTCCACGGAGGGCTGGCCGCGTCGGATCTGGCGGACTTCATCGGCCAGACCGGCGGCCGGCTGACCAGTCTTCACCGCTACACGAATGCTCTCGGCTCGACCAGGTTCGCGGTCAGCCTGGTGGACAACGCCAATGACCAGACGCGCCGCGTGCGCGACTACATGGCGGCTGCGGCCACCGTCGGCACCTACGGCTTCAAGCTGAAGCGCGTGGGAGGAGAGGTCCTGGCGTCTCTCAATGAGGATTTCGTCTTCGAACCGGCCAGCTCGATGAAGATCCTGCACGGCGCCTACGCCATCCGGGAGTGCGCGCTTGGCAATCGCGACCTCGACGACCAGATCTACGTGCCCAACCGCTGCACGGAACAGTACTACAACGACGTCTGCCCGGACGATTCCTACAACTGCGACGCGGGCTGGGAGCCGATGTCGGACACCATCCGCAGAATGCTCCGCAGCTCGCACAACGGGCGCACGCACACGCTGGAGGAGCTGTTCACCCGGACGACGCTGAACAGCTTCGCGGACAACGTGGCCGGTCTGGACCACACGCAGATCAACCACGCGATCGGCTGCCTGTGCGGTAACACGCCGAACACGACCACCGCGGCGGATCTGGTCAGCCTGTACGAGCAGATCGCCGACGGCACCTTCTTCGACAGCGCGTGGGAGAGCGAGCTCTACGACCTGATGGCGAGCACGACGGCCTGGGGCTACGGCCTCTCGCAGGACGAGGCGTTCTACACGCTGCGGCAGGTCATCGACCAGGAGGCGGCCCAGACGGACCTCACCTATAGCGAGCGTGTCGACTTCCGCCAGGCTCTGCGGTACGCGGTCAAGGGCGGCTCGTACGGCTGCCACGGGACGACATGGCGCTCCTCCGCGGGCTGGGTCAGCATCCCCTTCAAGGTGAGCTTCATGGGGCTCTGGCTGGAGCTGAGGCGGGAGTACGCCTTCACGACCTTTGTCGACGCCGGCAACGACCCGGGATCCAAGATCGCCTACGCCGCCTCGGAGGAGATCCTGCGGGAGCAGATCCGCGAGGCCCTCGAGACGTGGGACGACGCCTGCGCGAACGGAATCTTCAGTCACCCGGCCAGCACAACCGTCACCGCCGGGCACGACGCGACGTTCACGATCGTGCCGGTGGGCGCCGGCAGCGCCACCTACTCATGGCAGAAGCTCATCTCCGGCGAGTGGGCGGCCGTCAACGACATCCCCGGCTACGTGACCGGCGCGACGACGACGTCGCTCACGTTGCTGGACGTGACGGAGTCCAGCGGCGGTCAGTACCGGTGCAGGATCGCGAAGGACTGCGGGACCATCGACAGCAACCCCGGGACGCTCACAGTGCAGCCCGGCTACCTCTCGCCCGCGCCCGACGCGCTGCCCGGGCGCCTGGTCGTGCACGCGCCGCGGCCCAATCCCTTCAACCCGCAGGTGACGCTCAGCTTCGAGCTGCCGCGGGCGGTGGATGCGGCCGTGTTGGAGATCTTCGACGTCGCGGGACGGCGCGTGCGGGTCATGAACGCCGCGTCGCTGCCGGCCGGCGCCAGCGAGTTCACCTGGAACGGCGCAGACGATCGCGGGCAGCGCCTGCCGTCGGGCATGTACCTGGCGCGCCTGAGCGCCGGGGGCGAGCAGGCGACGCGGCGGTTGATGATGCTCGAGTAGTCGCCGCCGGCGCGGCGGTGGCCCGGACGATCCCCCGGTCGGCGGACCGGGGGATCGTTGCTTCTCGCCGTCCGGGAGCCGTCGCCGTGAACAAGGCGCGGCGATCCCGTGTATATTGTGACCGATCGCCATCCCGAACCCCGACCGCAAGGAGAGGACATGCCCGCCCGCTCCCGACTCCAGATGCACGAGGAACTGCTGCTGCTGGCCCTGGACGACCGCAAGGGCACGACCGGCATGAGCGCCTGGCACACGACGGCGATGGCCGGGGCCATCCTGGCCGA
>JAYRFB010000065.1:0-4248 GCA_041908585.1 Candidatus Krumholzibacteriia bacterium
CCGTACCGCACCGCGCGGCCGGTCCTCCGGGCCACCGGCGCGGCCGCCGGCGGCGTGGTGGTGGCCGGGCGGGCCCGGGCCGGCGCGGCCACGCCCCTGGCCGCCGCCCCGGCCCTGCTGGCAGGGACCGCGCTGGCGGCCTGCGGCCTGGCCCTGGCCTGGGTGCGGCGGCGTGTCACGCCCCCCCCGGCGGCGGGCCGGATGACCCCGGAGGCCGACCTTGCCGCCAGGCTGGCCCTGGTGCCCCTCGGCGACGGCCAGACTGCCGTCGTCTACGACGAGCCCCCGGTCGCCGGCCCGGCACACCCCCGGACCGCAGCGGACCGGGGCGAGGCGACGGCGACCGCGGCAGCGATCTGGCGGGCCATCGACGAGGCCGTGGCCCTGGAGGCCGCCCGAGGCCGGCCCGGGGCAGCCGCGACGGAGCCGTCCACCGCGCCGCGCCCGGGCGCCGGCTGGCTGCCGCGCCTTGCGGCCCGCATCCGCCGCCTGGCCGGTGGGAAATCCCGCTAAACCGCCGCCGACGCCGATCCGATCCCTTGGCGGGCTCGCCCCCGCTCCGGACCGGCGGGCCCGTGACAGGCACCGGAACGGGACGGACGCACCATGTCCGGCGACAGGGACAGCCACGGTCAACGCGGCGGCACCGCCACGGCCGAGCCGACGACGCTCGCGGCCGGCGAGGGCGACGTGCGCGTGCACGTCAGCGCCGACCGCCTGAGCGTGCTCCTGGACTGCCCCGACCCCCTGGCCGACCTCGACCGCACCGTCACCATCGTCATGGACGCGTTCCGCCAGCTCCGCCTGCCGGAATACCCGGATGCCGCGCTGCTGCGCGAGATGCTGGCCGCCGGCGCCAGGCCCGGGCAGGCGCTCCGCGACCACACGCTCATCGAGGGCTACGACGCGGAACCTTCGGTGGACGGACGCCTCGAGTGGGCCCGCGACTTCTTCGTCGAGGGCTGGGAGGTCGACGCGCAGACCGGCGCCATCGATTTCTGGGCGCGCCTCGACAACCGCGCCGTCAAGGCCGGCGAGTGGCTGCTCAAGCTGCACCCGCCGGTGTCAGGCGAACCGGGGCTCAACGTGCTGGGGCAGAAGATCGCCGTCGGCCGACCGCGCAAGGAGCGCATGCGCTGCGGCAAGGGCGTCACCCAGCGCGTGGACGAACACGGCGTGGACTGGTTCGTCGCCGAGGTGGCCGGGCGCGTGCGCCTGGCCAACGGCACGCTGGCCGTGGACGACATCTACATCGTGAAGGGCAACCTGGACCTGGCGACGGGCAACATCCGCCACACGGGAACGCTGCAGGTCGAGGGCGACGTCGAGCAGGGCGTGACCATCGACGTCGACGGCGACGTCGTCGTGCGCGGGATGGTCGAGCCCTGCGACATCCGGGCCGGCGGCAGCCTGCAGGTGGGCGGCGGCATCGTCGGGCAGGAAGGGTGCGCCATCCGCGTCGGCGGGCAGGTGCAGGCGCGGTACGTCCGCGACGCGGTGATCGACGCGATCGGCGACGTCACGATCGGCAACGAGGTCTCGCACGCCGTCATCCGCACGCTGGGGCGGGTGCTGGTGCCGGCCGGCCGCATCGGCGGCGGCACGACCATCGCGCGTGGCGGCATCGTCTGCGGGCAGGCCGGCGCGGCCGGGGCCACCGGGACGCTGCTGGTGGCGGGCGTCGACTACCTGATCGAGCCGCTGGTCGCCAGGCTCGAGGAGGAACTGGCGGCGATGGAACGTCGACGGCAGGGCCTGGCCGAGGAGATGGCGCGCCTGCGCGAGGCGCCGCCGGACGAGGCCGATCCGGCCCGCCTCGAGATCCTGCTGGCCGAGGCCGCGGCGCTGCCCGCGAACCTCACGGCGAAGGCGGCCGAGATCCGGCGGGCCATCGACGAGGCCGAGGCGGCCTGCCACCCGGAACTGGCGGCACGCGAGAGCGTGTGGTCGGGAACGACCATCCAGCTCGGCGGGGAACGGATGCCGGTCCGCGCCTCGGTCCGCAAGCCGCGACTGGCCAAGCTGGTGAACGGGCGCGTGCGCCTGCTGCCCCTGGGCGAGGGCAACATGCCCGACGCGGACTAGCGGGGCAACGGGCGGCAGGTGAACCCGAGCGCCTCCACCGCCGCCACCACGGCGCCCAGGTCGACGGCGCTGCCGGTCACGCGGGCCCGCGCGCCGGCCAGGTCCACCTCGCAGGCGGAGACCCCGGGCAGGGCGACGATCGCGCGCGTCACGCTCTGCTGGCAATGGCTGCAGTTCATGCCGCCGACGGCGAACTCGCTCGCCGTCGCAGCCGCCGGCGCCGCCTCTGCCGCCGGAGTCGCAGCCGCCGCCGCGCGCGACGGGCGCCGCGCCCGCCACCAGGCATGGACCAGCACCGCCAGAAGCGCGACCGCGGCGGCGTGCGCCCAGGGGCCGACGTGCTCGTGGTGGTGGCCGGCGTGGTCCAGCCCCGGCGCGACGCGCCCCACCCACGGCAGCACCGCATCCAGCAGCAGGCCGGCCCCGAAGGCGCTCGCTGCGACCACGGCCAGGAAGATCACCAGCGTGCGCCGCCCGAGGACGCGGCCGATGGTCGTCAGCGTGGCCGCGTTCGTGGCCGGTCCGGCGATCAGGAACGCCAGCGCCGCCCCCGGCGACACGCCCAGGTGCATGAAGCCGACGGCCAGCGGCACGCTGGCGGTTGCGCAGACGTAGAGCGGGATGCCGACGATCATCATCACCAGGATCGACAGCGCGCCCGGGCCGATGAGGCGCGCGGCCAGGTCCGCCGGGGCCAGCGCGCCGATGAGCCCGGCCAGGACCACGCCCAGCAGCAGCGGTCGCACGAGGTCCGCCGGCAACGTGACCAGCCCGTAGCGCAGGGCCGCCGTGAGGCGGCCGGCGGGCCCCGGCGCCGTGCCGGCGGCCGCGGGCGCCAGCGGGAAGGGCGCGGGCACGCGCCGCTCCTCGGGCACGAGGGCCTGGACGAGTCCGCCGCCGGCCAGTCCGGTCAGCAGGGCGATGAGCGGGCGCAGCACCGCGAACACGGGTCCCAGCAGCGACCAGGTCACGAGGATGGAATCGACACCGGTCTGCGGCGTCGCCAGCAGGAAGGACACGGTCGCCGGTCGGCTCGCGCCGTGGGCGCGCAGCGAGGCGGCCACCGGGATCACGCCGCACGAGCACAGGGGCAGAGGCACGCCGAAGGCCGCGGCCTTGGCGATGGGACCGAAGCCGCGCCCGCCGAGGTGGCGCTCGAGCCAGGCCGGCGCCACCACCGTCGACAGCAGCCCGGCGACGAGGAAACCCAGCAGCAGCCATGGGGCCATCTGCGCGGTGACCAGCCAGGCCTGGCCGAGGATGTCCGCGAGCGTCGCCACCATCGTCAACGCCTGCCTAGCGACCGCGCAGGAGCGGGTTGTAGCGCATGCGGGTGCCGAAATCGATCGACAGCCGGATCTCCTCGGCCGTCAGCTCGGCCGGGAACATGACGCCCGAGACGCGCGCATTGCGGAGGCTGGCGCCGTCCAGGCGCGTGTTCGAGAAGTCCACGCCGCGCAGGTCCGCCTCGCGCAGGTACACGCCGCTCATGTCCAGGCCGTCGGCATTCAGGCCGCGCAGGTCGGCGCCGCGAAGGTCCACGCCGCGAAGGTCGCAGGCGACTCCGGCGTCGCGCTTGGCGTTGAAGCCCTTGATGTCGTCCGACCTCAGGAGCTGGTACAGCGGATCCTTCGAGAACACGGGACGGAGGCTCGGCATGCTGGCACCTTTCTCGGTTGCGGCGCCGGCTTGGCGGCGGCGCCTGACCACAGACTACACCACGGACGCCGCCGTGGCGACCTTCGCGGGACCCGGCCGGGTCAGCCGGCAGCGCCCGCCGCCTCGAGCTCGGCCCGGCGGGCGGCGGCCGTCCCGGCCACCGGATCCACGCGCCAGAGCAGCCAGGCGCCGGCGACGAAGAACACGACCAGGGACGCCACGCCGACGCGGCTGGTGCCGGCGGCCTGGGCCGTCAACCCGAAGACCAGCGGGCCGACCACGCCCGCCAGCCGGCCGCTGGCCCCGAAGAACCCGAAGAACTCCGCGGCGCGGTGACGGGGCACCATGGCGGCGAACAGCGAGCGGCTGAGTGCCTGCGCCCCGCCCTGGACCACCCCGACCGCCGCCGCCAGAAGGTAGAAGTGCGCGGCGGTGCGCAGGAACAGGGCGGCCACCGCGATCAGCGTGTAGCCTGCCAGCGCGCCCAGCACGAGCGGGCGCGCG
>JAYRFB010000066.1:0-16050 GCA_041908585.1 Candidatus Krumholzibacteriia bacterium
CGAACGACCCTGACCCAGCAGCGAGAAGCCCAGCCAGCGGCGGGCCAGGCGCCCGGGCGCCGCCGCCCCGGCGGTCTCGGCCAGGGCCGCGGCCCGGCGGGCCGAGTGCTCGGCCTCGCGCAGGCGGCCGCTGAGCGCCTCGCCGCCGGCCTGGTGCAGCAGGGCCCGCAGTTCCAGCCGCTCGTCGCCATCGGCCACGGCCGTCGCCAGCACCGGGCCCACCACGGCCAGCACCGAGTCGGGCGCCCCCGCCCGCAGCAACCGGTCAGCACGGGCGAACAGAGAGTCCAGCTCCGCGGGCGTGGCCGCCGGTGCCGACGCGGGCGCGCCCGCAGGCGATCCCACGATCGCCGAAGCAACCGGTCCCGGGCCGGCGGGCCGCTCTGCCGGCGGCGCCGCCGGCGCCAGGCACGGCGCCAGGCACAGCGCGCCGACCAGGGCCGGCCACCGCGAGCGGCCGCCGCCGCGGATCCCGCGCCGCGCGCTCAACGTGTCCTCACGTCGGGCGCAGCCGGTCCCTGCGAGCCGCCGCCGGGCCGCCGCAACGACGCCAACGCGCCCGCGGCCAGGATCCCCGCGATGATCCCCAGCGACAGCAGGGCCGGCACGTGCACCCACTCGGCGACCAGCATCTTCAACCCCACGAACGCCAGCACCAGGGCCAGGCTCGGCTTGAGGTAACGCAGACGATCCAGCGCCCCGACCAGCGCGAAATACAGCGTGCGCAGGCCCAGGATCGCGAACACGTTCGAGGTGAACACCAGGAACGGGTCGCGCGTGACGGCGATCACCGCCGGGATCGAGTCCACCGCGAACACCACATCGCTCGTCTCCACGACCAGCAGCAGCGGCACGAGCGGCGTCGCCAGGAGGCGCCCCCCCTCGCGCACCACGAACGACTGGCCGCGGTAGCCGTCCGTCAACGGCAGCACGCGCCGCGACCAGCGCAGGACCGGATTGCGGTCCAGGTGCGGGTCGTCGGCATCGTGGCGCAGGAAGCGGAAGGCGGTCCACAGGAGAATCGCGCCGAAGACGACCGTCACCCAGGCGAAGCTGCGGATCAGGGCCACGCCCGCGGCGATCATCACCCCGCGCAGCACCATGGCGCCCAGGATCCCCCAGAACAGCACGCGGTGCTGCAGCTCGCCCGGCAGGCGGAAATAGCGGAAGATCATCGCGATGACGAAGATGTTGTCGAGGCTCAGCGACTTCTCGACGACGTAGCCGGTGAGGTACTGGATCGCGGCCTGCCCGCCGCCGAGGGGGTCGCCGACAGTCAGGCCGACGCCCCACAGCTGCCGGTCATAGAGGAGCCAGACCACGCCCGCGAAGGCCAGCCCCAGCCCGATCCACAGCCCCGACCAGCGCAGGGCCTCGGGCACGCCGATGACGTGCCCGCGGCGATGGAACACGCCCAGGTCCAGCGCGAGCAGGGCGATGATCAGGGCCAGGAACAGGATCCAGACGACCACACCGCCCTCCCGTCGGCGCCGGGGCTACATCGGCGAGAAGCCCTGCTCGGCCCAGTAGGCGTCCTGGTAGATCTTCTCCAGCTCCAGCAGCTGCGCCAGGTGACCGTCTTCCCACTCGACCAGCCAGGTGAACAGCTGCTTGAGGTCCGGATCGTCCGTGCGCGCGGCGTGCTCGCGGTAGTAGGCGATCGCCTTGTTCTCCAGGTCGCAGCCGATGCTGATCACGGCCATCTCGAAGCTGCCCTTGCGCACGGCCTTCTTGAACTCGTCGCTGATCACGGCCTGCGAGCCGTGGTCCACCTCGGCCGGGTTCAGGCCCGCCAGGTTCAGCTTGCCGTCCGCCAGCAGGTGCTTGTACTGCGTGGTCAGGATGCGCACATGGTCGTCCTCGTCGCGCGCGAGCATCTCGAACATGGCGCGGGCGGCCGGGTCGGCGGCCTGCTCCGCGGCATGGCTGTAGAGCTGCTGGCCCTTGACCTCGACCATCACGGCGTCCTTGACCGCCTTGAGCAGCGCTTCCTTCCTCTGGGCTTCGTTCATCGCGTTCCTCCCGTTGCCGCGGTCGGCCGCGCCGCCGCGTGTCCGCCTCTCCCGCCTAGAAATCGATGATATTGAGCTTGAAGTACTTCTTCGGGTTGCGCCGCAGGTCGTCCAGCAGGCGCTGCACCGAGGTGAGCGTCGAATCCGTGCGCGTGTAGAGCGCCGGGTCGTTCAGCAGCATGGCGGCCGAGCCGCCGCCCTCGTCCAGCTTCGCCAGCAGGGAGTTCATGCGCGCCGTCGTCGCGCCCAGCCCCTCGAGCAGCGAATCCGCGGCCGTCGCCGCCCCGGCCGCGCCGGACAGCGCCTCATCCAGACGACCGGAGTCCATCAGCTTGCGCAGGGCCGAGGTCGAGGCCCGCAGGTCGTCGAGGATCACCGTCACGTCCTCGTGGTTCTGCTCCACCATGCGATCGACCTTCGAGAGCGTGACGTTCGCCTGCGCCAGCGTCTCGACGACCTGTCCCTCCTTGCGGATCTCCTCCAGCAGCGCGGTGACCTGCCCCGTGAGCACGCGCATCTCCGACAGCGCGGCGCCGGCCGCGTCGGTGACCGCCGCGATGCTGCCGGCGGCGCGGCCCTTGAAGATGTGGCCCTCCTGGACGGGGCTGCCCGTGCCGGGGTCGACCTCGATCACCACCTCGCCGACGATGCCCTTCTCGCCGAGCGTCACCGTCGCGTCCTGGCAGAGCCTCGCGGTGTCCTCCAGCTGCAGCTGCACGCGCACGGCCTCGGGCAGGATCTGCATGCCCGTGACCTCGCCCATGCGGATGCCGCGCACCTGCACCTTGTCGCCAACGCGCAGTCCCTCGACCCGCGCGAAGTCCGCCTGGTACATGCGCGAGCCCTTGCGCAGGTCGATGTTCTTCAGCCAGAGCATGCCCCAGACCAGCACCACGATGGCGATGATGGTCACCAGGCCGACCTGGACCTCGTTCAGTCTGCCTCGCATCGGCGTCTCCCCGGCCGGCGGTCGCAGCCGCGCCGGCCCATCCGGTCAGAACGCGCCCAGCGGACCCTGGGAGCGACCCTCGATGAACTGCCTCACCATCGGGTGCGACGTCGTGCGCACCTCGTCGACGGTCCCCGTGAACACGATGCGCCCCCGGCTCAGCATCGCCATGCGGTCGGCGATCTTGAAGGCGCTCGGCATGTCGTGCGTGACGACGATGCTGGTGACTCCCAGCTCCTGCTGCAGCTGGATGATCAGGTCGTTGATCGCGTCCGACGTGATCGGGTCCAGGCCCGTCGTCGGCTCGTCGTACAGGATGTACTGCGGCTGCATGACGATGGCCCGGGCCAGTCCCGCCCGCTTCTTCATGCCGCCGGACAGCTCGCTGGGCAGCTTGTCCTCGGCTCCCGCCAGCCCCACCTGCCGCAGGCACTCGCAGGCCCGCTCGCGGATGCGCCCGCGCGGCCAGTCGGTGTGCTCCTCGAGCATCAGCCCGATATTCTTGCAGATCGTCATCGAGTCGAACAGGGCCGCGCCCTGGAACAGGAACCCGAACCGCTTGCGCAGCTCCATCAGCGGCCCGTGTTCCAGCGCCGAGACCTCCTGGCCCTCGACCCAGATGCGGCCGGCGTCCGGTTCCAGCAGCCGGACGATGTGCTTGAGCAGGACAGACTTGCCCTCGCCGCTGCGCCCGATGACGACCAGCGTCTCGCCCTTGTGGATCAGCAGGTCGGTGCCGTCGAGCACCTTCTTGGGCCCGAAGGCCTTGCTGACGCCCTCGACGACGATGCCGTCGAACGCCGCGGGATCCGGGGCGCGCTGGTCGGGCGGCGGCGGGATGTCCCAGTCCTGCTGCATGCTCACGTCTTCTCGAACACGATCTGGAACAGCACGATGGCCAGCAGGTAGTCGCCCACCAGCACGCTCAGGCAACTGCCCACGACCGCGGTCATCGTCGAGCGGCCCACGCCCTCGGCGCCGCCCCTGGTGTTCATCCCGTAGTAGATCCCGCTCATGGCGATGATGCCGCCGAAGAAGAACGACTTGATCAGCCCGCCGAGCAGGTCCGAGTGCTTGTAGAACATCTGCAGGCCCTCGATGAACACGCCGCTCGAGACGTCCAGCGTCAGCACCGAGGCCACGTAGCCGCCCAGGATGGCGATGGCGTCGCAGAACACGGTCACCACCGGGATCATCAGCACCGCGGCCCAGAAGCGGGGCATCGCCAGGTAGCGCACCGGGTCGATGGCCATGATGCTCATCGCGTCGAGCTGCTCGGTCACCTTCATGGTGCCCAGCTCGGCGGCGTAGTTGGCGCACAGGCGGCTGCCCACCACCAGCGCCATCAGCACCGGGCCCAGCTCGATGAAGACCGACTTGGAGATGACCGTGCCCAGGAACTTCATGGGCACGTAGGCCTGCATCTGGTAGACGGCCTGCACGGCAGTCACGGCGCCGACGAAGATCGACGTCACGATGACCAGCGGCAGCGAGCCGATGGCGATGACCTGCATCTGCTCGGCGATCTCGCGCCGCATCCGCCACGCGCGCGGCGTCTGCAGCACGATGGCACGCAAGAGCAGCAGGCCCCGGCCCGCTCCGCTCAGGCCCTCGATCACGGCCCGGCCGATGAAAGCGAGAAATGCGTTCATGGTCGGGCCAATATAGGAGCACCGGGAGGGGAAGTCTACAAACGGCGCCACCGGCCTCCCGGCGCCGGTTCCCGGCCGCCTTCAGGCCTCGGCGGCCAGCAGGTGGCCGAGCATCCCGCGCAGCGACTGGCGGGTGAAATCGCGCTCCCGCTCGCGGATATCGGCATCCAGCCGCACGCCCCGCGCGAACCATGGGTCCCGGCCGCGTGCCCGGGCTGCGATGTCGTCCAGCAGCTCATCCTGGAGGTTCCCGGCGTCCGCCGGCGTCCCGCCGGCCGCATCAAGGCCCTCCCGGCAGGCTGCCAGCCACAAGTCGATCTGGCCGCGCGCGATCGTCAGCAGCCGGCGCCCGTCGCCGGCATGCCACCCGTGGTGGGCGAATCGCAGCCGCGGCGGGAAGGGCTCGAGGGCCAGCAGGCGATCCAGCGACGCCTGCGCCACTTCGGGTCGGAATCGCGGCGGGGTGGCCGGCCGCAGGTAGTATTCCGGCGCCCGTGGCCCCTGCCCCAGGCTCGAGAACGTCCCGGCGGCCTCGCCCAGGAACAGGTCGTCGCCGTCGCGGAACGCCACGTGGTGCGGGGCGTGTCCGGGCGTGGGGATCGTCGCGATGCCGCAGGCCGCGGCCGCCGACTCGTCGGCGAGGGCGGACGTCGGCACCGGCCGCGGCTCGCCGTAGACCTCCGCCTTGGCGCCCAGCACCTGTCGAGAGCCGGCCCACAACCGCGCCGGGTCAGCCAGGTGGCGCCGCCCTTCCGCGTGGCAGACCACGCGCGCTCCCGGGAACGCCTCCAGCAGGCCGGCGGTGGCCCCGCCATGGTCCAGGTGCACGTGCGTCAGCAGCACGAAGTCCAGCCGCCGCAGGCCCAGCTCGCGCAGGCGCGCCACGAGCGCGCCCAGGCTCCGCGGCGGGCCGGGATCCACCACGTAGGTCGCCGGCCCTTCCACCCGGGCCCAGCACGAGATGAAGCGCCGCTGACCCGGCAGCGGCTGGTCCAGGTCGATCAGGTGCAGGCCGTCCGTCTCCACGCCGCCGCGCCTACCGCGCCAGGTCCGAGAAGCGCGTGAATTCCTTGTGGAAATGCAGGTCGAAGTCGCCGATCGGGCCGTTGCGCTGCTTGCCGATGATGATCTTGGCCAGGTTGTGCAGCGACTCGTCCTCGGGCTTGTAGACTTCCTCGCGGAAGATGAAGAGCACGACGTCGGCGTCCTGCTCGATGGCGCCGGACTCGCGCAGGTCGCTCAGCATCGGCTTGTGGTCGCCGCGCGCCTCGACGCCGCGCGAGAGCTGGCTGAGCGCGATCACCGGCACGCCCAGGTCCTTGGCCAGGCCCTTCAGGTTGCGGCTGATCTGGGAGATCTCCTGCTGGCGGTTCTCGATCTTCCCGCTGCCGGTCATCAGCTGCAGGTAGTCGATCACGACAAGCCCCAGCCCGTGCTGCTGCTTCAGGCGGCGCGCCTTGGCCTTCATCTCCAGCACCGAGATGCCGCTGTTGTCGTCGATGAAGATCGGCGCCCTCGAGAGCTGCTCGCAGGCCTGCGTCAGGCGCGGCCAGTCCTCGGCCCGCAGCTTGCCGCGGCGCAGGTTGTGCAGGTTGAACGAGCCGCTGCTGCCCAGCATGCGCATCACCAGCTGCTCGCGCGACATCTCCAGCGAGAACACGCCCACCGGCTGCCGCTCGTGCACGGCGACGTTGTAGGCCAGGTTGAGCGCGAACGACGTCTTGCCCATCGAGGGACGCGCCGCCAGGATGATCAAGTCGCCCTTCTGCAGGCCGCCGGTCTTGCGATCCATCTCGCGGAAGCCGGTGCGCAGGCCGGTGACGTCGTCACCGCTCTGGAACGCCTCCTCGATCGCCTTGAACGTGCCCGGAACGATGGACTCGACGGCCTCGAAGCCGCCGCTCCGCGCCTGCTCGCTCACCTCGAAGATGCGGCCGGCGGCGCGGTCGAGGATGACCGCGGCGTCGTCGCTGCCGTCGTACGCCTCGCCGGCGATGGTCCCCGACACCGAGATCAGCCGCCTCAGCACGGACTTCTCGCGCACGATCCCGGCATGGTGCACGACGTTCGCCGCCGTGCCCATCATCCCGGCCAGGTCGATCAGGAAGTCCATCCCCCCGACCAGCTCGAGCAGGCTGCGGCCGGCCAGCGCCTTGAGCTGCGCCTTGTCCAGGAACTGCTCGGCCGACTTCTCCAGCAGGTCGGCGATCGTGATCGGGTCCACCGCCTGGTCGTTCTCGTACAGGCGGCACATCGCGCGGAAGATGAGCTGGTGCTCCAGGCGATAGAAGTCGGCATGGTCGATGCGCTCGCGCGCCAGGCCGACGGCCTCCTTGTCCACCAGCGCGGCGCCCAGGACGGCCTGCTCCGCCTCCTCGCTGAACGGCGGGCGGCGGTTCTCCGGCAGGCGGTCGTAGCCGTAGGACGAGCGCGGGGCCGGCGCCGGCGGGCCGGCGCGTTCGGGCTTCGTTTCCATCGTGGGGCACCCTTGGGACGTTGGGGAGGGTCGATGACCGCGACATCATAGCGCGGACCGCCGGCCGCTTCAAAACCGGCGGCACGATCGGCCCCGATTCCCCGGGGACAGGCGGCGGAAAGACCGGTGGACAGCCCGGCGCCGATGGTGGACAACCGGGGGATGACGCCGCCTTCGCGGTGGCCGGATGGCGGCGGGGCGCCGATAATCGCCCCGGGGCGCCCCGCCGGGCCCATGGCGGACGGTCGCCAAGTTATCCACAACCCTGGGGACAAGCCCGCCCCGACGAAGGCAGCAGCCATGCGCGACGACCCTTCCCGCCCCCCCGCCCTCCGCGCGATCGTGGACGCCGCACGGCCGCCCCGGCCCTGGCAGGACGGGGCCCAGCTGCCCTGGCACGAGCCCGACTTCAGCCGCCGCATGCTTGACGTCCACCTGGACCCCGGCACCCACATGGCGACGCGCGCGCCGGAGGTGGTCCGCGCCCACGTGGACTGGCTGCTCGGGCAGCTGGCGGCGAGGTCCGGCACGTCCGGGCCGTGGCGCGTGCTGGACGTGGGCTGCGGTCCCGGCCTCTACCTCCACGAGCTGGCCGCGCGCGGCCACGGCGGCTGCGGGTTCGACATCGCGCCCGAGCCCCTGCGCTGGGCCCGCGAGCACGCCGGGATGAACCAGCTGGACGCGCGCTTCCTGGACGCCGACCTGACCGCGCTCCCGGACGACTTCGCCGTCCGCAGCGGCGCGCCCTTCGACGCGGTCACGTTCTGGTTCGGCGAGTTCCACTCCTTCCGTCCCGGGCAGGCGCGCGCCTTCCTGCCGCGCCTGGCCGGGCTGCTGCGCCCGGGCGGCCTGTTCGTGCTCGAGTACCAGCCGTGGGAACTGTTCGTGCGCGAGGACGCCGCCACCTGGTCCGCCGTGGCCGAGTCGCCCTTCCACGGACGCCCCCACCTGTGGCTCGAGGAGTTTGCCTGGGACGAGGCGTCGCGCGCGGAGATCCACGTGCACTGGATCGTCGATGCCGATACGGCCGAGGTCCGCCGCTTCGCGCAGTGCCACCAGGCCTGGCCCGACGACGAACTGGCGCGGGAACTGGCCGCCGCCGGCCTGGTCGACCTCGAGGCGCACGAACCGATCACCGGCGTCGACGAGCAGTTCGAGTTCCCGATGCTGGTCGGCCGGCGCCCCTAGCGCGCCGCCGGGCAGGGAAAGGCACGGCATGAGGGAAGTCCTGAAGGCCCTGGCGGGCCGGCTGCCTGAGGATGTCCTCGAGCGCTTGCTCGCCTATGCGATGCTGCGCCGGTCGTTCACCGGCCTGGCCTCCGCACCGGCGTGGCCGGCGCGCGCGGACCTCTGGGAGCAGGCGGTGCGGCTGGTGGGCGGCCCCGGGCAGCCGGTCGCCTTCGTCGAGTTCGGCGTGCACCAGGGCGCCTCGCTGCGCTGGTTCGCGGCCCGGTTCGCCCACGCCGACGCACGCTTCTGGGGACTGGACACGTTCACCGGGCTGCCCGAGGCCTGGGGCGCCATGCCCGCCGGCACGTTCGACGCGCAAGGCCGCCCGCCGGAGCTGGACGACGCGCGCGTGCGCTGCCTGCCCGGGCTGTTCCAGGACACCGCGCCGCGCCTGCTGGACGAGCTGGCCGCCTGCGCGCACCTGCCCCTGCTGGTGCACTACGACGCCGACCTCTACGCCTCGACGCTCTTCGCCCTGGCCCTGGTCGACCGGCTGGGCCGGCCCTACACGGCGATCCTGGACGAGTTCACCGGCCACGAGACGCGCGCCCTGCGCAACTACTGCCAGGGCTGGCGGGCCGGCGTCGACTTCCAGGGCCGCGTGCTGTGGCGCGGCCGCTGGCCGGCCCAGGTGCTCTGCACGGTGACGCCGGCGGCGGTGCCACCGGGCGCCGCCGCCGGCTCCGCGCGCCCCGCGGGCTAGCGCCCCGGCACGAGCCCCAGCAGGAACGCGTAGGCCACCGCCGTCTCCTCCAGCGCCCGGAAGCGTCCCGAGCGACCGCCGTGGCCGGCGTCCAGGTTCGTGCGCAGCAGCAGCGGGTTACTGTCGGTCTTGAGCGCGCGCAGCTTCGCCACCCACTTGGCCGGCTCCCAGTACTGCACCTGGCTGTCGTGGAGTCCGGTCGTCACCAGGAGCGCCGGGTAGTCCTTGGCCGCCACCTGGTCGTAGGGCGAGTAGGACAGCATGTAGTCGTAGTACGCCTTGTCGCCCGGGTTGCCCCACTCGTCGTACTCGCCGGTGGTCAGCGGGATGGAATCGTCCAGCATCGTGGTCACGACGTCGACGAACGGCACCTGGGCCACCAGGCCGCGCCACAGACCCGGCTCCAGGTTCATGACCGCACCCATGAGCAGGCCGCCGGCCGAGCCGCCCATCGCGAACAGCCGGTCACGGGAGGTGTAGCGGCGCTCGACCAGCGCCTTGCCGCAGTCGATGAAGTCGGTGAAGGTGTTCATCTTCCGCAGCAGCTTGCCGTCCTCGTACCACGAGCGCCCGCGCTCCTGCCCGCCCCGCACGTGGGCGATGGCGTACACGAAGCCGCGATCGAGCAGCGACAGGGCGTTGCCGTTGAAGCGCGCGCTCTGGCTGTAGCCGTACGAACCGTAGCCGTACAGCAGCAGCGGCGCCGAGCCGTCGACCGGCGTCGTGACGCGGCGCACGAGCGAGACCGGCACCAGGGCACCGTCGCGGGCGGGCACCTGCAGGTACTCGGCGACGTAGTTGGCCGGGTCGAACCCGCCCAGCACGTCCTGGCGCTTGAGCAGCTCCTGCGTGCGCGTCCGCATGTCGAAGGCGTAGACCGTCAACGGCGTCGTCGGCGAGGTGTAGCGGTAGCGCAGCACGTCGCTGTCCAGCTCCGGGTTCACGTCCGGCGACACGGACCAGGTCGGGTCGGCGAACTCGATCTCGTGCGCCGGCCCGCCGTCCTGCGGCAGCACGCGCAGGCGGGTCAGCCCGTCGCGGCGCTCGGCCACGACCAGCCAGTCCGTGAACGCCTCGAACCCCTCCAGCAGCACGCCCTCGCGGGCCGGCAGCACGTCGCGCCACTCCGCCAGGCCGGTGCGGTCCAGCGGGCACTCGACGAGCCGGAAATCCGGCGCCTCCAGGTTGGTCCGCACCAGGAAGCGGTCACCCTGGTGCTCGACGGAATACTCCAGGCCCCGCTGCCGCGGCTGGAAGACGCGGAACGTGCCGGTGGGATCGTCGGCTTCCAGCAGGCGCACCTCGTCGCTCAGCGTCTGCGAACTCGTGATCACCAGGTAGCGGTCGGACTTGGTGCGCGACACCGAGCATTCGAACGTCACATCGTCTTCCTGGTAGACGAGGACGTCCTGCGCCACAGGTGCGCCGAGGACGTGACGCCAGACCTGCCACGAGCGCAGCGTCTGCGGGTCCTGCCGGGTGTAGAAGATCGTGCGGTTGTCGAGGGCCCAGGCCGCCTCGCCCGTGACGTCGGGGATCACGTCGTCCAGCAGCGCGCCGGTGGCCAGGTCCTTTACCCGCAGCGTGTAGAATCGACGGCCGATCGTGTCCACCGCGAAGGCGGCCAGGCGCGCGTCGGGGCTGACCTCGATGCCGGCCAGCGCGAAGTACGATGCGCCCGCCGCCATGGCGTTGCCGTCGAACATGACCTCCTCGACGGCGTCGGGCCGGTCGGCGCGCCGGCACCACAGCGCGTACTCGCCGCCCTCGACGAAGCGCTGCCGGTACCAATAGCCGTCCAGCCGGTACGGCACGGTGGCGTCGTCCTTGCGGATGCGGCCCTGCATCTCCGCCGCCAGCTCCGCCCGCAGCGCGGCCGAACCGGCCAGCATCGCCTCGGTGTAGGCGTTCTCGGCCTGCAGATAGGCGAGCACCTCGGGGTTCTCGCGCTCGCGCAGCCAGTAGTAGTCGTCGCTGCGCGTGTGGCCGTGGCTCGTCAGCGCGTGCGGGCGCCGGGCAGCGACCGGTGCCACGGGAGCCTGCGCCGGGGCGATGGCGGTCGCGGAGTCGGGCGATCGCGCGGGAGCGGCCGCGACGGTGGCGAGCAGGAGAACGGGCAGCAGGACGGCGAGCAGCAGGCGCCGCGTCATGGCGATCCCTTTCGGCAGCGCGGAACAGCATCTCCGCGGGGTTTGCATCGGGGGCGTCCGGGCGTATTCTCGTGGCATGGACGACGAGAGGCAAGAACCGACAGTGGACGTGCCGGCGTCGCCGGAAGCCGAACGGCCCGCGGGCGAATCCGGAGGGATCGAGCAGGAGATCCGCCGCCGGCGGGCCTGGGACCTGGCCGGCGCGGTGGCGCGCGCGGGAGCGGGCAACCTGCGGGGCGCCTCGCCCGTCCCGGCGGACCGCCAGCTGGTCCTGGACGTGGGCGCGCTGCTGGCCGCCCGCCTGCCGGATCCCGACGGCACGCTGACGCGCGTGCTCCTGGCCGGCCTGGCCGACGATCCGGAGTTGCTGGCCGCCTGCCGGGGCCACCCCGCCGCGGCGCTGGCGGCGCTGCTGGACCGCGCACTGGCCGCCCCGGCCGCGCTGGCCGAGCTGGTCCGCCAGGTCGACGCGCGCTGGGGCCGCGACAACGACGAACGCCCGCGCTTCGAGACCAACGGCCGCCCGCCGGCCGCCGACGACCCCTACACGCTGTCCGGCGTGAGGAATCAGCTCGAGGCGCTCAGGCGGGAACTCGCGGGTTCCTGAATCGCATCCCCAGCCCCGGGAGGTCTCGAGTTGCGTCGCTCTGCACTTCACCTTGGCGCCGCGTTCGCCGCACTGATCCTGGCCGCGGCCGGCACGGCTGCCGGTACGTTTGCCGATACCGGGGTCGCCGCGGGTGCTGCGGTCGCCCAGCCGGTCGACTCCACCGGTGGCATGCCGGTGACTGCGGAGCTCGCTGCCATCGTCGAGGCGTACCTGTCCGCCAATCCGCAGGCGCCCGGCGCCGTAGTCTGGGTGAGCTGCCCCGCCCTGGGTCTGGACTGGACCGGCGCTGCGGGCGCCGCCGCGCGCGGCGACGGCGCCCCGCCGCTGACGGCCACCCACGAGTTCCGCATCGCGAGCAACACGAAGACCTACGTCGCGGCCACGGTGCTGCGCCTGGTCGAGGACGGCCACCTGTCGCTCGACGCCCCGCTCGGCGGCCTGCTGCCGTCCGAGCTGGCGGCGATCCTGCGCGACGACGGCTACGACCTCGAGGCCATCAGGCTGCGCCACGTGCTGAGCCACACGGCGGGGTTGGCCGACCATTCCGGCGACGACCGCTACGGCGAGGCGATCATCGCCGATCCCCACCACCGTTGGACGCGCGAGGAGCAGGTGCGACGGTGCGCGGATTTGTTCGATCCGCTCGGGCCGGCGCCGGCGCCGTTCCGCTACTCGGATACCGGCTACGTGCTCCTCGGCGCGGTGATAGAGCGGGCGACGGGCCGGTCGCTCGCGGCCGCCATGCGCTCGGAGCTGGCCCTGGATCGGCTCGGTCTTCACCGTACATGGTGGGAGACGCTCGAACCCGCGCCGTCGCCGGCGCTTCCGCGCGCGCACCAGCATATCGGCGAGCACGACGTGACCGCGTGGGACCCATCGTTCGACCTCCACGGCGGCGGCGGGCTGGTGACCGACGCGCGCGACCTGGGCCTGTTCATGCGCCATCTGCTGGAAGGTCGCGTGCTGAGGCGGGAAGCCACGCTGGCGGAGATGACGGGCAGCGGCACGGCTTCCTACCGCCTGGGCCTGATGGTGGCGGATCTCGGGGGCCACGTCGCGTTCGGGCACCAGGGATTCTGGAACACGTTCGCCTATCACGTGCCGGGGCTGGATGCGACCGTGGCCGGCTGCATCCTCAGTCACGACGCCGCCAACGGCCGCGTCCTGGCCGCGCAGCTGGTGGGCTGCCTTGCCCGCGTCCGCTGACCCGGAAGCGGCAGCGGCGGGCGCCGAGGGCGCCCGCCGCTGCGGCGGCTTCGCTGCCGTCCCAATCAGTCGCCGTATGTCGCCTTGAGCGCTCCCCAGCTGACCGAGGCCGTCGGCGTGGCCTGCTCGCAGTAGCCAACCCAGTTCGAGTACAGGGTCAGCTGGTAGGGATAGGGCGGAACGAACAGCGACGTTCCGATCCAACCGGTCAGCGGCGCGCCCGCTCCCGAGCCGTCCGGCGCGAAGTGACCGGTGTAGGCCGCGGACCAGATCGGGCCGTTGGCCGATTGCGGCAGCCGGGCATTGTGCGCCACGGCCAGGTAGTAGAGCCCCGGCGCCATCGACCCCGTGGCCGCGACGAGCTTCATGCCCCCCGCGCAGGTCAGGTTCGCATCGACGCCCACTCCGCCGGCATCGAACAGGAACAGGCTCGGGTCGGAATTGGTCGAGCAGGCGATACCGGCCAGGGGCTGGTTCATGGGAGGCACCGCAAGCAGCTGCAGGCAGTAGAGGTCGACATCTCCCTGCTGCGACAGCTCGCCGGTGATGGCCGTGAACAGCCCCGAGCCGGCGGTCACCTGGGCGGTGGCGACCAGGTCACCGGCATCGCCTGTCTCGGCCCAGGTCTGGGCCCGCGCAGGCGAGGCGGAGGCCAGCAGCGAGGCCAGAAGCAGGCCAGCGACGGGCAGCAGGTGCGGAACGGCAGCGGGACAGCGCATGATCTGGCTCCTTGGACGACGCAAGCCCCGCGGCGCGAGGCGCCCCGGCAGCCTTGGCCCGGGATCACGGGAGACGAGGAGGAATCATCTCACAGCCGGGAGCCCCGCACAATAGGGGACGTGGTCCGTCGCGATTCGGGCGGCACCGCGTCCGGCGCGGGTCCGGAAACGGCGACGGAGGCCGCCCGGCCCCCGTCGCAACTACCGCGTCACGCGCCCGGTCAACGCAGGTAGGTGTAATCCTCAAACACCTCGTCGTACTGCCGCTGCAGCACGGCGGACTCCGGCGCCGTGATGCGCCCGGCGTGCACGGCCTCCTCGAGCGCGTGGCGCCAGCGCTCGGTCAGGTCCGTCTTCTCGAACGACACGTAGCGCAGGACCTGCCCGACGGTGTCGCCGCGCAGCACGTTGGCGAACACCATGCGCCCGTCCGGCGAGACGTCCACGTGCACCGCGTTCGTGTCGCCGAACAGGTTGTGCAGGTCGCCCAGGATCTCCTGGTAGGCGCCCACCAGGAAGACGGCGAAGCAGTACTTCTCCCCGGGCTTCAGCTCGTGGGCGGGCAGGTAGTGCTTGATGTCGCGCAGGTCGGCGAAGCGCTCGACCTTGCCGTCCGAGTCGCAGGTGATGTCCGCCAGCACCACGCGCCGCTTCGGCTCCTCGTTCAGCCGCGAGATGGGCGTGATCGGGAAGATCTGGTCGATGGCCCAGCTGTCGGGCATCGACTGGAAGATCGACAGGTTGCAGAAGTACGTGTCCGTCAGCAGGGTCGGCAGGCGCCGCAGGTCCTCCGGCACGTAGTGCAGCTCGCGCGTGGCGTTGTTGATCGAGTTGAGCAGCGCCCAGTAGCACTGGTCGCCCAGCGCGCGGTCCTCGATCGACATCTGCCCCAGGCTGAACTGCTGCAGCATGGTCTGCCGCAGCTCGACCGCGTCGTGCAGCGTCTCCTGGCAGTTCTTCGGCGTCAGCGACTGCAGCATCAACGCCATGTTGAGGACGGTGTCCTCCTCGGTGCGCTTCGCCACATCCTCCACGTCCACGGTCGTCGTGAACGTGTTGGCCAGGCTGAGCACCTCGGTCACCAGGACCGACGCATAGGCCACCATCGCCCGGCCGCACTCGGTGACGATCATCGGGTGGGCCACGCCGGAGTTGTCGCAGGCATCCTTGAGGATCCAGACGACGTCGCGCGCGTACTCCTCGACCGTGTAGTTCATCGACGACTCGAAGGCCGTCTTCGAGCCGTCATAGTCGACCGCCAGGCCGCCGCCGACGTCGAAGTACCGCAGCTGCGGGCAGAACCGCGCCACCTGCACGTAGACCTGCGCGGCCTCGCGGACGGCCTGCTTCAGCGAGCCGATGCTGGTGAGCTGGCTGCCGTTGTGGAAGTGCACCAGCCGCACCCAGTCCTGCTTGCCGTGCCCGGCCAGGAGCTTGATGGCGGTGACGATCTCCGCCACGTTCAGGCCGAACTTCGCGCGCTCGCCGCCGCTGCGTTCCCAGCGCCCGGCGCCTCGCCCGGCCAGGCGCAGGCGGAAACCGATGTTCGGCTCGATGCCCTGCTCGCGGCTGATCGCCAGCAGCAGGTCCACCTCGGACGGCTTCTCGACCACGACGATCACCTCGCGCCCGATGCGCTGGGCCATCATCGCCAGCTCGAGGTACTGCCGGTCCTTGTAGCCGTTGCAGACCAGCAGCGAGTCGCGGTTGCCAGGAAGGGCGAGCGCCGCCACCAGTTCGGGCTTGCTGCCCACCTCGATCCCCAGGCTCAGGTCCTTGCCGGCGCGGATGAGCTCGGTCACCACATGGCGCTGCTGGTTGACCTTGATGGGATAGACGGGGCGGTAGGCGCCCTGGAACTCGTACTCGGCCATCGCCGCGGTGAACGCGCGGTGCAGCGTGCGCAGGCGATGGCGCAGGATGCCGCTGAAACGGAAGAGGATCGGCAGCCGGATCTCGCGCTGGCGTGCAGCCTCGACCAGCTCGTTGAGGTCGAACTCGGGACCGCCCGGTCCCTCCGGGCGCACGCAGGCGTTGCCCTGGGCATTGACGCCGAAGTAGCCGGCGCCCCAGTACTCGAAACCGTACAGCTGCTCGCTCTTGGCAAGCGTCCAGGGCGATCCAGGCAGCATGGCGGCCCTCCGCGACAGGAAACAGGTGAGACCCGACAGGACCGGCCGCGGCCCGCGCCCCAGGAACGAAAGGCGACGCCCGCGAACGGGCGCCAATCGCAAACAGGCGCCCTCCCCGGGGCGCCGGCCTGGGCAATGGAGCGCCCCCCCCCCGCAACGACAACCCCCCGCGCCCCGCGCCGCAGGCGCCCGGCCCCGCGGGGCCCCCCCA
>JAYRFB010000067.1:0-3406 GCA_041908585.1 Candidatus Krumholzibacteriia bacterium
CCACCCAATTTTGCGCGATTTTGCCCCGGTGGCGTACGGGGCCGTGGGGCGCCCTCCCGGGCCCCCGGGCCCCGCTTGTCACCGGTCAGTCCACGACCTCGTAGTCCGCATCGACGGCGCCCCCGTCGCGCCCCTTGCCGCCGGCCGCTCCGGCACCTTCCGCGCCGGCCCCGGCCCCGGCAGCGGCGCCGGCAGCGCCGGACTGCTCCTGGCCGGCCTTCTCGTACGCCTTGGCGGCGGCCTCCTGGACGGCCTGGAGCAGGGCGTCGGAGGCGGCCCGGATCATCGCCACATCCTCCCCGCGCAGCACCTCCTCGCAGGCCTTGATGCGGCTCTCGACCGTCTCGCGCGCCGACGGCTCGAGGTTGTCGCCAAGGTCCTTGAGCGTCTTCTGCGACTGGTGTACCCGCGCCTCGGCCTCGTTGCGGACGTCGATCAGCTCGCGCTTCTGCTTGTCCTCGTCGGCATGCGCCGAGGCGTCGCGGACCATCCGCTCGATCTCCTGCTCGGTCAACCCGCTGGAAGCCTGGATCTTGATCGACTGCGCCTTCCCGGTCGCCTTGTCCGTGGCGCTGACCGAGAGGATGCCGTTGGCATCGATATCGAACGTGACCTCGATCTGGGGCACCCCGCGCGGCGCCGACGGAATCCCCGTCAGCTGGAAGCGGCCGATCGTCTTGTTGTCGACCGCCATCTCGCGCTCGCCCTGGAGCACATGGATCTCCACCGTCGGCTGGTTATCGGCAGCCGTCGAGAAAACTTGACTCTTCCTTGTCGGGATCGTCGTGTTGCGCTCGATCAGCGGCGTGCGCACGCCCCCGAGGGTCTCGATGCCCAGGGTCAGCGGGGTCACGTCCAGCAGCACGATGTCGCCCACGTCGTCGCCCGCCAGGATCCCGCCCTGGATGGCCGCGCCCATCGCCACGACCTCGTCGGGATTGACGGTGCGGTTGGGCTCCTTCTGGAACAGCGCCTGGACCTTGGCCTGCACCGCGGGGATGCGCGTGGACCCGCCGACGAGCAGCACCTCGTCGATGTCGGCCGGCGTCAGGCCCGCGTCCTTCAGCGCGCTGAGGCAGGGACGCACCGTGCGCTCGATGAGGTCCTCGACCAGCGACTCGAACTTGGCGCGGGTCAAAGTCAGCGTCAGGTGCTTGGGCCCGGTCTGGTCGGCCGTGATGAACGGCAGGTTGATCTCCGCCTGCGTGGACGAGCTGAGCTCGCGCTTGGCCTGCTCGGCCGCCTCCTTCAGGCGCTGCAGCGCCATCGGGTCCTTGCTCAGGTCGATGCCCTCGTTCTTCAGGAACGTGTCCACCAGGTGGTCGATGACCTTCTGGTCGAAGTCGTCACCGCCCAGGTGGGTGTCGCCGTTGGTCGCCTTCACCTCGAAAACGCCGTCGCCGATCTCGAGGATCGAGATGTCGAACGTGCCGCCGCCGAGGTCGAACACGGCCACGGTCTCGTCCTTCTTGCGGTCCAGCCCGTAGGCGAAGGCCGCCGCCGTCGGCTCGTTGATGATGCGCTTGACCTCCAGCCCGGCGATGCGCCCGGCGTCCTTGGTGGCCTGGCGCTGGGCGTCGTTGAAGTACGCCGGCACCGTGATGACGGCCTCGGTCACGGTCTCGCCCAGGTAGTCCTCGGCCGTCTCCTTGAGGGCGCGCAGCACCTGTGCCGAGATCTCCGGCGGCGAGAACTCGCCGTGCTTCGTCTGCACGCGCGCCTCGCCATTCGGCCCCTTGACCACCTTGTAGGGGACCTCGGACATCTCCTTGTTCACCTCGGCGAACTGGCGCCCCATGAAGCGCTTGATCGAGTACACGGTCTCGGTCGGGTTGGAGACCGCCTGGCGCTTGGCGAGAAGGCCCACCAGGCGCTCGCCCGCCTTGTTCCAGGCCACGACCGACGGCGTCGTCCGGTTGCCTTCCTTGTTCTGGATGACCTGCGGCTCCCCGCCCTCCATGACCGACACCACGCTGTTGGTGGTCCCCAGATCGATGCCGATGATCTTGCCCATATCCTGCGCTCTCCGTTCCGGTTCAGGGTTCGTCGACACGTCGCACGACCGCCCAGAATCAAGCGGCGTGCCGCGGTCCGCCGGGGACGGCTCGATTCGCAAAATATTGTATTGCAGGCGATTACAGGCGACGGCGTCGGAGACTGCCGATCGGTCGGCCAGGATCCGCCATCGAGTCATGCCAGCCCGGCATCACCGACCTGACTCGTTGGCAGATCGGGCGGGGAATTCCCTGACACCCTGGCGGTATGCGGCCAGGACGGCCAGGTTCATCAGGCGGGTGTAGAGAGGGAACGCCGGCGGCCGGGGTCCGCGCCCCAGGGGCCACCGCGCCAGCAGCGCCGGCAGGGGCCGGGCCAGCCCGGCGTCCAGGAATCCCCGCAGCAGGCGGGTCGCGATTGTCGGTCCGCCCTGGCCCGCGCCGTCCAGGACGTGGTGCAACGACATCTCGCGCAGCCGGTGCGGGTGACGGGCTGCCAGCTGCTGCAGCGAGCCGTGCCCGCACTCGCGCCGCTTGGCCAGGAGCTGCCCGAGGGTGTGGTGGTGCACGTGCACGGGCACCGGCGCCGGCAGGCAGTGGAAGCGGACCTTCGCCTGGTCCTCCAGGCGGAAGGCGACCTCCATGTCCTCGAAACCGTAGGCACGGAAGGCCTCGTCGAAGCCGCCGACGGCCTGGAACGCCTCGCGCGGGACCGACGCGTTCTGCGTCACGAAATAGCGGGCCGGGGCCGGGCCGGCCGACAGGCGGGCCACCCCGCGCGTATCCAGGTAGCGCAAGTGCGGGGCGTCGACCAGCTCTGGGGCGGTCACGGCGTAGCCGATGACGCCGTCGCCGGGGTGGCGCTGCAGCAGGTCCAGGTGGGCCGCCAGCAACCCGGGCGGCGCGACGATGTCGTCGTCCAGGAAGAGCAGCCAGCGGCCGCGTGCAGCCGCGGCGCCCAGGTTCCGCGCGCGCGCACGGCCGACGTTCGCCGGCGGGGACACCACGCGGAGCGGCGGGCCGGCGGCGCCTGCCTGCGTGGCCAGCCAGGCCGCGGTGTCGTCCGTCGAGCCGTCGTCCACCACCACGATCTCCCCCTCGGCGCCCGGTGGCAGCGCCTGCGCTCGCAGCGCGGCCAGCGTGCGCTCGAGCAGCGCGCGCTTGTCGCGCGTGGGCGTGACGACCGAGAGGATCATGCGCGCACCGCGCCGGACTGCCGCAGCGCCGCCAGGCTGGAGTCGGCCGGCCACGGCGCCCCGGCCAGCAGGTGCGCGAACACGGCGTCGACCCGCCGCATGTTGCCGGCGAAACCCGCCTCCCGCCGCGCGACGGCCAGGGCGCTCTCGCCCAGGGTCCGCCGCAGCCCGGCGTCCTGCACCAGGCGCCGCATCGCCGCCGCCAGGGCCTCGACG
>JAYRFB010000068.1:0-9525 GCA_041908585.1 Candidatus Krumholzibacteriia bacterium
AGCCGGCGGGCACTTTTCTGAGAATCAGTATCAGAATGACGAGCGGCGCCCGCCCGTGATCTCAGGTGCCGTTGAACAGCCGCGTGACTTCGGCCGTGCGCCCGACGCCGTTGATCGTGTAGCCGACCGCGACCCCGCCCTGGATGATGGCGACGATCCCGATCTGGCCCGCCGTAGCGGCGGCGGCGCCCCACTGGGGCTCGCTGGCCACGGCCGTGTAGGCGTTCTCCAGCAGGTTCCCGTCCGGCAGCAGGGGCTGCAGGTCGGCGGCGGCGTCGGAGTACTCCCCGTTGTTGCGCACCGAGTAGTCCTCGGCCGTCAGCTGCAGGGTATGGGCATGGTGGCGGACCTTGGCCTCCCGGGCCCGGTCCTGCATGCTCAGGTAGTTGGGGATGGCCATGGCCGCCAGCAGGCCGATGATGGCCACCACGATCATCAGTTCGATCAGCGTGAAGCCCGGGCTTCCCGGGTGGCGGCGGCTGGACATGGACGATCCTCCCGGGGCGACGGGGTACGGGGCAGCAGGGAGGTTATCGGCTGGAACGACGGGACCTGTAGCCCCGACCGGCCGGGCGCCCCGGGGCGCCGGGCTTTCCAGCGGGCCGGCCGGTGATTAGCTTGTAGGGGCGGTCGGTCACCCCGGTCGCGACGCGACACCCTTGCCCCGATTCAGGAGGATGGATTCGATGGAGACGTTCTGGAGCGACCCCCGGATCGACGAGCAGTTCCGCCACAAGGTGGGCCTGGCCGAGATGCTCAAGGGTGGGGTCATCATGGACGTGACCAACGCCGAGCAGGCGAAGATCGCGCAGGAGGCCGGCGCCGTCGCCGTGATGGCCCTCGAGCGCATCCCCTCCGACATCCGCAAGAGCGGCGGCATCGCCCGCATGTCCCAGCCCGCCATGATCAAGGCCATCCAGGATGCGGTGTCGATCCCGGTCATGGCCAAGGTCCGCATCGGCCACTTCGCCGAGGCGCAGATCCTGGAGGCCCTCGGCGTCGACTTCATCGACGAGTCCGAGGTGCTGACGCCCGCGGACAACGCGAACCACATCCACAAGCACGACTTCAAGGTCCCGTTCGTCTGCGGATGCCGGAACCTGGGCGAGGCGCTGCGGCGCATCGGCGAGGGCGCGGCGATGATCCGCACCAAGGGCGAGGCCGGCAGCGGCGACGTGGTGGAAGCCGTCACGCACATGCGCGAGGTCATGACGGAGATCCGTCGCCTGACGACGCTGCGCGAGGACGAGCTGATGGCCGAGGCCAAGAACCTGGGCGCGCCGTACCACCTGGTCGTGGCGACCGCGCGGCTGGGCAAGCTGCCGGTCCCCAACTTCGCCGCGGGGGGCATCGCCACGCCGGCCGACGCGGCCCTGATGCGCCAGCTGGGCGCCGAGACGGTGTTCGTCGGCAGCGGTATCTTCGCCAGCGAGGATCCGGCGCCCCGCGCGCGCGCGATCGTGCAGGCCTCGACGCACTTCGACGACCCGCGGGTCCTGCTCGAGGTCTCGATGGACCTGGGCGAGCCGATGCGCGGCCGCGCCGTGAACGAGATGGCGGAGAACGAGAAGCTGGCGGGCCGCGGCTGGTGATGGCCGTGGCGCCCGCGTTGCCCGTCGGCCTGCTGGCCCTGCAGGGCGACTATGAGCGCCACGAAGCGGCGTTGCGAGCCCTCGGCTGCGCCACGATGGGCGTGCGCCGGCCGGGCGAGCTGGCGCGCGTGCGCAGCCTGGTCATCCCCGGCGGCGAGTCCACCACCCTGACAAGGCTGATCGACCTGGCCGGACTGCGCGGCCCGCTGCGGGAGTTCGCCCTGGAGCGGCCGGTGCTGGGCACGTGCGCAGGGCTGATCATGCTGTCGCGGGGCCTCGTGGATGAGGACCCGCAGCGCCACGGCGTGCGCACCCTGGGCGTGCTCGACTGCGAGGTGCGCCGCAACGCCTACGGGCGGCAGGTCGACTCCTTCACGGCCCCGGTGGCGCTGCGAGCCGCGGACCCCGTCCCGTTCCCGGCCGTGTTCATCCGGGCGCCGCGCATCGTCGCCTGCGGCGCCGGCATCGAGGTCCTGGCCGAGCACGACGGCAGTCCAGTCGCGGTGCGGCAGGGACGCCTGCTGGGCCTGGCCTTTCATCCCGAGTTGACGGGGGACCTGCGCCTGCACCGGCTGTTCCTCGACCTCGGCTAGCCTCGCCGCCGCCGGCGCCACGCGCGCCCGCGACGATGGCGCGGCGGACGATCTTGTCACGGGGCATGGCGTGACGTGCGGCGGAAGGTGACGGCAATGGCAGACAAGCGGGTTTCGGAGGTGCGCCGGGCGGGCACCGCGGCAAGGGCGGCCGTGGCCGCGCTGATGACGGCGGCGCTCGCGGCGGCCGGATGCGGCGGAGGCGGAGGCGATGGCGGCGGCAACGAGCCGCAGCCGTGCTCCATCACCAACGTGAGCACCGGGACGCAGGTCTCGTGGCTGGTAGGCGTGGATGGGCCGGTCAATATCCGCTGGGACCACACGGGTTCGGCCACGGCGGTCGGGATCGATCTGCTCAAGGCGGGCGCGGTCGTGGCGACGATCGCGGCCTCGACGGCCAACGACGGGTTCCACGCCTGGTCGCCGACGACGGCGGGCCAGCCGAACGGCAGCGACTTCGGGCTGCGCGTCAGCGCGCTGGGAGAGTCGGGATGCGCCGGAGAGCGCAATGGCCTGACGCTGCGGGACGTGAGCGGGTGTTCCCTGGCCTGGAGCCTGGCCGAGGTGGACTCGCTCATGGCCGGGGAAGCGTTCGAGCTGACCTGGACGTCGACCGCCACCACGGGCTCGGTGGACATCGAGCTGTGGCAGGACGACCTGGGCAGCGAGCCCGAACTGGTGGGTGTCGTCGCCGCCGGCCAGGCGGACGACGGTTCGTACACCTGGGATCCGGTGGACAGCTTCCATTTCGGGACCAACGACTGGTTCGTGCTGCGCCTGAGCGATCCGGCCGTCCCCGGCTGCGAGGCCTGGACCGAGCCGTTCCGCCTGGTGGACGAGGTCGTCTGCTCGTGCGTCGTGAGCGGCTTCCCGAGCGGCGCCACGTTCGTCAAGGGCAGCACGATGCAGATCTACGTGGAGCAGCAGAACGGCAGCGGCTTCGTCGACCTGCGGCTGGTGGCGGGGGCGCTTCCCGTCACAGGCGGCACCATCGCGACGCACGTCCCGGCGGCGCAGTACCATGCGTGGGTGGTCACCGACTTCGGCTTCTCCGATGCCGAACGCACGCGCTTCCGCATCCGGGCCACGGACTCGGCGGACGGCTACTGCGTGGGCCAGAGCGACGTGTTCACGATCCCCCAATGACGATGCGCCAGGCCCGCGACAGGCGGCGCCCGCCGGCGTCGACGACAGGCCGGGCATGGGCGCCGCCTTCGTGGCTGGCGCCGGGCCTGCTGTTGCTGCTGCTCGCGCCGCTGCCGGGAGCCGCGGCGGCCGCCGGCTGGAACGAGTTCGGGCTGAAGGCGGACGCAGTGCCGGCGGGAGGGGACACGATCGTCGAACCGTTCTTCGCCTTCGTGCTCGAGCGCTCCGAGTCTGACGAGCTGGGCCGCTGGGACGGTGCCGACGTGGCCGCGTTCGCCACGACCCGGGGCCGGCCCTCGCGCCTGCCGGTCGAGCGGCTGCGGTCGCTGGAAAGGCGGCGACCGCAGCCGGGCACCGCGGAGCGGAGTCCCGGCGCGCTTGTCCTGGCCGAGTGGGTCATCGACTTCGAGGGTCCGCTGGAGTTCCCCCTGCCCTACAGCATCCTGGGCTACCATCCGGGCAGCCTGCGCCTGTCGCGCTCGCTCGTGCTGGCCGAGCTGGCGCCGATGGACCTGACCGTGCGCTGGCGCGAGAAGCGGCAGCAGCAGGAGGTGGCGCTCGGGGGCGTGCGCATCTATGCCTGCGAGAGCGGCTACCTGCTGCTGGACGCCGATGCGGTGGTCGACCGGCTGCTGGGCGAGCTGCTCGACGACTCCTGGACGGTGGGATTCGTGACGGCCCGGCACGGCGCCGACCGGGTGGGCCTGGGACTCATGCTGGGGCGCGACGGGCGCCCGATCTACGGGGAGTTCGACTTCGCGCGCGACCGCATCGAGGCGCACGGCCGGCCCCTGGCGGGGGCTCTGGCGTCGGCTTCACGACGTTGGCTGGACCCGGCGGGCGGCCGGCTGCCGACGCCCTGGGTCGAGGAGTAGGCGGCCGGGCGGCGCGCTGGCGGGAGTTCCGGAGGCGGCGATGGAGCGGCTGGAACTGGTCATCACGGGCCGCGTGCAGGGCGTGGGCTTCCGCTGGCACGCGCGCGAGGAGGCTGAGCGGCTGGGGGTGACCGGTCGCGTGCGCAATCGCGCAGACGGCTCGGTCCACCTGCTTGCGGAGGGGCCGCGGCCGGCGCTCGCGGCGCTGCTGGAGTGGGCGCGGCGCGGGCCGGCGCGCGCCCGCGTCGACGCCGTGGAGGCCGGCTGGTCGTCCGCCGAGGGCACCTGGGACGGGTTCACGATCACGGGGTGAATGCATGACGCAGCAAGGCGGCGGGACGGCCGGCAGTCAAGGCTGTGCGGGAGCGGCCGGGGGCAGTGGCGCGCGCGACGGACGCTGGCTGGTTGCCGTCGACGTCGACGGCACTTTGCTGGACACCGAGTTCGACGAAGCCCTGCGGCCGCGCGAGATCGAGGCGCTCGAGTCGGTGCGTCGGGCCGGGCACGTCGTGGCCCTGTGCACCGGCCGCAACCTGAACTCGACCAGCAGCCTGCTGGCGCGCTCGGGCTGGGAGCCGGCCGACCTGCCGCTGGTGCTCCTGAACGGCGCGGTGGTCTGGGCGGGCACCCCCCGGCGACGCATCGCCTGCCACGTGCTGGAGGGGGACGAGGTGCGCCGGCTCGTGCGCCTGTTCCGCGAGCATGGGACGGTGCCGATGGTGTATGGTACCGACGACGACGGCGGCGTCCTGCGTCACGAGGCGCGGCCGGTCAACGACGTGCTGGGCCGCTACCTCCAGGGGCGCCGCGACAACACAGGCGGGCTGGAGGTCGTGGATGACCTGCTGGCCTGCGACTGGCGGCAGGCCCTCGAGGTCGGCACGATCGACGAGCGCGAGCGGATCGAGGCGCTGAGCCGGGCGATAGCGCGCGAGTTGCCGGGCCGCGTCAAGGTCATCAACACGCGTTCGCTGTTGGGCGGCGGCGCCTACTACTGGGCCGAGGCGTTCCACGTCGCCAGCGACAAGGGCGCCGGCCTGCGCACCCTGGCGGCGCATTGCGGCATCGCGCGCGAGCGCACCGTCGCCATCGGCGACAACTACAACGACCTGGACATGTTCGCCTGGGCCGGCGTCAGCGTCGCCATGGCGGGCAGCCCGGGCGACGTGGCCGCGAGGGCGGACTTCGTGACCGGGGAGGTGGCGGCCGGGGGCGCCGCCGAGGTGCTGCGCGGGATCGCCGCGGGCACCTTCCCGCCCTCCGGTCCGCGGTCCCCGCGGGAGGAGACGGCATGACCGGACGCGCCGACGATCTTTCGCGCCCGCCGCGCCCGTACGCGGCGCCGAAGCCCGAGGAACCCGCCGTCGACAAGCGCGAGCGCGCCGGTGACGCCCTCGACGACGTCGGGTTGCGCGAGATGGGCTATGCCATGGTGGACCTGGCGGTCGAGTACCTTCAGGGCCTCGAAGGGCGCCGGGTCTACGGCCCGCTCACCCCTGCCGGGCTTGACGACACCTTCGCCGAGCCGCTGCCCGAGGAGGGCACCCCGTTCGCCGACCTGGTGCAGGACTGCCGCAACCGGGTCTTCCCGAACACGATGGCCATCGGCAGTCGCCGCTATTTCGGGATGATGAACCCGGCCCCGCTGCCCCTGGCGATCTTCAGCGAGGCGCTCTGCGCGGCGATGAACCAGAACACGGCGTCCTGGCGCCACGCGCCGTCCGGGACCGCCATCGAGAAGCGCGTGATCCGCTGGCTGTGCGACCTGTTCGGGCTGCCCGACCGCAGCTTCGGCACCATGACCGACGGCGGCTCGCTGGCCAACATCACCGGCCTCAAGCTGGCCATCAACCGGGTGCTGGGGCGGGACCTCTCGCGGCCGGGCGACAGTTCGGCTCCGGGACCGGAGCTGGCGCGACTGACGTTCTATGTGTCGGCGCAGGCGCACTACAGCTTCGAGAAGGCCGTGGACCTGCTGGGGCTGGGCCGTGCCCAGCTGCGCCGCATCCCGGTCGACGAACTGTACCGCGTCGACCTTGCGGCGCTCGAGGCCGCGATCTCGGCGGATCGCCAGGCCGGGCTCAAGCCCGCCTGCATCATCGGTATCGCCGGCACGACGAACACCGGCAGCATCGACAAGCTCGACCGGTTGGCGGCGCTGGCGGCGCAGTACGGCTGCTGGTTCCACGTCGACGCGGCGTACGGCGGCGCGGTGATGCTCAGCGAGATGTACCGCTCGATGCTCAGGGGCATCGACCGGGCGGACTCGATCACGGTCGACCCGCACAAGTGGCTGTACATGCCGTTCTCGGCCGGTGGCATCCTGGTCCGTGACGGCGACTTCCTGCGGCGCAGCTTCCTCGTGCACCCGGAGTACTACATGGAGCGCGCGCAGCGCGGGGCCGACGCGGGCGCGCCGCCGCCTCCCGACCGGCGCGGCTTCCATCACGGCGACAAGGTGAACTTCTTCCAGTACGGCATCCAGGGCAGCCGGCGGCTGAACGCGCTGAAGCTGTGGCTGGCCCTGCGGGCCGTGGGACGGCGCCAGTACGCGGCGTGGGTGGAGAAGGACATCGAACTGGCGCGCGTCCTGGCGGCGCGGATGCGGCGGCAACCGGACTTCCGCATCCTGGGGCCCAACACGCTGGGCATCTGCAACTTCCGCTGGGAACCGCGCCGGGCAGACGGGAGTTTGCGTTTCACGCCCGAACAGGGCGATCGCCTCAACCGCGAGCTGCAGGACCTGGTCGAGCGTGAGGGTGACGCCTGGTTCAGCTTCACCGTGCTGGATGGCCAGGTGGCCTTGCGCGTGAACGTCGAGAACCGCAACATGGAGCAGGCGGACATCGAGCGGCTGGTCGGCGTCATCCGGCACGCGGCCGACCGCCTCCTGGAAGCCAACCCCGACCCTGTCGCCTGAAGGAGAGCCCCCGATGAAGCGTTCCATCCTCCTCGCGCTGCTGCTGCCCGTCCTGGGCCTGGCTGCCTCGACGCCCGCCCCGGCCCTGGCCGCGCTCAAGGGCTCCGGTGACGTGGTCAAGGCCGCGCCGCGCCAGAAGGCGCTGGCCGCCGCGCGCGGGCAGCGGATCACCTTCGACGTGACGCTGGCCATCGCCCCCAAGTGGCACCTCTACGCCCACGGTGACACGAACTTCATCGGCGTGGACCTGGTGCCGGACGACACGTTCCCGCTCGAGGAGTTCGATGCCTCCTACCCTGAGGGCGAGCCCGGCGAGTTCTTCGGCGAGAAGGTCATGATGATCGAGGGCAGCCAGGTCATCAAGGCCGAGGCCGTGGTTCCCGAGTCGCTGGCGCCCGGGGTGCACAAGGTGAAGCTGGGGGTGACCGTGCAGGCCTGCGACGACAAGACCTGCCTGGCCCCGGCCAGCCTGCCGGTGGAACTGGACCTCACGGTGAAGTGAGCGGGACGCTGCGCATCTACCTGGGCGGCCTTCCCGACGGAGCCTCGGCGGCGGACGTGCGCGCGCTGCTGGAGCCGTTCGGGGAGGTGCTCGCCGTGGACCTGGTGGTCGATCGCGAGACGGGACGGCCGCGCGGGTTCGGCTTCGCGACCATGGCTGCCGGCGCCGGTGCCGCGGCGGTGGCCGAGCTGGACGGGCAAGCCTGGCGCGGCGGCACCCTGCGCGTGAACGAATCGCACGACCGGGGCGCGCCGGCGCCCCGGCGCTCGTGGTGACGACACCCGCGCGCCCGGTAAGGAAACCGATGAAGCCCACCTACCCGCGCCCGCAGCCCGGCGACTACCATCCGTACCACCAGCGGTACCTGGACCTGGTGCCGGAGGGCGAGACCGACGCCCTGGCCTGCCTGCGGCGGCAGGGCCTGGCGATCATGGAGGGCTTCAAGAAGCTCAGCGAGAGCGACGGCGAGCGCCGCTACGCTCCCGGTAAGTGGTCGGTCAAGGAAGTGCTCGGCCACATGGTCGACACCGAGCGCGTGTTCGTGTTCCGCGCGCTCTGGATCGCGCGGGGCGAGCCGAACGAGCAGCCGGGCATGGACGAGGTCGTCTGGGGCGCCAATTCGAACGCCGGCGGCCGCCGCCTGGACGAGCTGTGGCGCGAGCATCACGTTGCGCGCACGGACCACCTTCGCCTGCTGCGCAGCTTCGATGCCGCCGCGCGCGCGCGGCGAGGCCGCGCCAACGGCGTCGAGCTGGCGGCGTCGGCCGTGCCCTGGCTCATCGCCGGGCACGAGCTGCACCACCTGGCGGTCCTGGGCGACCGCTACGGCATCGACATCTGAGCCGGGGCGACCCGCCGGCGGTTGCCCCTTGGCGCGCCAGCCCTCCTGCCTTACCCTGCAGCGGGTACACTCCCGCCCGTGCGGCCATCGGGTGCCGGCGGTCGGATCACCCCGCAGCGGAGGTCGGGCGCGATGGCCTGGAATGTTCGCCACCTTCTGCCGGCGTGCCCGCTGGCCGGCGTCCTGCTGACGCTGGCGGCAGCTGCCCCCGCCGGAGCCACCTGGTCGCACGACGCCATCGTCAACGACGCGCTCTGCACCAACACGGCCGCCCAGCATTCCGTGCAGGTCGCGCCGGACGGGCTCGGCGGCTGGATCGTGGCCTGGGTCGACGCGCGCGGCGGCGGCAACCCGGCGATCTATGCCCAGCGCGTCAATCCCTCCGGGTCGCGCGCCTGGGCGACCGACGGCGTGCTGGCGTACCAGTCGGCGGGCTTCTTCACGGAGTTCGCGCTGGTCGGTGACGGCCAGGGCGGGGCGTTCCTGGCCGCCGTGGACAGCCAGGATGCCCTCCAGTACCACGTCTACCTGCAGCGCCTGAACGCCTCGGGCGCGCGCGTGCTGGGCACCGGCGGTGTGGCGGCGGTCGCCGGCTCGGCCTCGGCGCAGGTCGATCCCGCCCTGGTCAACACGGAGACGGGCGTGGCCGTCGTCGTATTCGTCGATTCGCGCACTGCCGGCGGCGACATCTACGCGCAGCGGATCACCTCATCCGGAACCCTTACGTGGGGCAGCGGAGGTGCCGTCGTCTGCGGCGTGGGACTGGCCCAGGGCGCGCCGCGCGCGGTGGCCGACGGCGCGGGCGGCGTGCTGGCGTTCTGGGAGGACGAGCGCGACTTCGGCAGCACGGGCCTCGACCTCTATGGCCAGAGGCTCAACGCGGCCGGGGTCCAGGCGTGGACCGCCGCCGGCGCCGTCGTCAGCACGGCCGGCTTGCGGCCCGCGAGATACGCGCCGGCAGCGAGACCAAAGGCGGCATCTTCACGCACGGCCGGATAATACGGCATAGTCTGATCGCCGTGAATATTCTCAAGCAGCGCTCCGAGCAGGGAACAA
>JAYRFB010000069.1:0-8519 GCA_041908585.1 Candidatus Krumholzibacteriia bacterium
CGCGGGCAGGGAACCCCGCGTGTGGCACGACTAACGGCAAGAGACGTGGGCCGCGCCGTCACGACGGGCGCGGCCCTTCCTGTCGGGCGTCGACATCCACGCGGCGCCGCCTACTTCGCGCGCTTGTACTCCATGAACATGGCCTTCATCTCCTGGCCGCCCATGGTGTGCCACATCGTGAACTGGACCGTGTCCTTGTCGACGTACACGGTCTCCGAGCGCGAGGGGATCGCCATCGGGCCCATCTCCATGGTGCCGGCCAGCGAGACGGTCTTGCCGTCGGCCGAGGCCTTGCCGCGCGCCTCATAGAAGCCGGTGCCCATCGAGTCGAACCACAGGCTGAAGTACTCCTGCTTGGTGTTGTCGTAGCCGTCGAGGCTCAGGCCTTCCATCGGCTGGCCCATGAAGGTCATCTGGTAGCGGCCCAGCAGGTAGCGGCCGCCCAGCACCGACTCGAAGGTGATGGTACCGGGCGAGGTCGTCGGCGTGGCGGCATCCATGTACATGGTCGTCGTGGCGTTCCACTTGCCGGCCAGCGAGGCCAGGTGCTGGTGCGGGGCGCCGGGCGCCGCCAGCTTCATCATCATCTCTTCCATGGCCTTGGGGTCCATCTGGCCCTCCTGGGCCAGGGCGGGCACGGCGGCCAGCAGCAGGGCCAGGGCGAGGGCGATCCTCGGGGTCGGCATCCGCATGTCGGGTCCTTTCGGACGGGGTGACGGAAACGGGCCGTCGCGGGCGCGGGCGCCCGGGCACGGGAAGACAGGCTAGCGGTGGTCACCCGGTTCGGCAACCGGCTCCGCCGGATGGCCCCGGGCCAGCAGCTCCCGCGCGTGCTCAACGGCGTCAGGGAACGTCGAGAACATGTGGTCGATCCCGATGTGCTGGACGGCCCCGGCGCGCGTCATGGCCGCCAGCGGCTGCGCGTGCACGCCCGACAGCAGCAGTTCGGCGCCCTGTTGGCGCAGCCGGTTCCGCACGTCCTCCAGCGCGTGCAGGCCGGTGGCGTCGATGGCCATGACGTGCCGCATGCGCAGGATCACCACGCGGGGGCGGCGGCGGTCGGCCTGCAGCGTCTCGGTGAACGAGCGCGCGGCGCCGAAGCAGAAGGTGCCGTTGATCTCGAAGACCGCCACCTCGGGCGGAAGCTCGACCGGCGTGGCGGGATCGCCCGGCGCCGTCTCGTAGTCGAGCGCGTCGCGAACGGCCCGCACCTGCGTGACCTCGGCCATGCGCAGCATCAGCAGCACCGACGAGAGCACCATCCCGACCTGGATCGCGACGTTGAGGTCGACGACCACCGTCAGCACGAACGTCGACAGCAGCACCAGCACGTCGCCGCGCGGCGAGCGCAGCAGCTGCCGGAAGACGCGCCACTCGCTCATGTTGTAGGCCACGACAAGCAGGATGCCCGCCAGCGTCGCGAGCGGGATGTAGGCGGCCCACTTGCCGGCCACCATCAGGATCAGCAGCAGCGTCAGGGCGTGCACGATGCCGGCGATCGGCGAGCGTCCGCCGTTCTTCACGTTGGTGGCGGTACGCGCGATGGCGCCGGTGGCGGGGATGCCGCCGAAGAACGGCACCACCAGGTTGGCGATGCCCTGGCCCATCAGCTCGGCGTTGGCGCGGTGGCGCCCGCCGATCATGCCGTCGGCCACCATGGCGCTGAGCAGCGACTCGATGGCGCCCAGTAGGGCGATCGACAGCGCCGGCGAGAACAGCGCGCCGAGCTGCGAGAAATCGAAGTGCGGCAGCGAGGGCTTCGGCAGGCCCGTCGGCACCTCTCCGAAACGGCTGCCGATGGTGTCGACCGGCAGCTCGAAGACGCGCACGATCACGGTGGTCAGCAGCAGGGCCACCAACGGGCCGGGCACGCGCGCCGTCACGCGGGACCACTGCCTGGTGATGATCACGGAACCCAGGCAGATCGCCGCCGCGGTCAGGTTCGTCGACGGCAGGCTCCGTATATAATAGAGACAGCGCGGCCAGAAGTGGGCGGGCGCCTCGCCTCCCGGCAGGCCCAGCGCATCGCCCAGCTGGCCCATGGCGATGATGATCGCGATGCCGCTGGTGAAACCGATGATGACCGGGTACGGGATGAACTTGATGACGTTGCCCAGGCGCGCGATCGACATCGCCACCAGCAGGGCGCCTGCCATGATCGTGGCGATGGCCAGGCCCGCGTAGCCGAACTTGGCAACGATGCCGGCGACGATGACCACGAAGGCGCCGGTGGGCCCGCCGATCTGCACGCGGCTGCCGCCGAGCGCCGAGATGAGGAATCCCGCAACGATCGCCGTGAACAGGCCCTGCTCGGGCCGGACGCCCGAGGCGATGCCGAAGGCGATGCTCAGCGGCAGGGCGACGATGCCCACGACCAGGCCGGCGAGCACATCGCGGGTCAGGTCGCGGCGGGTGTAGCCTTCGCGGAGGGTGGTGACGAGCTTCGGCGTGAGGTCGGGGGAAAGCCAGTTCATGTCGGAGGGATCCCGGGGTTCAGCCCCGGCCCGGGGCACATCCTTGTCCGCGGGGGTCGGGGCATGACTTTGCCGGGCGACGGGGCGCCGCAGGGGCGGACCGGGGCCGGATATGCGAACGCAACATAGGTCGCCCGGCGCGCGGGCGGCAAGCAATATCGATCTTGTTTGCTGATATAGATTTAACAGCACGCGGCGGGCTTGCCCGAAGTTGCTGGAGCCGGCGCGCCCGGCAGCCCCGGCGGCCTGGCCGTCAGGGAGTCCTATGCTCCTGTTTTCGATAACGAGAGACAATATTCGAAATGTGCTACCATGGGGACAACCGCAGAACGCACCTGAGCACAGGAGGAGACGCGATGCCCATCCGCTCCATCCCGGCGGCGTGCGCACTGATGCTCGCCTGCCTGACCGTCGCGGCGCCCGCCGCAGCCCAGGAACGCTACCCCGCCGAACCGAACCTCCTCGAGATCCTGTTCATCCCCGAAAGCGCGGTGCGCCTGGTCGGCGGCATCCTGGTCGACCAGAGCGGCCTGGACGCGACCGCCGGCATCGAAGCGGTGCTGCAGCCGCGCCCGTACGAGTGGCAGCGCCTGTCCGACGTGCCGGAGCCCGTCCTCGACATGTGGGAGGTCGAGGGGGAGGCGCGGACCGGCCAGGACCTCTACAACCTGAACAACATGTACGTCCTGCGCTTCCTGCTGCCCGAGCCGGCGCTGTGGCTGCTGGCGGCGGACCTCGAGGCGCTGCCGGGCGTGATGGCCGCGTACCCGGTGCCGCTGCCGCAGGAGCTGCCGGTGCCGGGATCGTTCGTCAGCCTGCAGCGCTACCTGAACTCGCCGATGCTGCCGCCGGCCGGGATCAACGCGCTCTATGCCTGGTCGCTGACAGGCGGCACGGGCGCGGGCGTGACCATCTGCGACCTGGAGTACGACTGGAACCACAACCACCTGGACGTGACGAAGGCCAACCTGGCTTCGCAGCTCATCTCCAGTGCGGTCGATCCCTTCCTTGGCACGCCCAACGCCAGCGCGCCGCACGGGACCGGCGTGGTCGGCGTGCTGGCCAGCGACAGCAACGGCTGGGGGACGACCGGCATCAGCCACGGCGCGTCCCTGCTGACGTGCGGCACGTTCTACGGCTCGACGCCGTTCTGGAATCCGTCGGGCGCGATCCAGGCCGCCGCCGGCGCGCTGGGGGCGGGCGACGTGATGGTGCTGGAGCAGCAGTGGGACTACTCCGGCACCGCGCGCCAGGGCAAGTTCGTGCCCATCGAGTGGTGGAACGCGACGACGGGCATGTCGCAGGGACAGAACTCGGTCTACCTGGCGATCCAGGCGGCGGTCGCGCTGGGCATCCACGTGGTCGAGGCGGGCGGCAACGGCAACGTGGACACCGGCGCCATGAACTGGGCCGGCGACTCGGGCGCCATCATCGTCGGCGCCGGCGGCACCGGCCTGACGCTGCGCGGCGACCGCGTGCGCATGGGCTTCTCCAGCTACGGACCGCGCTTCGACCTGCAGGGCTGGGGCGAGAACGTGGTGACGACCGGCCACAACGCCGACCTGCACAGCAGCGAGGGCGTGAACCTGCACTACACGCAGACGTTCAACGGCACCTCCAGCGCCTCGCCGGTGGTGGCCGGGGCGGTGGCCTGCCTGCAGGGCTGGTGGGCGGGCCTGGGGCAGGCGACGCCCATCACCCCGGCGGTCATGCGCGCCACGCTGAAGCTGACCGGCACGCCGCAGGACTCGGTCGGCACCAAGCCGATCGGGCCGCGGCCGGACCTGCTGGCGGCGATCACGCAGCTGACGCCGGCCGCGTCGTGGACCGACGTGACCAGCGGACCGCTGGGCGACACGGGGCTCACCAATTCGATCGCCTGGGGCGACCGGGAAGGCGACGGCGATCCGGATCTGTACGTGGTGAACTTCCAGAGCACGGCGAAGCTGCTGGAGAACTTCGGCGGCGGCGTGTTCATGGACTTCACGACGATGCCCGAGGCCAACCAGGCCGCCGGCGCCGCCGCCGAGTGGGGCGACTACGACAACGACGGCGATCCGGACCTGTACGTGGGCAACTTCCAGGCGCCGAACCGGCTCCTGCGCAACGACATCGTCCCGTTCACCGACCAGATGCGAATGCCCGAGAGCGATCCCGGCGACGCGGCCGGCGTGACCTGGGTGGACGTGGACCGGGACGGCTGGCTGGACCTGCACGTCACAAACGTCAACGGAATGTCGGACAGGTTGTTCATGAACCACGGGTTCCCGCACGGCCCCGGCGGCTTCCTCGACCTGACGCAGCCGCCCCTCGACGACCCCGGCGATTCCCGCGACGCCGCCTGGGCGGACTACGACAACGACGGCGATGCGGACTGCTTCCTGACCCATTACGACACGCAGACGAGCCGCATGTTGCGCAACGACTGGCCCGTGTTCACCGACGTGACCACCGGGCCGCTGCTGGACACGGGTCCCTCGTTCGGGGCCTGCTGGGGCGACTACGACAACGACGGCGACCTGGACCTGTACCTGGTCAAGGGCACCGGCGCGCCGAACCGCCTGCTGCGCAACGACGGCGGCGGCGCCTTCGTCGACGTGACGGCCGGCCCGCTGGGCGACACCGGCGGCGGCTACGGCGCCTGCTGGGGCGACTACGACAACGACGGCGACCTGGACCTCTATGTCGTCAACGGATGCATGTCCGGCTTCGGCTGCGTGGCGAACCGGCTGCTGCGCAACGACGGCGGCGGCGTCTTCAGCGACGACACCAACGGGCCGCTCGGCGACCAGGGACTCGGGCGCGCGGCGGCGTTCGCCGACTACGACCAAGACGGCGACCTGGACCTGTACCTGGCCAACTGGGGCTCGGCGAACCGGCTCATGCGGAACGATCTCAACAACGGCAATTCCTGGCTGCACGTGAATCTGACCGGGGTGGGTCGCAACCGCTCGGCGATCGGGACGCGGGTGACCGTCTGGTCCCCGACACTGGGCAGGCAGATGCGCGAGATCTCCGACATGACGGCGGGACCCGGACAGGGCGACCTGCGGGTCGAGTTCGGGCTCGGGGCCGATGCGCGCGTCGACTCGCTGCACGTCGCCTGGCCCGCCGGGTACGTGCAGCGCCTGGGGCTGCTGCCGGTGAACATGGTGCTGCAGGTGGTCGAGAACCCGGCGGCGGCGGTGGAGAGGACGTTGCCGCCGGCGAAGCTGGCGCTGGCCGGGGCGCAGCCGAATCCGTTCAATCCGCTGACGACGATCCTCTGCGACATCCCGCAGGGCGGCCGGGCCGTGCTCGAGGTGTTCGACGCGCGCGGGCGTCTGGTGCGGCGGCTGCTGGACGGCACGGTGGCGGCCGGACGGCTGCCCGTCACCTGGGACGGTCGCGACGACCAGGGGCGCGACGCGGCGGCGGGCATCTACGTGGCGCGGCTGCGGAGCGGCGGCGAGAGCGCGGCGCTCAAGCTGGTGCTGGTGAGGTAGGCGCCCGCGCGAGCGGGCTGCGGGACCGGCGCGCGACGGCGCTCCGGTCCCGCTCCGTTTGCCGTCAACCCGCCGACCGCAGGTCCACCAGCGCCTTGAAGCCGCCGAACGCCATCCGCTTGACGTCGAAGGGCATCTCCTTGCCCTCCATCATCGCGCCCAGGCGGGGGTCCTTCATGACCTTGGCGTTGACGCGGTCGCGGTGGGCGCGCGACTTGTAGGTGATGTAGGAAAAGAAGACCGTCTCCCCGCGCTTGAGCTTGACCGCGTCGCGGAAGATCGCGCCCATCGGCGAACCGAGGTCGTCGGCCTGGCATTCGCGGAACTCGAGCGCGCCGTGCTCGAGCCAGACCTTGCCGGCCAGGCGCGCCATCCGGCGGTAGGCGGGGATGTTCTTGACCGGGACAGGGAGCAGGAAGCCGTCGACGTAGGGCATGGAGGGCTCCTTCGGGCGGGCTTATACGGGTGGATTGCACTCCTGATATTATGCTACACTCGATCACGGTTGCGGCAACCCGCCACCCCAGTCCTGCGCTCCCTGCCCCGGAGGTCCCGACGTGTCCTCGCCCATGCGGTCCCTGCTGCCTTCTCTCGTCCTCGTGCTGGCGATGCTGCTGGCCCTGCCGGCCTTGGCCATCGATTCGGACGGCGACGGCTTCGACGATGCCATCGACAATTGCCCGCTCGTGTCCAACCCGAGCCAGGCCGATCTGGATGGTGACGGCGTCGGGGATCCCTGCGACAACTGCCCGTTCATCTCCGACCCGACGCAGGCGGACATGGACGCCGATGGCGTCGGCAACGGGTGCGACAACTGCCTGACGATCGCCAACTCGAACCAGGCCGATGCGAACAGCAACGGCATCGGCGATGCGTGCGAGGCGATCAGCGACCCCGATTTTGACGGGTTGCCGACGTACATGGACAATTGCCCTTACGTCTCCAACCCGTCGCAGGCGGACATGGACAACGACGCGGCCGGCGATGCGTGCGACAATTGTCCCTCGATCACAAACGTGGACCAGGCCGACTCGGACAACGACGGCATCGGCGACGCGTGCGAGTCGGTGGCGACCGAGTCGCTGCACTGGGGCGCGCTGAAGGCCTGGTACCGGTAGGCCGGGCGCCGTCGCTCGCCTGACGTCAGGGACAGGGAGGTCCCGCTCGATGATGCAGCCGAGACGCCGAGTTCAGGGAATGGTCGTGGCCGCCGCGTGCCTGCTGGCGCTGGCGGCCGCGACCGTGCCGTTGCGCGCGGGCGGCCCGGGATCCCCGCGCGCGGTCGCCTTCCGCACGCGCACCATGGGCTCGTGGGCCTCGCTCACGATGGTGACCCCCGACTCCGCCGCCGTGGCTGAGCTGGCGCGCACGGCGCTGCTCTCCTTCCACCACACCGACTCGCTGATGACCAACTGGACGACGACCAGCGAGGTGGCGCGCCTCAACGGCGCGGCCGGCGGCCCCGCCACGCCGGTCGAACCGGAGGTCGCGGACGTCGTGCGACTGGCCGGCGAGGTCACCGCCGCCAGCGGCGGCGCCTTCGACATCACCGTCGAGCCGCTGGTGCGCCTGTGGGGATTCCTCGGCGGCACGCCGCGCGTGCCGGACGCCGCGGCGTTGGAGCGCGCGCGCGAGCTGGTCGGCTGGGAGCGCGTGGAATGGGATCCCGAGGGCGGTCGCCTGCGCCTGCCGGCGGCGGGCATGCGCATCGACCTCGGCGGCATCGCCAAGGGGCACGGCGTCGACCGTGTGGCGGCGCTGCTGCGAGGGGCGGGAGTGACCGACGCGCTGGTCGACCTGACCGGCAACATGGCCGCGATAGGTGATGCGCCCGGCCACGCCGGCTGGGTGGTCGGCATCCGCGACCCGCGCGACCGCGGTCCGTACCTGGCGACGCTCCGCCTGCACGACCGCTGCGTCTCGACATCCGGTGACTACGTGCAGTTCGTCAGCGAGGGCGGCCGCCGCTACGGCCACATCCTGGACCCGCGCACGGGCTGGCCGGCGCACGGGCTGTCCTCGGCGACCGTCGTCGCCGACCGCGCCGCGGTGGCCGACGCCTGGTCGACCGCGCTGTTCGTGCTCGGGCCCGTCGAGGCCCGACGCGCCGCCGCGGCGCGCGATGACATCGCCGCGGTGCTGCTGCAGCCGGTGGCCGGTTCGCGCGACACGCTCTGGGTCGAGTCGCCGCTGCTGCCGCTGGTGACCGTCGCGCCGGCGTTCACCGACAGCCTCGTCCTGCGTTCCTTCTGATCGTTCCCGCTTCCTTCCCGCCGTGTCCGGGCGCTGCTGCCGGGCCTGTGCCGGGCCACCGGCGCGCGTGGAGACCGACGGCACGCCGGTTGCAGAGATCCCCTGTCCGTGATTCGTAACATGTTGTGATCGAGCCCCTTGCGGCGCAACCGGCCACGCCGGGACGCCAAAGGGCAGCACCCGTCCCGGGCAGGGCGCCGTAATGCGGGCTCAATACCGGGCAAAAAGCATCCGATATGGGGTCTCCGCGCGACCGTCCGCGCGGCGGCCACGCGATGGAGGCGGTATGCACCTGGCGCTTCGGCTC
>JAYRFB010000070.1:0-1618 GCA_041908585.1 Candidatus Krumholzibacteriia bacterium
CCGGTTCAGGTGCTGCCCTGTCCGGCGGTCGCGGCCCCCTGCGCCGCGTCGGCGTGCGGTTGCAGGCTCTGCTTCACTTCCGGCGGCATGTAGTTCTCGTCGTGCTTGGCCAGCACCTCCTCGGCGACGAACATGCCGTCGTCGCCCATGCGCCCTCGGGCGATCACGCCCTGCCCCTCGCGGAACAGGTCCGGCAGGATCTTGTCGTAGGACACGACCAGTTCCTTGCCGTAGTCGGTCAGCGTGAAGTGCACGACCATGCTGCCGGGCTCGCGCTTGACGCTGCCCTGCTCCACCAGTCCGCCGACGCGGAAGCTGCGGCTCGACGGCGCCTCTCCGGCGGCGACCTGGGTCGGGCTGTAGTAGTACAGCAAATTCTTCTGGAACGCCTTCAGCGCGAACGCTGTCGCGATGCCGACGCCGGCAAGGATCACCACCACGGTGGTGAGACGCTTCTGACGGGGGGTCATGCCGCATCCTCCTTATCGATGCTGGATCTGCGCAGTGCCAGGCGCTGCTGCTCGGCCTCCAGCCGCCGCGCAGAGACGAAGTTGAGCACCAGCACCAGCAGCGTCAGTCCGTACGAGGTCCAGACGTAGCCGGCGTAGCCGCTCATGTGCAGGAATTCGCTGAAGGACATCGTTCAGGCCTCCTTGAGCCACGAGGCGTTGCGCTCGCGGCGGAGGATTTCCGCGCGCATGCGCTTGCACATCAGCCAGCCGAAGTAGAACTGCAAACCGGCGATCATGATGAACAACGGGATCAGCATCGGCAGCGCAATCGACGGCTTTGCGAGCTTGGTCACGCTGGCGGGCTGGTGCAGCGTGGACCACCACTCGACCGAGTAGTGGATGATCGGGATGTTGATCACACCGACGATCGCCAGCACCGCGCTCGCACGGTCGGCGCGCTGCGGGTCGTCGAACGACGAGCGCAGCGCCATGTAGCCGAGGTACAGGAACAGCAGGATCAGCTCGGAGGTGAGGCGCGCGTCCCACACCCACCAGGTGCCCCACATCGGCTTGCCCCAGATGGAGCCAGTCGCGAGCGCCAGGAACGTGAACGAGGCGCCGACCGGGGCCGCGGCCGCGGCGGCCGCGTGCGCGAGCTTGATCCGCCAGACGAGGCCCACGGCGGCGGCGACCGCCAGCAGCACGTACGCGAACATCGACATCCACGCGCTCGGCGCGTGCACGTAGAGGATGCGGAACGCGTCCTTCTGCTGGTAGTCCATCGGCGCTTTGTACAGGCCCCACCAGGTGGCGAGCAGGATCAGCGCCAGCGCCGGCCAGCCGAACCAGGGGGCGAAGCGGCCGAGCAGCCGGTAGGCATGCGGGGGCGAGGCGAGCTTATGAAACCAGGTCCACATGTCGTTCCTTTGCGCGGGCCGCGGGGCCCGGTCAGTTCTCCACGCTGATGCGGATCGCGGCGGACATCGCCACCGGCCCGAGGCTCAGCACCAGGAAAAAGATGGCCGCCAGCAGTTGCAGGGGCCCGGCCGCCGAGTCGCCGTCCATCGCCATGCTGACCGCCCGCGAACCGAAGATCAGCATCGGCATCGCGAGTGGCAGCACCAGCAGCGACAGCAGCACGCTGCCGCGGCGCACTCCGACCGTCA
>JAYRFB010000071.1:0-9426 GCA_041908585.1 Candidatus Krumholzibacteriia bacterium
ACCCACCCCCGGGGGGGGGTGGGGGGCGGGGGGGGCCCCCCCCCCGCCCGCTTCCTTGTCGCGTCCTGCCGGACCCTCCGCTAGCCGGTGAACCGGGCCAGCACCTGCTCCAGGTTCGGCGAACCGATCTCCTGGAGCTCGTAGCCCACGCGCACCGTGGGCCGCTTGATCTTCACGATGCGATTGAGGTCGATCGGAGTGCCGATGACCACCACGTCGCACTCGACCGCATTGATGGTCGCCTCGAGGTCGGCCTTCTGCTCGTCGCCGTAGCCCATGGCCGGCAGCAGCGTGCCGATCTCAGGGTAGTGCTCGAACGTCTCGGCCAGGCGGCCCTTCGCCCAGGGGCGCGGGTCGACCAGCTCGCCGGCACCCAGGCGCATCGCGGCCACCACGCCGGCGCCGTACTTCATGTCGCCGTGGGTGAGCGTCGGGCCGTCCTCCACCACGAGCACGCGCTTGCCGACCAGGTCGGTGGCACCGGTGATCGTCAGCGGGCTGGCGGCGTCGATGATCACGGCCTTCGGGTTGACCGAGCGGATGTTCTCGCGCACGGCCTCGATGGCCTCGAACTCGGCCTCGACGACCTTGTTGATGACCACGACGTCGGCCAGGCGCACGTTCGTCTCGCTGGGATAGTACGAGGTCTCGTGGCCGGCGCGGTGCGGGTCGGCCACGACGATGTGCAGGTCGCTCCGGAAGAACGGCGTGTCGTTGTTGCCGCCGTCCCAGAGGATGATGTCCGCTTCCTTCTCGGCCTCGCGCAGGATGGCCTCGTAGTCGACGCCGGCATAGATGACGCCGCCGACCGCCACGTGCGGCTCGTACTCCTCCATCTCCTCTATGGTGCAGTTGTGCTTGGCCAGGTCCGCGATGGTGGCGAAGCGCTGCACGCGCTGGGCCTCGAGGTTGCCGTAGGGCATCGGGTGCCGGACGGCGACGACCTTCTTGCCCGCCTTGCGCAGGATCTCACAGATGCGCCGGCTGGTCTGGCTCTTGCCGCAGCCCGTTCGCACGGCGCCCACGCTGATGACCGGCTTGCTGCTCTTCAGCTCGGTCAGCCGCTCGCCCAGCATGGTGAAGTCGGCGCCCGCCGCGTTCACGATGGAGGCCAGGCTCATCACCTGCTGGTAGCTGCGGTCGCTGTAGGCCATGACGCAGAGCTCGGCGCCCGTGCGGGCGATGAGGTCCGGCAGCACCGACTCGTCCTCGATGGGGATCCCCTCGGGGTAGTGCGGCCCGGCCAGGGAAGCCGGGTAGCGCCGACCGTCGATGTCGGGAATCTGTGTGGCCGTGAAGGCGACCACCTCGTAGGCGGGATTTTTCCGGTAGACGCAGTTGAAGTTGTGGAAGTCGCGCCCGGCGGCGCCCAGGATGATGACCTTGATCCTGCTCATGCCGTCCCCTCAATGGTTCCGGCCGCAGCCGGAACGCCGCCGACAGGCACGGCTGTCAGGGCAGCCTCCTGATGGCGGCGATGATCTGCGAGGTCGACCAGCCCGGCACCATCGGCACGCGCAGCACGCGGCCCCCGGCAGCAACGACTTCACGGGCGCCCACGATGTCGGCGTCCGCGTACTCGGACCCCTTGACGAGCACGTCCGGCCGGATCAGGAGAATGGTCTCCAGCGGTGTCGGTTCGTCGAATATGGTGACCGCGGAAACCGGTCGCAAGGCTGCCATTAGCGCCGCCCTGTCGTTTTCCGGCAGGATCGGGCGGCCGGCGCCCTTCAGGCGGGCGACCGAGGCATCGCTGTTGAGAGCGACAATCAATTCATCGGCGGCGGCGGCCGCCTGTTCCAGGCTGGCCAGGTGACCGGAATGCACAAGGTCGAAGCAGCCGTTGGTGAACGCGATGGTGCGGCCGGCCGTGCGCCGGGACTGGGCCCAGGCGGCCAGTTCACCCCGGCCGAGCACCGGGGCCGGCGCCAGGCGGCCGTTCATCGGAGATTCCTGTTCATCGCCGGTCCCCGTTCATCGAAGCGCCCCGTTCATGGAAGCGCACCGGGCGGCAGCACGGCGCGCAGCTGGTCCAGGGTGACGGCCGCGGTACCCAGTTCGCGCACGGCCAGCCCGGCGGCGTGGTTGGCCAGGCGGGCCGCCTCGAGGTGCGCCGCGCCGGCGGCCAGGCAGGCGGTGTAGACGGCGATCACGGTGTCGCCGGCCCCGGTCACGTCGTAGACGGTGGTGGCGGCTGCCGGCAGGTGATGCTCGGCGCCGGCACGCTCATAGAGGGCCATCCCGTGCTCGCCGCGGGTGATCAGGACCGCATCGGCGTCGGTCAGTTCCAGCAGGCGGCGCCCCGCGCGCCGCAGGTCGTCCGGCCCGCCGATGGCGTGGCCGCAGGCCAGCTCGGCCTCGCGCTGGTTGGGCGTGAGCGACGTGGCCCCGCGGTACTTGGCGTAGTCGCCCCGCTTGGGATCGACGACCACGGGCACGCCGGCCTCCCGCGCCGCGCCCAGCAGCGCCGGCAGAGACGCCTCGGTCAGGACGCCCTTGCCGTAGTCGCTCAGGACGATGCCGTGGAAGGGACCGCCGCGCCGCAGGCCCGCCACCAGCTCGGCGATCCGCTCGCCGCCGACCGGGCCGTCGTCCTCGCGGTCGGTGCGGCAGACCTGCTGGTTGTGGGCGATGATGCGGGTCTTGAGCGTGGTCGGTCGCGCCGCGTCGACGACCAGCCCGTCGGCGGCGATGCCGCGCTCGCCGAGCAGGCGGCGCAGCGTCGCAGCGGCCTCGTCGCGCCCGCACAGCCCGAAGAAGCGGGCCTCGGCGCCGAGGGCGCGGATGCCGGCGGCGACGTTGGCCGCACCGCCCAGCTTCCACGTCTCCTCGCGCACGCGCACGACCGGGACTGGCGCCTCCGGACTGATGCGGTCGACGCTGCCCCAGACGAAGTGGTCGAGCATGGCATCGCCCACCACCGCCAGGCGGCAGGCGGCGATGCCGGACAGGACGGCGGCTGTGGACATCGGCTTGTCAGGCGCGTTCATGGGCGCTTTCTTGTGGCGGTCAGGAGTCGGGATCGGCGGCAAGCGGGCCGCCGGCAACCTACCACCCGCCCCTGCGGGTGTCAACGCGCCGGGCGGCCGCCCGCCGGCAGGAGTGGCCAGCGATGGACAGCAAGAATCCCCAGCAGCCCCAGCGCATCACGGTCGACCTGAACGAGAAGGAAGCCGAGGGGATCTACAGCAACCTGACGCTGATCTCGCACAGCCCCCACGAGTTCGTCCTGGATTTCGCGCGCCTGGTGCCCGGGCTGCCGAAGGCGAAGGTGCACGCGCGCCTCATCATGACGCCGCAGTCGGCCAAGGCGCTGGCCAAGTCGCTGGCGGCGAACATCGAGCGCTTCGAGCAGGTCAACGGCGAGATCAAGCTGGCCGGGCAGACGCCGCAGGGCCCCTCGATCGGCTTCACGACCAACTGAGGCGATCCGGCGCGCGCCCGCCCCGAAATCGCGCCGGCCGCCGTATCACGCCGGTCAGGCGCTCACCTGCCGGCGCAGCTGCCACGCCGCGGCCGTGAAGGCCGCGGCGGTCCACAGCAGCAGGCCGCCCAGCAGGGTCGACGCTTCCCCTACGCCCCAGCCGCGGCCGACCAGCCCGTGGAACACGGTGATGGCCTGGCCCGTGGGCAGCGCCTTGCCGATCGCCTGCATGAACGCCGGTACGACCTCGAGCGGCCACCACAGGCCGCCGATCGCGGCCAGGACCATCGTCAGTCCGCTGCCCAGCCCGTCCGCCTGCGGCCCCGAGCGCGCGAGCGACCCCAGCAGGATCGACGCCGACGACGAGAATGCCGCGAACAGCACGACGACCGCAGCCAGGGCCGCGGGCGAATCCCCGTAGTCGATCCCGAATGCAACGGCGTTGAGGACCAGGAGGATCGCGGCCTGGACCAGGCCCACGGCCATGCCGCCGAGGAAGTAGCCGGCCACGAGGTCGACCGACGTGGCCCGGCTGGTGACCAGCCGCGCCAGGGTGCGGTCGCGCCGCTCCTGCACCAGGTCCTTGGCCGAGACCATCATGAACATCATCACGAAGAACAGCACATACGACGGCCCGACGTGCTGGTGCGCACGGGTCAGGCCCCAGTCGTCGGTTTCCTGGCGCCCGAGCGTGGCGGCGCGCAGGCGCACGCGCGGGGACTCCCAGGCGTCGACGAAGGCCGCCTCGTCGAACCCGGCGGCGCCGTCACGACCGGGAGGCTGGCCGGGTGGCGCGACCAGCGTCATGGCGGCGCCCGCCGTGGCCATCCGCACCAGCTCGCGCTCGAGCAGCGTGCGGGCGGACTGCCCGCTGAGGCGCTCGCCGTCGATCGCGAGGCGGAGATCCACCTTCGGCCCGCCGGCCAGCGCCGCTCCGAAGCCGGGAGGCACCTGCAGGACGGCGGTGGCGCGCCGCGACTCGACCAGCTCGCGCGCCCGCTCGTCGGAGATGGCCGTGTCGGCCACGGCGACCTCCCACTGCTCGTTCGCACGCAACGGTCCCAGCAGCAGCGCCACGGCGGGCCCGCCGTCCAGGTCGCTGACCAGCAGCTTCCGCCGCGGGGGCTGCTTCGAGCCGCTCCAATCCCCCATCAGCATGCCCATCAGGTACGAGAAGACCATGGGCATGACGAGCAGCCAGACCAGCCCGCCGCGGTCGCGCAGGACCCGCAGCAGGCGCAGCCGCACCATGGCGCCGATCACCTGCGGGTTCACGTCCAGCCTCCCTTGCGCGCGCGCGCGGTGAACAGCACCACGATCGCCGCCAGCAGGACGACGCTGGCGATCCCGAGCACGAGCAGCGGGGTCGCGATCGCCGGCAGGGAGCCGTCCTCGCCGATGACCCGCGTGAAGGAGAGGTTGGCCCAGTAGTTGAAGAAGAACTGCCCCGCGGCGCGCGACCAGGCCGGCAGGTTGTCGACGGGCAGGAAGTTGCCGCCCAGCATGGCCGAGACCAGGATCACGGCCGTCGACAGGTTGTCGAGCGCCTTCTCGGTGCGCACCAGCAGCGCCATCAGCAGGAAGACGCCCGCCGCGGCGGTGCAGGTCAGCAGCACCACCACCGGCAGGGTCCACGGGTCCGGACCGAGGTTGACGCGGAAGAGCAGCGCGCCGGCCAGCAGCAGCACGCCAAGCATCGCCACGCCCTGGATGACGCTCGCGACCCACTTGCCGGCCACGACCGGCCAGGCGGATCCCGGACCCAGCAGCTGCCGTTGCAGCGTGCGGCGCGTGCGCTCGCGGTGCAGGTCGCGGGCGCCGGCCGCCACGGCGAACATCAGGAAGAACACGGCGAAGCTGGGCAGGAAGTAGTCGAAAAGGTTGGCCTCGCGTCCCTCGGCCGCCGCCCCGGGCGCCTTGTCGCTCACGACCAGCCCCACGCCCGGCGCCGACAGCGCACGCCCGAGCGCGAGCTGGTGATCGACCTGCCGCGCCAGGAATTCGGCGGCCCGGGCCCGCGCGCCCGCCGCGTCCGGGTCGCGAAGGTTACGCCAGACATCCTCGAGGCCGCCGCGGAACATGTCCGCCAGAGCGGCCGAGTCGGGGGCCGCGGGAGTGTAGTCCTCCGGCCAGAGCGCGCGGAAGGCCGCCTCGCCCGCCTGGACGCGCAGCACCCCGCGCTGCACGATCTCCTGCACGATGCCGGCCTTGACCTCGCTGCCTGGGTCCTTCCACACCTCGATCGCGAGCGAATCGGCGCTGAAGAACCGCTCCAGGGCTCGCGGCGGCAGCACCAGGGCCGCCGCCACCTCGCCCTCGCGCACGAGCGCGTCGGCGCTCGCGGAGTCGGCCCAGAACGGCGCGAAGAATCCGGATTCCTGCAGGCCCGCCAGGACGCGCTCGCGCAGCGGCTCAGGCAGGTCGCCCGCCACGAGCGCCACCGGGATGGCGCTGATGCCCTTCTGGCCGAAGATGCCGCCGCCGAACGACAGGCCCATCACCGAGGTGAGGACCAGCGGCAGCGCCAGGTTCACGACCAGGGCGCGCCGGTCGGCGGCCATGCGCCGGAGGTCGCGCTCCGCAAAGATCCACAGCCGGCTCATCGCGCCTCTTCCCGCAGGCCGCGGCCGGTGAGGTTGAGGTAGAGCGTCTCGAGGTTCGGGCGCTCGATCTCGAGCTGCTCGAGCGGCAGGCCGTTCTCGCCCAGCCAGGACTGGATGCGCGGCAGCAGGGCGCCGCCGTCGCGCGCGCGCACCTCCACCTTCCCGCGTCGCTCGCCGACCTCCACGCAACCGTCCCAGCCGCCGCAGGCGGCGGCGAAGGCCGCGCGCCGCTCCGCCGGCAGCGCGAGGCGGATCAGGTCGAGGTCGCCGATCTGGCCGATGAGCGACTCCTTGTCCCCCAGCGCCACCAGGCGGCCGCGGTCGATGACGCCGATGCGGTCGCAGAGCTGCTCGGCCTCTTCCAGGTAGTGTGTGGTGTAGATGACGGTCAGCCCCTGCCGCCCGAGCGTCGCGATCAGCTCCAGGATCCGCGTGCGCGCCTGGGCGTCGATGCCGACGGTGGGCTCGTCCAGGAAGAGCACCTCCGGCTGGTGGATCAGGCCGGCCACGAGGTTGAGGCGGCGCATCATGCCGCCCGAGTACGTCTCGACGCGGCGGCGCGCCTGCTCGGCCAGGTCCGCCATGACCAGGAGTTCCTCCACGCGCCGCGAGAGCGCGGCCCCGCCGAGGCCGTGCAGGCGGCCCCAGAACAGCAGGTTGTCGCGCGCGTTCAGGTCGGTGTAGAGCGCGATCTCCTGCGGGACCACGCCGATCAGCCGGCGGACCTCCGCCGGCGCCGCGGCCACGTCGTGTCCGCCGATGCGGACCTGGCCGCCGTCCGCGCGCAGCAGCGTGGACAGCACGCCGATCGTCGTGGTCTTGCCGGCGCCGTTGGGCCCCAGCAGGCCGAACAGCTCGCCCCGGGCGACGTCGAAGCTGACGCCGTCGACGGCCTTCTGCGGGCCGAACTTCTTGACCAGGTCCCTGACTTCGATCACGCGGATTCCTCCGGGGGTCGGGTCTTCCAGCGCCGGTGCGTCCAGAAGTACTGCTCCGGCGCCCTACGCACGGCGGCCTCCAGGCGTTGCGCGAAGATTTCCGTAAGGCGCACGACGGCGACGGCCTCGTCCCAGTCCGGTTCCGGGCGGAACGGCGGGCCCAGTTCCAGGCGGTGCCGCCCGTCGGGTTGCCGGAAGATCATCCCGCTGACCACGGGCGCCCCCAGCTTCCAGGAGAAGTAGGCCGCGCCACGGTAGAACGAGGCACGGCGTCCCAGGAACGGCACGAAGCAGCCCTCCGGCCCGGCGTCCTGGTCGGCGGCCAGTCCGATCACCTCGCCGCGGCGCAGCGCCGTGACCATCTCCTTGAGCGGACCACCGGAACGGATGACACGCACGCCGGCGCGCGCGCGCATGCCGGCCAGCAGGCGGTCCACCCGTGCATTCGACTGGCTCTTGCCCAGGAACGTGACGGGAATGCCCTCGGCGCCGAGGCGCGCCGCCAGCAGTTCCCAGTTGCCGAAATGCCCGGTGACCAGCAGCACGCCGTGGCCCGCCGCGGCGGCCTCGCGATAGTGCTCCACGCCGACGAGGTCCACCCGCTCGCGCACCTGGGCCGGCGACATGCGCCCGAGCAGCAGGAACTCCATCAGGTTGGTGCCGAGGTGCCGGAAGAAGGCAGCCGCGACGGCATCGCGCGCCGCCTCGTCATGCGTGCCGCCAAGCGCGTGCCGCAGGTTGTCGCGCACGACCGCCGCCCGGTACAGGCGCCGGCGCCAGACCAGCGCGCCGAGCCCGCGGCCGACCGCCAGCAGGGCCTGCGCCGGCAGCAGGGCGGCCAGCAGCCCGATACCGCGCAGCGCGGCATACTCCAGGCGTTGGCGGACGGGTGACGACAGGGCGGCGCCTTTCGCAGCGGGAACGGCGCGTCGCGACGTCGGGCCGGGCGCGCGCGGGCCAGCCTGGCCGGGCGCCGGACGGTTCAGGTCCGCGTTGCGCCCTCAGGCGGTCCAGATACTACGGGCCAGCTGGCCGCCCGGCAACCGGCGGATCAGGCCTGCCAGCTCGAGCGCGGTCAGTCCGTCGACGAACGACCGCTCGTCGCCGCCCCACTCGCGGCGCAGCTCGTCGCGCCCGCAGCCGCCCAGGTCGAGCCGCCGCCACAGCCAGCGCGCGGCAGCGTGGTCCGGCAGCACCGGCCCGGGCGGCAGCGGCGGCGCCGGCCGCAGCGGCGCCCGCGCGCGGAGCGCTGCGAGGATGTCGGCGGCCGTCTCCACCAGGCCCGCGCCCTCGCGCAGCAGCTGGTGGCAGCCGCGGCTCGTCTCGGCGTCCACCGGCCCGGGAACCGCCATCACGTCGCGGTCCGCATCCGCCGCCTCGCGCGCGGTGACCAGCGCGCCGCTCTTCAGAGGAGCCTCGACCACGACCACCAGTTCCACGAGGAGCGCCAGCACCTGGTTGCGCAGCAGGAAGTGGTGCTTGAGCGGCGGCGTGCCGGGCGGGAACGGCGTGACGCTGCAGCCGCACCGCCGGATCTCGCGCAGCAGCCCGCGGTGCGCCTGCGGGTAGCAGCGGTCGGTGCCGGTCGCCATGACGGCGACGGTGCGGCCGCCGGCGACCAGGGCGCCACGGTGAGCCGCCGCGTCGATGCCGTGGGCCAGGCCGCTGACGACGACGCAGCCGGTGGCGGCCAGCTGCCCGGCCAGGGTCCTGGCCACCTCCAGGCCGCGGTGCGTCGGGCGGCGCGTGCCGACGAGGCCTATGCACAGGCCCCGCAGCGCCTCGGCATCGCCCTCGACATGGAGCTCGGTGATCTTCTGCGAGCGGTCCGGCTGCCAGCTGGCCGGCCAGTGCGCGTCCCCGCGCGTCACGACGATCCTGCCTGCGGCGGCCGGCAAGTCCGGCCCTGGTGCTCTGGTCACGGTCTCGGGTCCCGTCCGGGAGGACGTCACGGCGGCGGCGCGCGGCGGGTCGACCCGCCGTGGCCGGGTCCCGCCGGGATCAGCGGTTGCAGAGACGCCGCAGCAGGTGCCTCAGCTCGGCCAGGCCACGCCCTGCCACGGCGGAGATCTGCAGCGTCTCGACGGCGCCGGCGGCCTCCGCCCAGGCGCGCGCCTCTGCCAGCGCGACGGCGGCGGCCTCGGCGTCCAGCAGGTCCGCCTTGGTCAGGACCACGGCGAAGGGCAGGCCGGCAAGGTGGCCACCGTACCGCGACAGCTCGCCGCGCAGCATGTCCAGGCTCGCCCGCGGCGGCGCCACGGCCGGGTCGACCAGCATCAGCAGCGCCCGCGTGCGCTCGACGTGGCGCAGGAACTCGTGGCCCAGCCCCTTGCCCGCGCTGGCGCCCTCGATCAGGCCGGGGATGTCGGCGAGGACGAATTCCTCGGTGGCCGAGGGGCGCACGACGCCAAGGCCGGGCGTCAGCGTGGTGAAGGGATAGTCGGCGATCTTCGGCTTGGCC
>JAYRFB010000072.1:0-4017 GCA_041908585.1 Candidatus Krumholzibacteriia bacterium
CTCGCCCAGGACCACGCCGCCCACCCACAGGCCGGCGCCCCAGAGGTACTCGTTGCCGGAACCGGCCGGCCACTGGCACGACGGTGCATCGGACCACGGACGGGTCAGGGAGTAGGTCGAGCCGATCAGGCCCCAGTTGGTGATGTTGATCTGGACCTCGCCCACGTTCATCACGTAGGAGCCGTCCAGCACGAACACGCCGTCAGGGTTGTAGCCGCTGTCGACGACCGGGTTCGGGGCGTCCTTGAAGGCCAGGGCCGGGGCTGCCAGGCCCAGAACCAGCAGGAGCCAGACGACCGGCGACATCGCCGCCGTCCCGAGGCGTCCCCGCGGGCAATTGTTGGTCGCGATCATTGCCTTCCTTTCCGAGGCCGCGGCCGGGCCGCGGCGCGGTCTGCCCCTGGTCTAGAAGTAGTAGCCGATCGCCAGACGGAAGAGCCGGTGGTCACCGAAGGTCCGCGGGTCCACGATCGGGATGTACTCGTCGACACCGTCGCCGTCGGCGTCCTGCAGCAGCGCCGCGCCGAACTTACCGGTCTCGGTCAGGTGTCCGATGCCCAGGCTGGCCGCGCCGTTGATCATGCCCGGCGCGATGCCGGCGCCGCCCGGCGAGAACACGACATCCTGGTTGAGCAGGTTGAACGCCTGGAGCTGCAGCGACAGACGCTTGCCGTACAGGTTCACGTTGCGCTCGAGCTGGATGTCCAGCGAATAGGTGGCCGGCAGGCGCTCGCTGTTCTCCATCATCGGGTCCTGGCGCTTCGAGAAGCGGTCGAACGGGGTCCAGGGCACGCCGCTGCCGTAGCTGAACGAGAACGACGACGACCACACGCCGGGGTCCGCCAGCAGGAACCGCACGTTGAGCGTGTGCCGCTGGTCCCAGTCGAGCGGCAGCTCCTGGTTGGGCAGGTACTGCAGGCCGTCGGGATTCGAGCCGAACTCGTTGTCCGAGGCCACGCCGTCCGCGAACGAGTACGTGTAGCTGATGTCGAACTCGTAGTTCTGGCTGTAGCGCTTCTCGAGGGAGAACTCGATGCCGCGCGACGAGGCGTACGCCTTGTTGATGTAGCGCGCGAGCGTCTGTCCCGTGGTCTCGTCGGTCACCTGTGTGGCGGCGATCAGGTCGTACATGTCCTTGCTGTACAGCGAGAACTGGCCGGCGATGAAGTCGTTGAACTGGTGCTTGATGCCCGACGAGTACTGCACCGTCGTCATCGGCTCCAGGTTCGGGTTGCCGAGCGTCCCGGCGTTGCCGACGGGGTCCTGGCTGGCGAACAGGTACTGGCGGTCCGGGAACTGCACGAACCGGCCGTAGTGGAAGTGGAAGCCGTCGCGCTCGGTGATCGGGAAGGCGAAGCCCAGGCGGGGCTGGAACGCCGTCTTGTACTTGATCACGTTGGCGTTGACGTCCTCGTTCAGCAGCTCGATGGCCGCGGCCGAGCCCGGCGAGAACATGTCGTAGCGCAGGCCGTAGTTGACGACCATGCCCTCGTATTCCCAGCGGTCCTGCAGGTACCAGTAGGCCTCGGGGTTGTACGTGTGGAACACGTTGCGGTTGGCCCCCAGCGACCAGTTGCCGGCCACGTCCTGGCGCATGATGGCAGGGCTGTTCAGCGCGTAGCGTTCCAGGTCGTTGTAGCGCACACCCAGGCCCAGCTCGACCAGGTGGCCCTCCCACCGGCTGCTGACCATCTCGGCGCCCAGGCTGTACGTGCGGCTGTACTCCTCGGCGTAGAAGGCAACGTCCGAGTTGGTCACGTAGTAGGCGCTCAGCGGGTCGGAATAGTAGGCTGTGCCGCCCAGGTAGATGCGGCTCTGTCCCAGGAACAGGCCCGGCGACCAGATGCCGCCGTGGTTGTACTCCCACGGGTCCTTGCCGTTGACGTCGGTGCGGCTGTCGAAGGCGACCAGGCCCAGGCGCACGATGTAGAACGTGCTCTCGTCCAGGTTCTGGCGCCAGACGACCTTCGCCACCTGGCCGATGCTGCGGTTCTCGGTCAGCTGGTTGGCCGCGTTGAAGGCGGTGTACGAGCTGTCCTCGGCCACCGTCGAGTAGGAGCCGTACGGGTAGCGGAAACCGTCGAACTGGGACTGCGCCACCACCGTGTACAGCAGGTTGTCGGTCGCGCTGCGCACCTCGAGCACGGGCAGGGCCACGAGCTGCTCGCTGTTGTTGCGGACGTCCGCGACCATGACGGTGCGCGCGATCGACAGCATGTTCTCGTACCACGGGCCGTAGTAGACCGGGATCGAGCGGCCGGTGGCCTGCCAGTTGGCCAGCGTGGGCCGGTACACCACTTCCGGCATGTAGATGACGCGGCGGGCGTAGCCCTTGACGCTCCAGTTGGGCGCATAGCCGCTGCCGAGGGTGGTCGTGTACGAGTACTCGGCGGTGACCTTCTTGTGCTCGTCCAGGGTCCAGGCGACCTTCGCCGAGCCCTTGGCCTGGTTGAACTGGCGGCTGCGGAACTTGAACAGCGTGGTGTCGCCCAGCTTGAGCTTGTACTCGGGGCGGTCGGCCACGGTCGTATTCTCGGTATCGGAGAACTGCAGGTCGCCGGCCAGGTAGTAGGTGACGCCCTTCAGCGGCGACGGGCCGCCGAAGCCGTACTCGAGGCGGTCGTAGTTGGTGTAGGTCTTGTCCTGGCGCCCGAAGTCGTCGGTCAGGAAGCGGATGCCGCCCCCGAACTTCTCGCCGCCTTCCTTGGTCGAGATGTTCACGACGCCGGACAGCGCGTTGCCGTACTTGGCGTCCAGGCCGCCGGTGACCATCGCCATGTTGTCGACGGCCAGCGACGACACTTCCATGGCGCCGGTGCCCAGCGGGTTGTCGACGGCCACGCCGTCGATCTGCATCGAGACCTCGCCCGAGCGGCCGCCGCGCACGTAGAGCTCGCCGGCGCGGTAGACCACGCCCGCCTGCTTGGACAGCGCGTCCTCGACCGAGTCGATGGCGTACTTCTCGAAGGTCTCGCCGGTAACGGTGTGCTCGGTCACGGCGCTCTTGATCTCGACCATGTACTCTTCGCCGGTCACGTCGAACGCCTGAAGGGTCTCGACGATGACGGTCTCCAGCTCGAACGTGATGTTCGCTGTGCCGCCGGAGGTGACCGTTACGGTCTTGTCCATGGGCGCGTAGCCCAGGTAAAGCACCTTGACGGTGTAGGTGCCCGGCGCCAGGCCGTTGAAGTAGAAGACACCGCCGCCCAGCGACATGGTGCCGCGCGTGGAACCGGCCAGCAGCACGTTGGCGTAGTCCAGCAGGTCGCCGGTTTCCTTGTCCTTCACCACGCCCTTGATGGAGCCGACTTGCGCCAACGCATCCCCGGCTGCCGCCACCGAGATCAGCATCAGGACCAGAAGAGGCAATACCCGGTGGATCCGGTGACGCCGGAGCATACGGCGGCTCCTTTCCGTGGGGACATATCCGGCTGATTCGGGGTTCCGTTGGGAACCTGCGAACGGGACTTTATGTTGCACTGGACCTTGGCCGGGCAGGGTGGGGTGCCTGCTGATTCTGGGCGTTTCCGCCGGTCCTTTGGGGCACTTTGCGCACTGAAGACGCGGGGTCAGGGCGCCATGCCGCAACTGGTGGCTGAATATAGAGATTGGCCTATAACGTGTCAATAAATTGTGGCGGAGGCAGTTCGGCCGCCGGCGGGCACCGCAGCCAGTGCCCCGCGGAGACCTCCCGCAGGGGCGGCAACTCCTTGAGGCAGGTGTCGTTCCGCAGCGGACACCTCGCCGCTGCCGGGCACCCGACGCCGGGATCGGCGATCCCGCTCCTGCCTCCGGCGGTGGGACCATCCGGAAGAGGGCGCTGATCCTCGCCGGCGCACGCGGCCGCCGCCAGCACGCACGGGCGGCTGGCCAGCAGGCGCCGCACATGGGGATGCCGCCAGGCGGTGCCGGCCGCCGGGGCCGCCCGTTCGATCACCACGCCGCCATGCATCACGACCAGCTCGTCGCAGAAAGACAGCGCCGCATCCAGGTCATGCGTGACGACCAGCACCGCCA
>JAYRFB010000073.1:0-2466 GCA_041908585.1 Candidatus Krumholzibacteriia bacterium
CACGGGGTCACGCGTGACTCGCTGCTGACGATGGCCCGCGAGATGGGCTGGAAGGTCGAGGAGCGCGTGTTCGACGTCGCTGAAATGCTCGAGTGGGTGAAGGACGGCGAGGCGGCGCTGTCGGGCACCGCGGCCGTGCTCGCAGGCGTCGGCACGCTGGTGCACCGGGGCCAGGACCACCGCGTCGGCAACGGCGAGGTGGGGCCGGTCACGAAGGAACTGCGCTCCGCTCTGGTCGCGATCCAGACCGGCGAGGCGCCGGACAGGCACGGCTGGCTGACGCGGGTCTGACGACCCGCGCGGCGTTCAGCGCAGGTGGCGCGGCAACGGCATCGCGCCGCGGCTCGCCGCCCAGGCGAGTGTGGCGATCACGATCGCGGAAACGCCGCCCAGCTGGGCGTACGTTTGCTGCTCCGGACCGAACGCGCCCAGCAGGATCCCGGCCTGCCCGACCAGCCACGGGCCTGCGAGCACCGCGGCTGCGAGCAGCATGGCGGCCAGCATCAGCAGCGCGACCGCGTTGCGCCGGAACGTCGCTTGCAGTGCGCGGCTCGCCGCCTCGTATTCCTGCTCCGCGGCGCCACGACGGGCGGCCAGCGGTGCGCGGCGCGACTCGGCCGCGATGCGCGCCATCAGCCTGGCGGTGAAATCGGGCGCAGGCGACACGGGCGGCAGCGCCGCGGCCAGTGCCGCGTCCATCGAGGTCCACGAGGCCAGCCACCCGCGGCAGCGCGGGCAGCCGTCGAGGTGGGCGCGGACGGCGCGGGCGGCGTCGCCAGTCAGCAGGCCTTCCTCGAGTTCGACGATCTCGTGCTCGAAGTCGGCGCAGGGCGGCAGGAGTTCTTCGTTCATGCGGCTACGACCTCTTCGGGCCTGGCAAGCTCCATCAGTCGCTTGCGGGCGCGATGCAACAGGTTCTTCACGGTGCCTAGCGGCATCCCAAGCTGTTCGGCGACGTTCTCGTAGGATCGATCCTCGAGATAGAACAGGCGCACGGCTTCCTGCTGGTTGCGGGGCAGCGTCTCGACCAGCCGGAGCAGGTTGTCCCTTTCCGGGTCGGCGGCGGGCCCGGTGGCTATGCCGGCGGCCGCCCGCTGGGCCTCCTCGCAGTCCGGGTCGTCGAACGACACGGTCGGGCGGCGCCGCCGCAGTTCCATCAGGCAGGTGTTGCGGGTGATCGCGTAGATCCAGGTGCCGAGCGCGGCCCGGCCATCGAACCCCGGCAGGGCCTTCCAGACCCGGACCAGCGCCTCCTGGGCCGCGTCCTCGGCCGAGGCCCGGTCCCGCAGGATCGACAGGCACAGCCGGAACACCCGGTCCCGGTACTCGGGCACGAGCAGGTCGAACGCCCGGGCATGCCTGCCCGCGGCCAGCTCCGCCTGGATGTCCGTGCCCATGGGTCCTTATATGCCCGAATCCGCCCCAGGGTTGCATGCAACCTGGGCGCCCGGTGGCGCATATAAACGTTCAACGGAAAGGAGGAACCACCGTGGGACCCGACACTCTAGGCGTATTCATCCCGATCATCGCGATCTTCATGTCGCTGATGATCCCTATCATCTACACGATCACCGACTACCGGCGCCGCCGCGACATCATCGAGGCGCACCACAAGGAGCGGCTGGCCGCAATCGAGCGCGGCACGGACATCCCGCCGCTGCCGGAGTCGTTCTACCAGCCGATCCAGCGCCGGCCGCCGCGCGGTGATTCCGGCCTGCTGCCGGGGCTGGTGTGGCTGTTCATCGGCATTGCGCTCTGCATCGCGCTCGGCCAGGTGGTCGGCCACGACATCGGCTACTTCGGCCTGATCCCGGCCGGCGTCGGCCTCGCGTACCTGATCCACTACTTCGTCGAGGGTCGCAAGCGCGCCGCATCGGCGTCGAAGCCGAGCGAGTAGGCGAGGGCGCCGATGCCGCAGACCGCCGCGGTCAGCACGAAGATCGCGGCGTAACTGCCGGTCGCGTCCAGCAGCCAGCCGGTGACGGCGACCCCGACGATGCCGGGTATGGTCGCGATCGTGTTGCTGAGCCCGGTGATCTGCGCCGCGTGGCGCGGGTCGAGGTCGAGACCGTTCGGCGCGTAGCCTGACCAGGCGCAGCCGAGCAGTCCCGCGGCCCCGCACAGCAGCACGAGCGCGGCCAGCGGGTCCGACACGTCGCGCGCCGCGAGCAGGCAGACTGCCGGCCCGAGCAGTGCGACGGCCTGCATCAGCTTGCGCACGCGGGTGACCGTGGTGCCGCCGCGGATCATCCGGTCGGCCAGCGGCGCAGCCAGGTTGGTCACCGCGAACATCGCGATCCACGGCGCCGCCGAGTAGAGCCCGGAGTTGCCGATGTCGAGACCCTGCGCCTCGCGGAAGTAGCTCGGCAGCCAGGAGATCAGCACGTACAGCGTCCAGGTGGTCGCGAAGTGCGCGGCGAACATCGACCAGATCGCAGGCAGGCGCAGCAGCCGCGCCAGCGGCAG
>JAYRFB010000074.1:0-8102 GCA_041908585.1 Candidatus Krumholzibacteriia bacterium
AGCGCCTGCCGCGTCGCGCGCGCCAGCAGGCCGCGGCGAAGGCGGGCGGCGGCCGCGCGCAGGGCGCCACCGGCGCCCGCAGCCAGCAGCAGCCCGCCCGCCACCAGGGGCCACGGGTCCGTGCCGCCACTGCCCGCCAGCATCGCGCCGCCCAGCAGCAACGCGCCGGCGACGGCCAGCGCCAGCGGCCACCACGGCGACGGCGTCGGCAGCGCCAGCCAGGTCTCGAGCGCGGCCACCGCGGCCGCGGTGTCGTCCAACTGGGCGGGACCCGGCGCGGCAGGGCCGCCCACTCCGGCCGCGCCGCCGGTACCGCGGGCACTGGACACGTCGGCGAGCAGGCGCTCGGCCAGCAACGACTCGGCGGCGCTCAGCCGGGCGCGGGCCTCCTCGGCGGCGACGAACAGGCGGGCAAGGCGGGCCATGGCCTCGCGATCGGGCCCGGCCGGCGAGTCCGGGCCGGTCGGCGCCGCCGGCACGCCATGCAGCCGGGCCGCCGACTCCCGGCGCTGGCTGCGCAGGCCGTCCATCGTCGCCACGGCCGATTCGAGGGCCATCGCCGCCTGCCGCCAGGCCTCGACCAGCGTCTCGACGGCCGCCGGGTAGCCCGCTTCCTGGCCCGAGGGCGGGGCCAGGGCCAGCAGCCGTTGCTGCGCGCCGTCCAGGCGGCGCGCATGCGCCGTGAGTTCCGTCTCGGCGCCGGCCAGGGCCTGCCGCGCGGTTTCCATCGCCGTCGGGTCGTCGGGCCGGAAGGCGGCCAGCGCGGCGGGGAAGGCGGTCATGCGGTCGGCGCCTGCGGCTTCCGCCTCGCGCGCGTCTTGCACCGCCAGGGCCGCCCTCAGGGCCTCCGCCTCTCCGGCGCGCGCCTCGGCCGTGGCCAGGTCCGCGCGCCAGGCGGCCAGCGCGCGTTCGCGTTCGCGCAGTTCGTGGTGCGCACGCTCGTGCTCCCGGCACGTCAACTGCGCCTGGCGCCACTCGCGCTGCCGTTGCCGCGCCTGCGCCGTCGATGAGCGCAGCAACGCGGGGCCGGCCACGTCCAGGTCGAAGCCGCCGGTGCTCTGGCGCCGGATCTCCGCCGCGAAGTCGCGCTCGCGCACGGCCCCCCGCGCCTCGAGCAGATCGCCCAGGCCCAGGGCGTAGCGATCGCGCAAGTGGTCATCGGGCAGCCGCGGGGGCGATGCGGGCAGCCCGCCGTGCGTCCAGCGCAGCGCCCCGTCGGGCCGGCGCTCGGCCACCCGGTTGCCGTCGCGGCAGGCGAATGTCGCCGCCAGGAAATCCTGCGCGGCGTTGCCAGCGGCGGGCCACAGCAGGCCCTGGACCGCGCGCACGAGCGAGGACTTGCCCGAGGTATTCGGTCCCACCACCAGGTTCACTCCCGGCGCCGGCTCCAGCGTGAAGCGTCCCTCGAGCCCGGGCAGGGCGCGGATCTCAAGCCGCGTCAGGCGCATGGCCGCCTCCCCGCGTGGCGAGCAGGTGCTCCAGCACGGCGCGCGCGGCGGCCAGCGCCTCGCGAAGGGCGGCCTGCTCGCCGGCGTCGGGTTCCAGGCCCGCGAACGGCGCCTGCGCGTCGACCTCGGCCAGGCAGGCCCGCGCCTCGCGCAGCAGCGTGGCCCGCCAGGCGGTCGCGTCGTCGACGCCGGGCACCACGGGAGCGCCCTCGAGGGCCAGCAGTCGCCGCGCGACCAGTCCCGCCGCGTCGGGCGTCCCGGCCAGCTGCGCCAGGTCGACGCGTTGCCTGACCTCGACCTCCAGCTTCTCCAGGAAGCAGGCCGCCCCGCCTGCACGCAGCCACGCGTCCTGGCCTTCGACCAGCGCGGTGGCCGCGCGGCGCACGGCCGCGGGCTGGGCCACGGCGCCCTGCAAGGCCAGCCGCACGCCCACCGCCAGCGCGCCGCCCGGCCCGCCGTCCAGCGACAGGACCGCCTCCTCCAGGGCCGCGTGCACCAGCTGCGGCAGGTCGCGCGCGGGCTCGACGGCATCGCCCAGGTCGAGCGCGGCCCCCAGCCACAGCAGCGGCGCCAGCGGCAGGCGCTCGGCCGCGAGCCGGCCGGCGCCGACGCGGACCAGCACCGGCCCGTGACGACCGGTCTCGCTCGGGTCGAGGCCCGTCAGCGAACCCAGGTAGAACGGCGCGCCGTCGACGGTCGGCGCGTCGGGCCGGTGCACATGGCCCAGGAACCAGGCGGCGTAGCCGGTGGCGGCCAGTTCGTCGCGCATGACGGGGGCGTAGCGGCTGCCGGGGACGTCCAGGTCCGCGTGCAGCAGGCCCAGCGTGGCCAGTCCGGGGGCGGGCGGGGGCGGCGGCACGGCCAGGGGGCTGGCTTCCCAGCGCGGCGCCGGGAACGACCAGCCGACCAGGCGGACCGCGGCCCGCCCGGACGGCGCCAGGTCGAAGGTCCCCCAGGTGCCGCCCTCGCCCAGCAGCACCAGCGCGCCGCGCCGCGCCAGGTCCGGCAGCACGTGCGTGTCATGGTTGCCGGCCACGGCCACCACCGGGATGCGCGCCTGCGCCAGCAGTTCCAGGCCGACGGCCAGCTCGTGCGCGCCCTCGAAGAGGTCGTTGGCGCCGTGCAGGACGTCCCCGGCCAGGGCCACCGCATCGACGCCCAGCTCGACGGCGACCTGCGCGGTCCTGCGCCAGGCAGCGCCGGGGCCCAGCTCGGCGGGCGACGGCAGGCGTCCTCCCGCGTCGATGGGCACACGCGACGGCAGGCGACCGAGGTGCATGTCGCCCACGAAGAGGATGGTGGTGTCAGTGGCGGCCATGGGCACCCGCCGGGCGTGACGCGGGCGCGCCGGCAACACGGCGCGCCAACCCGGAAGGCGCAGTATGCGGCGACCGAAGCGGGCTGGCAAGCCCGCCCGGCGCGTCTAGTCCAGGAGCTGGAGGATCTGCAGCGACGACTCGAGTTCCTCGCGGATCCGGTCGTGCAGGTCCGTCGTCTGGGCCTCGGTCAGGCCCAGCACCTTGAGGGCTGCCGACGAGCAGGTCGCCGGCGGGTAGGCCCCCGGCGCGCCCAGGCGCATCTGGTAGGCGACGTAGTCGGCCACGTGCACCAGCGCGGCGGCCTGCGGCACCGTGCCGGCCTTCTCGGGCTCGTGGTGGTAGTGGATCGCGTCGACCACCGTCGAGGGGAAGTCCCAGGCGCGGAACACGGCCTTGCCGATCGTCGCGTGGTTGACCTGGAACAGCAGTTGCTCGCCGCCGTACCAGGTCAGGTGCTGCTCCTGCGCCGCGCGACAGAGGTCGACGAAGTCGTCGGCGAAATAGCGCTTCTCGATCAGCTTGCCCACGTCGTGCAGCAGTCCCACCACGAAGGCCTCTTCCTGCTGGGCCAGCTTGGCCTTCTCGGCCAGCACCTTGCAGGTGGTGGCCACGGCGATCGAGTGGACCCAGAAGTCCTTCATGTCGATGCCGCAACTCTCGCCCTCGTCCTTGAAGTAGTCGAAGACGCTGATCGCCAGCGCGGCGCTGCGCACGGCGCGGAAGCCGAGGATCACGACGGCGCGGCTGATCGTGTTGATCTGCTTGCTGTAGCCGTAGAAGGCGGAGTTGACCAGGTGCAGGATCTTCGTCGAGAGGGCCTGGTCCTGCGCGATCAGGTCGGAGACCTGGGGCACCGAGTAGTCGGGGTCCTGCATCATCTGGAACAGCTGCTGGTAGATCACCGGCAGCGTGGGGATGTCCTTGACCATGCCCGCCAGCTCGCGCGGGTGGACATCCATGAGCGACTTGTTCAGGAACACCGCCAACTCGGACACTCCCGTGTCGGTGTGGGTCCAATCCCGCGGTCGGACGGGGTATCGACAGGCGCCCGAGGGGGTTGAGACAAAATGCGCAGCTCCGCCCGGGGGGCTCAGGGCCGGAAGTCCAGCCAGGGGGCGCCGTCGGGCCGGGGCAGGGCCTGGCCGATCACGGCGGCGGCCAGGGTCCCGGACTCGCACAGGAAGGACAGGAGGTCGTCCAGGCGGTCGGCGGGGACGGCGATGAGCAGGCCGCCGCTGGTCTGGGGGTCGTTGAGCAGCCCGATCATGCCCTCGTCCAGGGACGGGTCGAAGCGCACGCCGCCGGCGGTGAACCCGGCATTGGAGCGCGTGCCGCCGCAGGTGAAGCCGGCGGCGCAGAGGGCGGCCGCGCGCGGCAGCTGCGGCAGGGCGCCGGTGTCGATCGCCAGCGTGACACCCGAGCCGCGGGCCATCTCCAGCCCGTGGCCGGTCAGGCCGAAGCCGGTGACGTCGGTGCACGCGGTGACACCCAGCGCGTGCAGGCCGGTCCCGCAGCGATTGAGGGCGGTCATGCAGGCGACCAGCGCCGCGAACTCGCCGGGCTGCAGTGCGTCCTTCTTCGCGGCGGCGACGAGCGCGCCGGTGCCCAGCGGCTTGGTCAGCACCAGGCGGTCGCCCGGGCGTGCCGTGCAGTTGCGCAGGATGCGGTCCGGGTGCACCAGGCCGGTCACGCTCAGGCCGAACTTCACTTCCTCGTCGCGCACGGAGTGGCCGCCGCCCACGGCGCAGCCGGCCTCGGCGCAGACCTCGGCACCGCCCCGCAGGATCTCGCCCAGCACGGCGTTGGGGACGCCGGCCGGCGGGTAGCCCAGCAGGTTGAGCGCCACCAGCGGCACGCCGCCCATCGCGTAGACGTCGCTCAGGGAGTTGGCCGCGGCGATGCGCCCGAAGGTGTGCGCGTCATCGACCACCGGGGTGATGAAGTCGGCGGTGCACACGACGGCCCGTTCGCCGTCCAGGCGGTGGACGGCGGCATCGTCCGACGTCTCGAACCCGACCAGCAGGTCAGGCGGGGCGGCGGCGCGGATCGCGGCAAGGATCTGGTCCAGGTCCCCCGGACTCAGCTTGGCCGCTCAGCCGGCGCTCTTGGCGAAGCGCGTCAGGAACACCTTCTCGCCGAGGCTCATCGTCGCACCCCCTTTCGCCCGCGGCAGCGCCGGCCGCGTGTCGCGTTGCCTACTCCGACTTGCCGCCCGCCTCGAGCTTGGCCCAGCTGTCCTTGAGCGTGGCGGTGCGGTTGAACACCGGCGCGCCCGGCCGCGAGTCGACCGGGTCGGCGAAGAAGTAGCCCAGGCGCATGAACTGGCAGCGGTAGCCGGGCGGCACCTGCGCGAGGCCCGGCTCGACGAGCGCGTCGCGGACCACCTCGAGCGAATCCGGGTTGAGGTTCTCGAGGAAGTCCTCGACGCCCTCCTCGGGGAAGGGCACCCGGAACAGGTTGTCGTAGAGCCTGACCTCGACCCTCGCAGCGTGCGGAGCCGAGACCCACTGCAGCGTGCCCTGCACCTTGCGACCGTCGGGGCTCGAACCGCCGCGCGACTCCGGGTCGTACGTGCAGCGCACCTCGACCACGTGGCCGGCCGCGTCCTTGACGACTTCCTCGCACTTCACCAGGTAGGCGTGCTTGAGCCGCACCTCGCCGCCCGGCTTCAGGCGGAAGTACTTCTTCGGCGCGTCCTCGCGGAAGTCGTCCTGCTCGATGTAGAGCTCGCGCGTGAACGGCACCTCTCGCGTCCCGGCGGCGGGATCCTCGGGGTTGTTCTCGCAGGTGATCTGCTCGACCTGACCCTCGGGATAGTTCGTGATGACCACCTTGAGCGGCCGCAGCACCGCCATCACGCGCGGCGCCTCGCGGTTCAGCTCCTCGCGGATCGACCACTTCAGCAGGTCGAGGTCCACCGTCGAGTCGCGCTTGGCGACGCCCACCCGCTCGGCGAAGCGGCGGATCGCCGTCGCCGTGTAGCCCAGGCGGCGCAGGCCGCTGAGCGTCGGCATGCGCGGGTCGTCCCAGCCGGCCACATGGTTGTTCTTGACCAGCTGGAGGAGCTTGCGCTTGCTCATCACCGTGTAGGTGAGCTTCAGGCGCGCGAACTCGATCTGGCGCGGCTTGTGCGGCACCGGCAGGTTCTCGATGAACCACTCGTACAGCGGGCGGTGCACCTCGAACTCGAGGCTGCACAGCGAGTGCGTGATGCCCTCGATCGCGTCGCTCTGCCCGTGCGCGAAGTCGTACATCGGGTAGATGTTCCACCTGTCGCCCGTGCGATGGTGCGGCACGCGGCGGATACGGTAGAGCAGCGGGTCGCGCATCTTCATGTTCGGGTGCGCCATGTCGATCTTCGCGCGCAGCGTGTACTTGCCCTCGGGGAACTCGCCGTTCCGCATGCGCTCCAGCAGGTCCAGGCTCTCGGCAGCCGGCCGGTCGCGATCGGGGCTGGGCCGGCCCGGCTCGGTGACGGTGCCGCGCCAGACGCGGATCTGCTCCTCGTCCAACGAGCAGACGTAGGCCTTCCCCTCGCGCACCAGGTGCTGCGCCCAGGCGTAGAGCTGGTCGAAGTAGTCCGAGGCGTGGAACTCGCGGTCCTCCCAGTCGGCGCCCAGCCAGCGCACGTCCTGCTTGATGGACTCGACGTACTCCACGTCCTCCTTCTCGGGGTTCGTGTCGTCGAACCGCAGGTTGAACTTCCCGCCGAACTCCTGCGCCAGGGTCCAGTTGATCATGATGGCCTTGGCGTGCCCGATGTGGAGGTAGCCGTTCGGCTCCGGCGGGAAGCGCGTGTGGACGCGCCCCTGGTTGCGGTCGGCGGCCAGGTCCTCGCGCACGAAGGCGCGGATGAAGTCGGAGCGCTCGGCGTCGGCTTCCGGGCCGGCGCCCTGGGCCGGGCCGGTGCCGGGGATGTCGTCGTTCATGCGGGGGCGGGCCTTTCCGGGTCGGTGCGAAGACGGCGCGAAGGCGCCGGGAATGCGCAGAAACTAGCGGCAGCGGGGGGGAATGTCCACCGCGTGCCCGGATGCCGGCGGCTGCCGAGCCCGGCGACGCGGATTCCGGCTTCACAATCGCCCCTTCCGGTGGTATGTCATGCTGGCTCCATTCTTGCGGAAGGATCCGCGCAGGGGACCACCGGGCGAGGGAGTGCCATGAAGGGCAGGAGCGATCGCGTCCACGCCGCCGTGCTGGCGGTGTTTTCGCTTGCCGTGGCCGGGCTGGTCGGCTGGACCGTCTGGCAGGGGTGGGACTACTTCACGACCGACCTGGCCGCGCGACCGCATCACCCCGACTTCCGGGAGTTCCGCGCGGCCGGCCGCGTCGGCCACGGCCTGGGCATCCTCGGCAGCGCGATGATCCTGCTGCTGCTGCTGTACTCGCTGCGCAAGCGGGCCCGGTGGCTGCAGCGGGCCGGCGAGCTGAGGATCTGGCTGCGCTACCACATCTTCCTGGGCATCGCCGGGCCCGTGCTGATCACCCTGCACACCGCCTTCAAGGTGGGCGGACTGGTCTCCATCAGCTACTGGTCGATGGTCGCGGTCGCCCTCAGCGGCTTCTTCGGGCGCTACCTGTACCAGCAGCTCCCGCGCAACGTGCTGGGCGAGACGCTGGATGTCGCCGAGGTCGAGGCGCGCAACGAAGCGCTGCTGGTCGAGCTGTCGACCACCCACGGGCTGTCCGATCGCGGCGCCGCCATCCTCGAGGACATCGCCGTGCGCCGGCTCGAGCACAGGGCTGCCCCGGTGGCGCTGTTCATGCTGCCGTTCCTCAACGGCATGCTGGTCCGCCAATTGCAAAGATGGGCGCCTCGGCATGTGGACGGCGACCGCGCCGCGGCGGTCGGGCTGGCCAAGGACTGGGTGCTGCAGACGCGGCGGCTGCGCCTGTTCGACCTGATCCGCGACCTGTTCCACTATTGGCACGTGTTCCACAAGCCCTTTGCGATCATCATGATCGTCGTGATGGTCGTGCATGTCGTGGTGGCCGTGATGCTCGGCTACACCTGGGAATTCGGTTCCTGAACGACCGGCAACCTGGCACTCGAGAAGCATGGGCGGAGCGTGAAGAATCACGAGTTTGTGAATCGCAAATTGTGGTCAGGGTGTGGCAAATTCCGACCAATTTACATTGTGATACTGCAATTCATGATCGTTGCGCCGGCGCTGGCGCAATTGTCGCCCGGACCGCTCACCCGCGCGCACGGCCATCTCGAGGGCCTCAGGAAGTGCAGCGAATGCCATGAGCTGGGCAACCGCGAGGTCCAGGAGCGGTGCCTCGGCTGCCACCAGGAGATCGCCGCACAGCGCACCGACGGGCGCGGGCTGCACAG
>JAYRFB010000075.1:0-4387 GCA_041908585.1 Candidatus Krumholzibacteriia bacterium
CAATACCCGATTCCCGTTGCCCCCCCACCCCACCTAATGGCCCTCCCCGGCCCCCGGCCCCGGGGGCCCCGGCCCACTTGGCCGCCGTTTTGTGTTGTGTGGCCCCGGCCCAACGCCACCGGCAAGGCCAGGCCCGCAGCGTGCAGCCCCCGCCCTTGCACCAAAGAAGAAGGCCCCGCCGCGGTGAATGCGGCGGGGCCCAGATCACTTCACGCATTCACGACGGACGTCAGTCCCCTGCCAACCGCAACGGCATGAGCAGGCAGAGCACGCCCATCTCCTCCCCCGTCTCCTGCACCGGCTTGAGCAGCGCCGCGCTCTGCGAGTCCTTCAGCGAGAGCACGACCGACTCGGCGGCCAGGTTCTTGAGGATGTCCTGGAGGTAGGCGTAGTTGAAGCCGATCTCCAGCGGGTCGCCCTGGTAGGCGACGCTGATCTCGTCCTCGGACTGGCTGCCCTCGGTGCCGCGGGCGGTCAGTTCCATGCGGCCGCCCTCGAGGCCCAGCTTGATCTGGCTGGTGACGCGGTCGGCCGTGATGGCGACGCGGCGGATGGCCTGCATGAAGTCGGCCTTGTCGATGGTGACGTGCTTGTCGTTGTCCTTCGGCAGCACGGCCTGGTAGTCCGGGAACGGGCCCTCGAGCTGGCGCACCTGCAGCACGGTGCTGCCGGCGCGGAAGGCGACCTGGCTGGGCGACAGGAAGACGGCGATGTCGGTGTTGGCCTCGTCCTCGTCCTTCGCGGCGGCGGCGATGCGCGCGATCTGCCTGAGGCCGTTCGTGTCGACGATCAGGTTCTTATCGCCCGAGTGCTTCCAGGTCACCTTGCGGTGGCTGCGCGCCAGGCGGTGGGCGTCGGTGGCCACCAGCGTCAGCGACTCGGGACGCACTTCCCACAGGATGCCCATGAGGGCCGGGCGCGTCTCGTCGCGCGACACGGCGTAGGCTGTCTCGTTGATCATGTCGATCAGCGTGGCGGCCGGGACCGACAGGCCCGCCTTCTCCTCCGGCTTCTTGAGGGCCGGGTAGTCGTCCACGCTCATCGTGTTCTCGGTCAGGCGCGACTTGCCGCTGGTCAGCGTGATCTGCTGGCCCTTCTGCGCGATGGTCACGGCGCCCGGCCGCAGGCTGCGGACGAACGGCACGAACTTCACGGCCGGGATGGCGACGCGGCCCGGGTCCTTCACCGTGGCCTTGGTCGTCGAGGTCACGATCGAGATGTCCAGGTTCGTGGCCGAGAGCGTGAGGCTCTCTTTCGTCGCTTCCAGCAGGACGCAGCTGAGGATCGGCAGGGTGGTCTTGCTCGGGACCACGTTGGCGATGAGGTCGAGGGCCTTCTGCAGGTCCTCCTGCTGGATTTCGAACTTCACGGTCCGGGCCTCCGGTGGGAGTGTGGCAGTCTCAGCGAGCAGGAGGGCCATGATAGGCGATGGCCGGCGGGCAGGCAAGAGCCTCGTCCGGCCCTCCGGAACCTTCTTCATTCATGATAGATATATAGATGGATGTCGTAGATATAGGGCCGGGGGATAACCGGGACAACCCGCCGGAACGTGCCCCCGCAGGTGTCTCGGGGCGGTTCCACGACGACACCTGCCGGGGACAAGTCCGGGGGTGACAGCGGCACAACCCGCCACTTCTCCCCCACGCCCCGGTGCCCACGATCTTGACCCCGCGGCATGCGCCCCTTGTCCGGTCGTTATCCCCGGAATCATCCCAAGGATATACAGTGTGCGCCGCGCGCCGGGCTGCCCGCGCACGAGACACGCGGAAGCCGCGGCGCGAGCGCGCATGCAGCGCACACAAGCCACGACGCCGGCCCCCGCAAGGAGAACCGGCGTCGTTGCATTGCCCGGCCGTGTGGGGGTGCGCCACCCGGTCAGGTCTTCCTCCCGCGGATCTTGTCCTGAAGGTCAAGGACGAAGCCGCGGAAGCGCGGGTCGTCCCGCATGTCCTTGCCGATCTTCTGGCAGGCATGCGCGACGGTGGAATGATCGCGGCCGCCGTAGGCGCGGCCGATCTGGTTGAGGGAGGCGCCGGTCATCTCGCGCGACAGGTACATCGCAATCTGACGGGCCCGGGCCAGGTCCTGGGTGCGTCGCTTGGACTTGAGCTGATCGACGGTCATGTCGGTGGCTTCAGCGACCACCTTCATCACATCGGCGATCTTCACAGGCCCGGACGAATTCCCCTGGAAAAAGGAGGAGAGGACCTCGGAGGCCATTTCCAGGGAGATTTCGCGCCCCGTCAGACTTGCGAATGCCAGCAGGCGGATCAGCGCCCCCTCGAGCCGGCGGATATTGTCGGTGATATTCTCGGCGATATACGCGATCACCTCGTCGGTGATGTAGATGTTGTTCGACTCGACCTTCCGCTTGAGGATGGCCATGCGCGTCTCGAGGTTGGGCGGCTGGATGTCGGTGATGAGCCCCCACTCGAAGCGCGAACGCAGCCTCTCCTCCAGCGTCGTGATCTCCTTCGGCGAGCGGTCGCTCGTCAGGATGATCTGCTTCTTCAGGTCGTACAGCGCGTTGAACGTGTGGAAGAACTCCTCCTGCGTGGACTCCTTGCCGGCCAGGAAGGCGACGTCGTCCACCAGCAGCACGTCGACGCTGCGGTACTTCAGCTTGAAGTCGGGCGTCCGGTTGTCGCGGATCGACCCGATCAGGTCGTTCATGAAGTTCTCGGCGGTGATGTAGGCGATGCGCCGCCCGGGATGCGTCTCGGCGATGGCATTGCCCACCGCGTGCATCAGGTGCGTCTTGCCCAGGCCCACCCCGCCGTGGATGAACAGGGGATTGAAGTGGCTGCCCGGGCTGCGGGCCACCGCGGTGGCCGCCGCGAACGCCATGTCGGTCCCCGACCCCACCACGACATTCGCGAAGGTGTAGTCGGGGTTCAGGTTCAGGTGGGCCGGCCGCGGCGCGGCCGCCAGGGTGGCCGCCGCGGGACCCGCGCTGCCGCCGCCGCCGGGCAGCGGCCGCACCTCGAGGTCGGGATCGACCCGCCCGGCAGCGGGGCGCTCGTCCAGGCCGCCGGCGGCCTCCGGGGTCAGGGGGGTCAGCTCGGCCGGGGCCCCATCCTGGATCTTCAGGGCGAAGGCCACCTCGCGCCCGAAACAGGTCGAGCCCGCGTCGTTCAGCACGGCCAGGTGGTGCTCGCTGAACCAGTCCAGGAAGAAGTGGTTGGGGCAGGTCACCTTGAGCGACCCGTTGGACGAGTTCTCCGGCTTCAGCGGCGCAAACCAGGTGTTGAAGGTCTGCTGCGCGACCCGCTGGCGGACGATATCGAGGATTTCGGGCCAGTAAGCGTCCAGGTCGGACATGTCTTCCCCACACCCCGAAGGGCAGAACCACGCCCAGCGCCCGGGTTTTCCACAACCCCAATAGGTCGCAAACGGCATGTCCTTAAAGAGGATAGATGGTGTCTGTCCCGGGAGAACAAAAAGTTATCCACAAAACCGGGCGATTGTGGATAACTTGTTGCGCCACCGCGTTGGGTTGTTCTCTATCCATGACGAAACTAGCACGCAGTTTCCCGGGCGACCAAGATATTTCTCCGGAAATTTACCGCGCCCGGCGGGCTGTTGCCGTTGAAGAAGTTAGACCTCTGGAAAATTTCCGGCCGCCGCATGGGCGCGCCCTGCCGGAAAGGAACGGACCGGCGGCGCTGTGGATAACCCCCTGTTTTCCTTGACACTCCGGCGGCCGATCGCTAACATTCGGCGCTGTTGAATCCTGACTGCAGCCAAGAGGGAGAGATCCGTGAAGCGGACATTCCAACCGAGCCTCACCAAGCGTTCCCGTCGCCACGGCTTCCGCAAGCGGATGTCGACGCGCGGTGGCCGCCTCGTGCTGAGCCGGCGCCGGGCCAAGGGTCGCAAGCGCATTTCCGCCTAGTCCAACCCGGCCCATCGACTGCGGCCAGTGCCGCGACGCGCGGGCGGGTGATCATGAGCGGAACCGTCGCCTGGCGTTCGCTGGTTCGACAGAGTGAGTTCCAGAAAGTCTACGCCGAAGGCGCCAAATCTGTCGGGCGCCTTCTGGTGGTCTACGTGTTGCCCGCCGCGGACGCGGCCCGGGCTGTCGTGGCCAGCCGCAAGGTCGGCGGCGCCGTGCAGCGGAACCGGGCGAAGCGTTTGTTGCGCGAAGCGTTCCGCAAGGGTACGCTCGCGCGCGCTGCCGCAGGTAGCATGTCGCTGAGGACGTCCCTGGTCGCGGTGCCGGCAGCCGGCGCCGGGGCGGTGGCGCAGCATCTGTGGGTAGTGCTCGTGGCCCGCCGCAACATCCTTGCGGCCGGCACTGCCGTGGTGCAGGACGGGCTGGACTCCCTGCTGCGCGCCCTGCTGGACGTGCGCGAAGACGGCGATCGCGACACGGTCGATCGCGAAC
>JAYRFB010000076.1:0-5886 GCA_041908585.1 Candidatus Krumholzibacteriia bacterium
CATCTCGCACAGGAACTTCGTCTGCTCGCGCTCGTTCTGGGTCCGCGGTCCGAAGACGTCGCCCGCGTCCAGGTTCAGCAGCGGCTTGTTCTCCTGCCACACCTTGTCCATGAAGGCAGCCCGCCGGGCCAGCCCACCGCGCTGGTGGGTTTTTCAGCCACAGGGCTCGATCTTGCCCTTCACGTCGCTGAGGTAGATCAGCGAGAGCTCCTTCCAGGCGTTCTTCGGCTGGGGGCCGGCCGGGACCGGACGCGAGGCGCCGGAAAGCGTGCCGGCCATCGCCAGCAGCAGTCCGGCGGACAACAGCGTGCGCCAACGGGACTTCAGGTGCATGATCAGCCTCTCGCGGGGTGGAATGCGCGCCACCGGGCGCGCCTCGAAAGGCTGGCAACCCGCTGGACGGCGACAAGTTCCCATTCTACCAGATGAAGCCGCCAACGGCAAGACGGGGCCCTCACCGCCCCCATGGGCGCGAGGATCCCCGCAGCGCGTTTCCGGGGACCGGCGGAACCTAGCGCCCGATGCGCTCCTTGAGGCTCTTGCCGGCCGTGAACGCCGGGTACGTCCCGCCGGGAATCGAGATCTCCTCGCCCGTCTGCGGGTTGCGCCCCGTGCGTTTCTTGCGCCGCCGCCGCTCGAAGGTGCCGAAACCGGTGATCTGCACGCGGTCGCCGCTGGCCACGGCCCCGGCGATGATGCCCTCGCGCGGCGCCGTCGAGAACAGGGCATCGACCGTGCGACGGGCCGCAGCCACGCTCATGCCGGTGCGCCGCGCCACTTCCTCGATCAGCTGGGTCTTGTTCATGGACACACCTCCTGCGAAGCCATGACACGGCCGTGCGGCAGGGATTGTCAACCGAAAACGCCCCTGCACCCGTCGGGCAGGCGCCCGGCTAGAAGCCGCCGAGCCCGCCGCCCAGCGAGCCCATGTAGTCCTCGCGCCCGCGCGTGAACTTGAGGCTGGGGATCGACTTCAGGTAGAGGCGGAAGCCGAACTGGCTGTCCACGGTGCTGACGGTCCGGTTGAACTCCAGGCGCCAGCAGTGCAAGTCGCGGCCCAGGGTGTACTGCTGCCGCAGCGCCGCACCGGTGACCAGGTCGAAGGAGGTCTGGTAGCTGAACTCCCAGAAGCGGCTCAGGTTCGCCTGCAGCGAGAGGTTGGCGCTGGCGCGCCGTTCGGCCGTCGCGTTGGTGTAGGCGTAGGAGAGCGACCCCGAGGTGGTGAACGGCAGGTAGCGGCCGCCCTCGGTCTCGTCGCGACCCTGGCCCAGGACGCCGCTCGCCTGCGCATCCGGGCGCGAGGCCGCGTTGAAGTCGGCGTCCGAGCCGTCGAACATGCCGGCGCCCACCGGCTGCTGGTCCGCCAGCGCCGCCAGCGAGTCGGCCGCGGCCGCCGCCCGCGCGGAGTCCGCCGCCGTGGGAGCCAGGCCGAGCCGCTCGATGGCCGGGTTCCGCCGCGCCGCCGGCGCCTGCTGGACGGCCCCGAGGTCGATGCGCCCGCCGAGGTTGACGCCGTAGCTGAAGCGCGTGTCCTTGAGCGCCAGCGTCCGCGGGTCGATGGTGTTGCTCACCTTGAGCTGGAGGTAGCGGCTCTGGCCCGGCTTGATGGTCAGCCCGCTGGAGATATCGCTCCAGCGTTCCCCGGCCGGACGTCGCGGGTTGTAGCTGGTCGAGAGGCCCCAGTCCAGGACGCCGTCGAGCTTGCGGTCGGCGGCAGCCGTGTCCCCGGCGGCGGGGCGGTACTTGACATCGAAGCGCTGGTCCAGCGACAGGCTGAGGTTCGTGCTGTACGGTTGCTTGTCGCCGAGCGCCGGCGAGACGTTCCAGCCGGAACTAAGGCGCACCGTGTGGCGGATCGCCCTCAGCGCACCCACCTGCACCGGGAAGACGCCGTACAGCGTCGTGCCCAGCGAGGCCCCGAACGAGACCGACGGGCTCGTCGACTCCGTCGTCCCGGCCAGCGGCTGCCAGTCGCCGCCGTCGCCGACGGCCTCCCAGCGGCGCCCGCTGACGGTCTCGCGTCGCCAGGACTGGCTCGCGTTGGCATTGAATCCGAAGTTGAAGATCCCCAGGCGCGGCGGCTGGACGCGCAGGGACCAGTTGCCGGCGGCGCTGTCGACACGCTCGTCGTGCTCCTCATAGCCCCGCCGGTCCTGCTTGAGGGTGTAGCCCTGCTGGAAGTAGGTCGCGCGCAGGAGGTCGCCCCAGGGGCTGCCCCGCCGGCCCGCAGGCAGGGCAGGCCTGAGCGCGAACTGGCGGAAGTTGAGCGACAGCGACGGCAGGGTCATGCTGTAGAGCAGGTTGTCGACCTCGGGGAGGTTGTCCTCGGCGTTCACGCGGCCGTCGCGGCTGGCATTGAGGCTGGCGCTGAGTCCGGACCAGTTGCGGCTGACGTAGGCGCTGGACTTGAACTGGCCGCTGACGATGTCGCGGGATTCGGAGCCGGCCAGGTCGTTCCGGCTCAGGGTGTTCGAGGCCAGGCGCACGTCCGCCCGCACCTGGTAGTCGTCAAGCAGCGCGGGCTGGTTGTGCGTCCAGTGCAGCTGCCATTGGCGGGAGTCGTCATCGCCCAGCCCGTCCCGCCGCGACCAGTCGAAGGCGCCGGTGAACGAGTATCGCTTGACGTAGCGCGTGGCCGAGCGCAGCGCGAAGTCCTGCGACTCGTTGTAGTCGCCCTGGACGAGGAAATCCAGGTAGTCGCTGATCGCCCAGTAGTAGCCCAGGTCCCGGACGTAGCGGCCCTCGCGGCTGGACCAGCCGAAGTCGAACGACGGGAAGAGGATGCCGGAGCGCCGGCCCTCCTTCAGGTTCTTGAAGTAGAACGGCAGCGCGAACACGGGCACGTGGCCGATGCGCAGCACGATGGGCGCGGCCACGACCTTGTCCCCGGGGCGCATCTTCATCCGCTGCGACCAGAAGTGGAAATGGGGCTCGGACAGGTCGCAGGAGGTCATGCAGCCGGACTCGATCTTCATGGTCTGGTCGGCGAAGCGGCGGATGTCGCTGCCGACGTAGTAGTAGTCGTCGAAGGCGGTCACGCCCGAATCGACGACGGCCGAGCGGTGCTTGAAGTTGTAGCCCATCCGGCGGCCGGTCACCATGTCCCCGTCCTTGGCCACCGGCTCGCCGCCCGCGTACAGCTCGCGCGTGTCCAGGGCCAGCCGCACGTGGCGCGCCTGCAGCTCGGTCGAGGCGTAGTCCAGCTTCCCGCTCCCGTCGATGGCCATGGTGCGCTCGCGCAGCTCGAACGTGACCCGGTCGCCCGAGTACTCCACGTCCTCGGCCGCCTCGGTGAACGAGCGCCGTCCGCCGCCGGCCGGCAGGGAATCGGCGGCGGCGGGGCGGGTGGTATCCGCCGCCGCGGCCACCGGCGTCACGGCCTGGACGCCCGCCGTGTCGACCGGGGCGGCAGCCGTCGTGTCGCCCGCCGCGGACGCGCCCGTGTCCGGTTCCGCCGCGGCGGCCGGCAGCGGCGCGAAACGGTAGGTGCCGGAGGCGTTGCCGAGCACGCGCACGCGGCGCACCTGGCGGTCGCGGAAGTGGACGATGATGGTGTCGCCGGTGACGTCGTTGGTGGCCAGCTCGGTGTCCACGTCAAGGGGCGTGTAGATGCTGCGCGCCGAGCCCACGACTTCCGTGCGGCGGATCTCCTCGTCCTCGAAGTCGATGACGATGACCTCGCCGGCCAGGACGTCCTCGTCCGGCAGCCCGGGGTGCTCCGCCGCGAGCGAGTCGGGCGCGTCGTCGGCCGTCCGCGCCTCTCCTGTCAGCACCACGCGGCGCAGCTGGTCGCCGGCGTACTCGAACTCGATGCGACGCCCGGTCAACACGCTGCCGCGGTTGAGCTCGACGCGCGGGGAGCCCGTCAGCACCAGGCGCTCGCGACCGTGGGCCACGGCCGTATCGGCCCGGGCCACGCCGAGGGCCTGGCGGATGCGCACGGAATCGATCATCACGACGCGGTCCTCGGCGCGCAGCAGGTGCATCACGCGCGACTGCGCGACCAGGACGCCGCCGCGCCGATCGCGGCTGGTGAACTCCGGCGCGCGGTCCACGAGCGCCCGGTCCGCGTCGCGCTCGAAAACGGCGTGGCCGCCGGTGACCAGGTGCGAAGACCCCGGCTCGATGATGCGCACGTTGCCGAACGCCTCGCCGGTCCCCGCGGAACGGTCCTGGCTGATCGTGTCGGCGCGGACCGTGTAGTCCGTGGTCACCAGGAGCGCGCGCCCGCGGATCGTCAGCCAGCGCCCGTCGCCGCGCGTGTCGCCCTCGTCGCCGGTCGCGGTCACGCCCTCCTCGACGATGCGGACGTCGCCGGCGAACTCGCCCGAGCCGAGCCGCCGGGCGTAGTGGGCGCGGCGGCAGGTCAGGACCGAGGCACCGCGCGTCAGCCGCACGTTCCCATGGAGGTTGTACTCGTCGCTGTCGCGCAGCACGTAGGCGGTGTCGGCCGCGGCGGTCAGGCTGTCACGGTCGATGAAGGCATTGCCGTAGAGGCAGGTGACCGGTCGCCCCTCGGAGACCTGGTCGACGACGCGGTCGGCATTGACGCGGGAACCGGCCGACCTGGTCGCGGCCGGCGCCGCGGCGGCCAGCGCCACCAGCAGCGCGGACAGGCCCGCTGCCGTCAGTGACCGGCCGGGTGTCGTCATCAGCGTGCTTCCTCTGCCTTCTCGCGCGCCAGGCTGGCGGCCCCGACCGCGGCGGCCCGCGGACCCAGCCGGGCGGGGACGATGGGCACGTCGCGCGCCGCGGTCGCCAGCACCAGGGGCAGCGCGCGCTCGCGACAGGGGCCCAGGATCAGCTCGCCGGCCCGGGCCACGCCGCCGCCGATGATCACGCAGTCGGGATCCAGGACGTTGACGAGGTTGGCAACCGCCTGGCCGAGCCGGCGCCCGGCCGCCGCGAACAGCGCGATCGCGGCGGCATCGCCGGTGTCGGCCAGTTCGGCCAGGTCGCGCGTCGCCAGCCCGGCGCCGCGCGCGGCAGCCAGGCCGACGAGCGCCGCCGAGGCCTTCCCGGCACCGATCAGCTCCCGCGTCGCCCGCAGCAGCCCGGTGCTGCCGGCCCAGGCTTCCAGGCACCCGCGGCTGCCGCAGGTGCAGGGCGGCCCGTCATCGTCCAGGACCATGTGCCCGATCTCCCCCGCGCCGAAGTGGCGCCCGACGAGCAGTCGCCCGTCGACGATCACCGCGCCCCCGACGCCGGTGCCCAGCGCGATCATCACGATGTCGCGGTGGCCGCGGCCGGCGCCGTGGCGGTACTCGCCGTAGAGGGCGCCGTTGACGTCGTTCGCCAGCGCCACCGGCACCTGGCCGAACGTCGCGCGCATGGCGGCGCCCAGGTCGCGGTTCTCCCAGCCCGGCAGGTTGGGCGAGCGGCCCAGCCGGCCTGAGACCGGGTTGACGATGCCCGCGCAGGCGAGGCCGGCCCCGGCCAGGCGCGGCAGCCCGGGGCCGCCGAGCAGCGGCGCCGCGTCGGCGGCCAGCACGCGCAGCGTCGCGGCGACATCGCGCGGATCGGTCGGGACCTCGCCGCCGCCGAGGGGCTCGCCGTCGGGCCCGTCCACCTCGTACTTGACCGCGGTGCCACCGGCGTCGACGCCGAGGTACAGGTCCCTGCTCACGTTCGTCCCTTTCCGAGCGCGGCCAGCACCGCCGTTGCCGGTCGCGGCTCGCGGCTGTCGCCAAGGTCGGCGAAGCCCAGGCCGTGCAGGACTTCCGCCACCAGGAAGCAGCTGCCCGTGGCCAGCACCGCGTCGCCCGGTTGCAGGCTGGCGGCCAGGTGGCCCAGCGCCACGGGCAGGCTGGCCGGCACCAGGTGCTCGCCGGGACCCGGCAGCGCGCCCCGCGCCGGGGCCAGGCCCCAGCTGCCGAACAGTTCAAC
>JAYRFB010000077.1:0-2550 GCA_041908585.1 Candidatus Krumholzibacteriia bacterium
ATCCCGTGCGCACCGCCTTGTCCGGCCGCTGGTAGAACGGCGACACGCGGCTGTCGGCGATGAAGTGGAAGCCGTCCGCAGCAGCGGCGCCCGTGGTCGGGTCGACGAACGCGGGCAGGCGCGCGGCCAGCACGCGGCAGCCCGTGACCAGCCCGTCGTCATCCAGCCTGAAGCAGGCGACGCGATCCAGCCCGTTGTAGTTCTGCACGGCGATGAGTTCCCCGCCACCTGGCAGCAGGTAGAGGCCATCGACGCCGACGGTCGTGAAGTCGGCGCCCGGCATCGCCGCGTGCGTCACCCCGCCGCCGCGCAGGTCCACGCGCACGAGGCCCAGCACGTAGGCCGAGACGTACAGGCGATCGCCGCCCGGCCCCACGCACAGGCCGTTGGCGCCGGGCACGCTGCCCGGCGCGGTCAGCGCCACGGGCGCGCCGCCGTCGGGCCCGAAGCGCAGCACCTGGCCGCGATCGGACACCGACACCGCGGCGCCGCCGTCCGGCAGCACGCAGACATCGTTGAAGCCGAGGCTGTCCGCCGCCGCGGTCACGTGCCGCCACAGCAGCGCGCCGGTGCGCAGGTCGAAGACGTGCACGGCCGAGGCGTGGTTGGTCGCCGCCTCGAACAGGCCGTCGTCGGGCTGCGCCGTGCTGACGGCCCACAGCCGGCGGCGCTCCGCATCCACGGCCAGCCCGAGCCCGGCCAGGTAGCCGTGGGCGCCGGGCGCGATGAAGTCGCGGGACGTCCCGTCGCGGTCCACGCGCACGATCTTCCGCGCGGCGACGCTGCTCAGGTAGAAGACTTCGTCGACCGGGTCCCAGGCCAGGCCCTCGGGAATCAGGTCGGCCTCGGCCGTGGTGAACGTGGTTCGCGGCGCTCCGCGCGGAGCCAGGTCGGCCGCCGTCTCCGCCAGCAGCGTGGACCAGTCCGCGCGGGCGCGCAGCGGCTCCAGCAGCGCGCTGCCGCCCAGGTCCGCCGCCACGCCCCAGGCCGCCAGGGCGCGCAGGGCGGCCATCGCCTCGTCGCCGCGCCCCAGCTGCGCCAGCGCCTCGGCCCGTCGGCGCTGCATGGCGGGCTGCCCGGGCGCCAGGTCCAGTCCACGCTCGCAGGCCTGCAGGTAGCCTGCCCAGTCGCCGGCGTCCGCGGCCGCCACCGCCTGCCCGTAGGCGACCTCCAGCGGATGCGGCGCTGCCGACACCGGCGCTGCCGACACCGCCGTTGCCGACAGGGCCAGCCAGGTCACGCCGACCAGGATCCCGCTGCGCATCGTGCCACCTCCAGGGAAAACGCTGCCTGCCCCGACTCGACCAATCAACGGCTCGGCCCGGTCCCGCGCCAGTTCGCGGGGCTGGCAGGCCGCCGGGACGCTGGTCCGGATCCTGCATGGATCCTGGCGATTGGGCGCGGCGGCCCCCGGCGGGGCGGCCCGGCGGCGGTCGCCGGCTGCCATCCGGCCAGGCCTGGCCGCGCACCACCCGCTCCGGCCGGCGGACGCCGGGCGAGCGATTCGAACCAGGGAGCAGACATGCGCCTGCTGGACAAGGTCGCGGTGGTCACCGGCGCCGGTCGCGGCATCGGCCGCGCCATCGCCGAGCGGTACGCGCGCGAGGGCGCCGACGTCGTGGTCAACTACCGGGCCGACGAGGCCGCCGCCCGCGCCTGCGCCGCCGCCGTCGAGGCCGCCGGCCGCCGCGCTCTGGTCGTGCGGGCCGACGTCACCCGGCGCGTCGAGGTGCGCGACATGTTCGCGCGGACGGTCGAGCGCTTCGGCCGCCTGGACATCCTGGTCAACAACGCGGGCATCAATCGCGTCTGCTTCTTCGAGGAGATCACCGACGAGGACTGGGACGACATCCTGGCGACCAACCTCAAGGGCCCGTTCATCTGCTGCCAGGAGGCCTTCGCGCACCTCAAGGCGCGTGGCGGGCGCATCGTCAACATCGCCTCGGTGGCCGGCCAGTACCATGGACCCAAGACGGTCCACTACGCCGTGAGCAAGGCGGGACTGATCTCGCTGACGGCCGCCGTGGCGCGCTACGGCGCCGAGCACGGCATCCTGGTCAACGCGGTGGCCCCCGGCATCATCGAGACCGACCTGACGCGCGACGAGCTGCGCGGCCCCGGCGGCCAGAAGGTGGTCTCGCTGACGCTGCTGAAGCGCCCGGGCCAGCTGGACGACGTCGCGAGCGCCTGCGTGTTCCTGGCCTCCGACGAGCAGAACTACATGACCGGCCAGGTGCTGAGCGTGGCCGGCGGCGCGGTGCTGCCGTGAGCGCCCCCTGCCTGCTGGTCCTCGGCGGCAGCGCCGACCAGCTCTTCATGCTGCGCACCGCGCGCGAGATGGGACTGCGCACCGCCTGCCTGGACGGCAACGCGCGCGCGCCGGGCCTGGGTGCGGCGCACCTCGCCGCAGCCATCGACTTCTCGGACCTGCCCGCCGTCTTCGACTGGGTCGACGCCCAGCGCGCCGCCGGCGAGGACCTGCGCGGCGTGGCCACCATGGGCAGCGACGTGCCGCACCTGGTGGCGGCGATCGCCGCGCGCTACGGCTGG
>JAYRFB010000078.1:0-7331 GCA_041908585.1 Candidatus Krumholzibacteriia bacterium
GGGACTCGGGCAGCTGTTCGCGCCGGCCGAGATGCCGGCGGACGCCGATGGCGCGGGCGGATCCGGCGCCGCGGCGGGGACCGCCGTCACCGGCGCGGTCGCCGTCACGCCCGCGCGCTGGGCGCCGTCGCCCGCGCTGGCGGAGCGCGTGCGCGCGCTGCTCCTGGCGGCGTTCGCTGAACCGGACCTTGGGGTGCGCCTCGAGGCGCGGGCGGCCGCCGAGGCGACCGGACTGCTGCCGGCCACGCTGGTCCCGACCGAGGCGAGCCTGCGCGCGACGATGCCCGCGGCCACGCGCCACCCGGCGCAACCGCCGCTCGCCATGCCGGGGCGCGTGCCCGACCTGCGCTGCGACACGACGCGGGGCTCGTTCCGGATCCGCCTGCACGCGGACGTCGCGCCCAACACCTGCGCCCTGTTCCTCTCGCTGGCCGGCCGCGGCTGGTTCGACGGACAGTCCTTCCACCGCGTGGTGCCCGACTTCGTGGCGCAGGGCGGCGACCCCGACGGCACCGGCTGGGGCGGCCCCGGCTTCGCGATCCGCAGCGAAGCCAGCCGGCTGCCGTACAGGCGTGGCGCCGTGGGCGTGGCCGACAGCGGCATCGACACCGGGGGCAGCCAGTTCTTCGTGACGTTGTCCGAGCAGCCGCACCTGAACGGGCGCTACACGCTGTTCGGGGATGTCGTCGAGGGCATGGACGTGGTCGACCGCCTGCAGATCGGCGACACGTACCGCTTCTCGATCGTGCCCTGAGGCGCGCCGCGGCCGCCGGGGAGCGATGGTTCGACAAGCCGCGGACGCGGGGGTGCGAAGCCAAGGGACCCCGGGGACGGCCTCCCCGGGGTCCTCGTTCTGCGTGGCCCGTTCCCGGAGTGGATCAGGACCGCAGCGCGCGGGCCAGCGAAGCCCAGGTCGGCGACTGCCCGTACATGAGGATGCCCAGGCGGAACAGCTTGCCGGCGCCGCGCGCGGACAGCCAGATCGCCGCGCCCATCAGGCCCCACGAGAGCAGGATCTGCCAGAGCGGCGGCGTCTCCATGCACACGCGCATGAACATCAGCACCGGCGAGAACAGCGGCACCAGGCTCAGCACCGTGGCCATCGTGGAGTTTGGCGCGCGCAACACCGCCTGCATCAGCATCATCGGGATGATCAGCCCCATCATCAGCGGGAACTGGAACTGCTGGCTGTCCTGGACCGAGTTGCACATGGCGCCGACTCCGGCGTACAGCGTCGCGTAGAGGAAGAAGCCGAGCAGGAAGAACATGACGAACGAGACCAGGATCACCGGCGTCAGGAACCCGACGTCGAGCGAGAACTCGCCGATCGAGACGCCGCGCTGCGACAGGACGAAGAACGTCGCGGCCCAGATCACGAACTGCGTCAGCCCGGCCAGGCCGATGCCCACGACCTTGCCGAGCATGAGGTCGCCCGGCGACACGCTCGCCAGCAGCATCTCGACCATGCGGCTGCCCTTCTCTTCGATGACCGCGGTCAGCGTCTGGGCGCCGTACATCAGGACCGTCATGTAGATGATCAAGATCAGGACCACGGCCATGCCGAAGGTCGTGGCCTCGTCCTGCTCCGCCTCGCCGCCTTCGGCGGTGACGGCGATGCTGCCGAGGTCGACGCCGCCGGTCAGGAAGGCCATCAGCGAGTCGGCGACCTGCGCGTGACGGAAGCGCTCCTCGCGGAGGATGCGGTCGAGCGCCGGCCTGAGCGTCTCGTCGCGAAGGACGAGCGCGCCGACCGACTTGTTGTAGAAGCTGGCTCGCCCCGCCTCCACGAAGTCCGTCGGGATCACCAGGCCGCTGTGCACGGCGCCGTCGTTGATCCGGGACTTGAGGGACGCGACCGCCTCGTCCAGGCCGCCGGGGCCCACCGCCATGGGCTCGAGCGTCACGCCCTTGCCGCCGTCACGGTCGAGGATCCCGGCCAGGGCCTGGCGCACGACGCCGGTCTGGTCGATGACGGCGACCGTCCGGGCGTCGTCGCCGCCGCGGCCGGCGGTCAGCATCGGCACGACCAGGAACAGCGACATCAGCGCCGGCCCCAGCACGGTGCCGATCACGAAGCTCTTCGAGCGCACGCGCTCCAGGTACTCGCGGGAGATCACCGTCAGGATCCGGTTCATGCCGCCACCTCCGGGCGGCGACGACGCACCGCGGTCAGGAAGATCTCGCTCAGGCTGGGGCGGTTGGCGGCGAACAGCGTGAGCTGCCCGGCCGCCTGCAGGCGCGGCAGGAGCGCCCGCGGGTCGGCCCCTTCCTCAAGCAACAGGCGCCAGCTACCCTCGTGGAACTCCTGCTGCGCCACGCCGGGCAGGTCCGCCGGGGGCGTGGTCTCGCCCTCCCACGCCACCCGCACCGAGCGCAGCGGGAACGCCGCGCGCACCTCGGGCAGCGATCCATCGAGGATCTTCTCGCCGCCCTCGATCAGGCAGATGGCGTCGCAGATCCGTTCGGCCTCTGCCAGCATGTGCGTCGAGAAGAGGATCGTCGTGCCGCGCTGCTTCTGCTCGACGATCATGTCGCGCAGCAGCTCGATGTTGAGGGGATCCAGCCCGCTGAACACCTCGTCCAGGATCACCAGGTCCGGCTCGCCGATGAAGGTGGCCGCGAACTGGACCTTCTGCTGCATGCCCTTGCTCAGGTTGTCGACCTTGCGCTCGGCGTAGTCGGCCAGGCCCAGGCGCTCGAGCCAGGCCTGCGCACGACGCCGCGCCTCGGCGCGCGGCACCCCCTTCAGCCGCGCCAGGAACACCAGCTGGTCCAGGCACTTCATCTTGCGGTAGAGCCCGCGCTCCTCGGGCAGGTAGCCGATGCGGTCGCGCAGGGCGAGATCCAGGGGCCGGCCGGCGAAGACGATCGTCCCGGAGTCCGGCAGGATGATGTTCATGATGCTGCGGATCGTGGTCGTCTTGCCCGAGCCATTGGGTCCGAGGAACCCGTAGATGCTGCCCCTCGGCACCTCGAGGCTGACGTCGCTGACGGCGCGCTTGTCGCCGTAGGACTTGCAGACGCGGTCGAGCGTGAGCAGGGGCGCGCCGACGGGCGGCAGCGCTGGCGATGGAACGGTCATGGAGCCTCCGCTTCGATCCGTACCGGTGGGCGGTCGGGGGTTGCCGACCGGCGCATTATGGCGTCGGGTGCCGCCGCTGGCAACCGCGGGCGGACCGTTATCCTCGACCGTCCCGAATTGTTCACGCGGCCGGGCGGTCACCGTGAGCAATTCGAAACAATCGGCGCGCGGGCGGCGAAAAAGCGTCCCCTTCACGCGATACATGCTTGCCGAGCGCCTAGGACTGTGGGATAATTGAGCTTATGATTCAGGGCCGCCGATCGGCCCGCCAGCGGCGGGCGCGGCATGGATCCCACCGCCTCAGGAAGGCCCCATGATGGCCGTCATGACCGGACCCTCGCGCCGCATCCTCGTGATCGAGGACGACGGCGAGCTCATCGACCTGCTGTCGCTGCACCTGACCGCCGAAGGCTACCAGGTCGACGCCGCCGCGGACGGCGAGGCGGGCCTGCGTGCCTTCCAGGCCGGCCAGTACGGGCTGGTGCTGCTGGACTGGATGCTGCCGAGCACCAGCGGCATCGACGTGCTGCGCGAGATCCGCACCACCGACACGCGCACGCCGGTGGTCATGCTGACGGCCCGCGGCGAGGAAACGGACAAGGTGCTCGGCCTCGAGCTGGGCTGCGACGACTACCTGACCAAGCCGTTCAGCGTGCGCGAGCTGGTGGCGCGCATCAAGTCCGTGCACCGGCGCATCGAGCGCGCCGAGGAGCTGGCCCGGATCGCCTCGGGTGACCGCATCCTGGACCTGGGACCGTTGAAGATCGACCACGGCAAGCGGAAGGTGCAGGTCCGCGGCGAGCCGGTCCAGCTGACCGTCAAGGAATACGACCTGCTCTACACGCTGGCCGCGCGTCCCGGGCGCACGTTCAGCCGGCGGCAGCTGCTGGACCTGATCTGGGAGCAGGACGCCGAGGTCTTCGAGCACACCGTCAACTCGCACGTGAACCGCCTGCGCAACAAGGTCGAGGAGGACCCGAACCGGCCCCAGCTCATCCTGACGGTCTGGGGTGTCGGGTACCGCTTCACCGAGGAGTTCAACTGAGGGCCATGCCGACGCCGCGTTTCGCCAAGACGATGCTGTTCAAGCTCACGGCGCTGTTCCTGGCGATCGTGGGTCTCAGCCTTGGCGGCTACTTCCTCTGGATCGACCGCACCGTCTTCACGCCGTACGCCAGCGACGACGAGGAGGACTGGTTCGAGCACCGGGCCGAGGGCGAACTGACGGCGCTGGCCGGCGAGTTGGCGGCTCTGCCGGATGACGGCCATGCCGCGGCAGACGCGCTGGTCGAGTACGGTCGCCGCGTCGCGGGCTACGACGTCGAGGTGCTCGTGGTCGGGCCCCGCGGCCGCGCGCTGGTGGCCACGCCGGGCGACAGCCTGGTCACGGCGGTGGAACGGCTTGACGTGGACCTGCTGCGGCGCATGTCGGCCGAGGACTGGGATTTCTCCAGCTATCCCGACAAGACCAACGTCGACGCCTACGCCAACCGCATCTTCGCCGTCGAGGTGATCGGCGCGGGCGCCGAACCGCGCGGCTTCCTGGTGGCCAGCTTCCGGCCCGTCGAGCTGGACGCCGCGCTCATGGAGGCCCATTCGGGCCTGATGGACCGGCAGCAGCTGCTGGTCAAGCTGCTCAGCGGCACCGTGGTGCTGTCGGGGCTGGCCGGCCTGGTCCTGCTGGTCTGGACGAGCCGCCGCATCAGCCGGTTGTCGGCCGCCATGCAGGACTTCACCGAGGGCAGCCTGGATCGGCGCGTGCGCGAGGGCGGCACCGACGAGATCGACGACCTGGGCCGGCACTTCAACCACATGGCCGGGCGCATCGGGGAGATGGTCGAGTCGCTCCGGCAGAAGGAGCAGTTCCAGCGTCAGCTCATCGCCAACGTCAGCCACGACCTGCGCACGCCCATGGCCAGCATCCAGGGCAACGTCGAGGCCCTGCGGCTGCGCTTCGACCGCCTGGACGACGCGCAGCGGGCGCGCGCGCTGGAAACGATCGGCGGCAACCTGGCCCACCTGGATCGCCTGGTAGAGCGGATGCTGGTCCTGTCGCGCCTGGACGCCGGGCAGGCCGTGCTGCAGCCGGAGGAGTTCTCCATCGTGGAGCTTGCGGAGTCGGTGCTGCGGCGGTGCGAGCACCTTGCCCTGCCGGGCGGCCTGCGCCTGGATCTGCAGGCGGCACCGCGGCTGCCCCTGGTGATGGCCGACCCGCTGCAGGTGACCCAGGTGCTGCAGAACCTGGTCGAGAACGCGATCAAGTTCAACCGGCCGCAGGGCCGCGTGACCGTCGCACTGGCCGCCGCCGGGGGCCACGTGCGCGTTTCCGTCGCGGACAACGGGCAGGGCATCGACGCGGCCGACCTGCCCCACGTGTTCGAGCGCTTCTACACGGGCGACGCCTCGCGCTCGCGCCGCGGCGAGGCGCCGGGGCACCTGAAGAGCAGCTCGGGCCTGGGCCTGGCTATCGCCGCCAAGGTCGTCGAGGCGCACGGCAGCCGCCTGGAGGTCGAGAGCCGGCCGGGCGAGGGCGCCACCTTCACCTTCGACCTGCCGGCCTCCGGAGACATGCCCGCGGCACGCGCCGCGCGCGCCTGAACGGCATCGCCGGCTCCGCGCTACCGCCGACCGGCGCGTTCGGCTTCCTTCCAGCGCCGGTGCACCCAGAACCACTGCGCCGGGTCGCGGCGCACGATCACCTCCACCTCGGCGGAGATCGCCGCGGTGTAGTCGCGGATGCCGGCCTCGTCGGCAGCACGACCCGACGGATGCAGCGCCGTGCCCACGTGGAGCACGTGCGCCCCGTCGGGCTGCCGCAGGATGCCCATCGGCACGACGGGGCAGCCGGTCTGCAGCGAGAAGCGCGCGGCGCCCGACCAGGCCGACGCTTCGCGCCCGAGAAACGGGATGCGCACGCCGGCTGCGCCGGCATCCTGGTCCAGCAGCAACGACACCAGCCCGCCGCCACGGAGGTGGGCCAGCACAGCCGCCGCGGCGCCATCGACCGGCACCGTGGCGATGCCGTGCGCGTGCCGCTGCGCCTGCAGCCAGTCGTCGACGCGCCGGTTGCGCAGCGGCTTGACCACGTCCAGCAGGCGGTAGCGGCGCGCCAGCACGCGGCCGCCCAGCTCGAAATTGCCCAGGTGGGCCGAGGCGACGATGGCGCCGCGCCCGCCGGCCAGCGCCTCGTCCAGCGCGCGCCAGCCGGGCTCTACCGCCACGGCCGGCTCGCGGCCAGGGCCCTGCAGCGCCTCGACCAGCGTGCACGCGAGGTGGCGGTACACGCTCCGCGCCAGCCGCGCGCGCCCGCCGCGATCCAGCTCCGGGTAGCAGGCGGCTATCTGACGGTCGACCACGCGCCGACGCAGGCGGGCGACATCGCCGGCCAGCCAGGCCAGGGCGCCGGCCAGGACCGGCGCCGAGCGCGACGGCAGCGCGCGGCACAGGCGGCCGAAACCGAGCAGCAGGAGGTGGGCGGGCAGTCCGGTGCGATCCATGGAATGACGATAAGACGCGCGACTGGGCTGCGCCAGAGCGCCGCGGGATTGGCCTCCGGACTTGGCTTCCGGACCTGGCCTCCGGACCTGGCCTCCGGACTTGGCCTCCGGACCTGGCCTCCGGACTTGGCCGCCACCCGCCGCCGCGCTAGTGTGACGGTGGGCGGTCGACGGTCGGCCGGCCGCGCCGAGGCCGGTGGCGCGGCGGAACGGAGGAGCGATGAACGCACAGCCTGGCCCGCGGGCACTGGTCCCGGTCGCCGACGGCACCGAGGAGATCGAGGCGGTCTGCATCATCGACGTCCTGCGCCGCGCGGCGGTCGACGTCACGGTCGCCGGCGTCGGGCCGGGCGGGGCGCGCGCGGCGTCGCTCGAGCTCCGCGCCTCGCGCGGCGTGCGCCTGGTGGCCGATGTCCACCTGGAAGACGTGACCGGCGTGGCGTGGGATGCGGTGCTGCTGCCCGGGGGCATGCCCGGGGCGGCCCACCTGCGAGACTGCGCGGCCCTGGCAACGCTGCTGGCGGCGCAGGACGCCGCCGGCCGGCTGGTGGGCGCCATCTGCGCGGCGCCGGTGGTCGTGCTGCAGGAGCACGGGCTGCTGCGCGGGCGCGGCGCCACCTGCTTCCCAGGGATGCGCGAGCGGCTGGACCCCGCCTCGCGGCGGGCCGGGCGCGTGGTGCAGGACGGCAACCTGCTGACGAGCCAGGGACCGGGAACGGCCCTGGAATTCGCGCTGGCGGCCGTGGCCCACC
>JAYRFB010000079.1:0-3088 GCA_041908585.1 Candidatus Krumholzibacteriia bacterium
ACGCCCCGGTGGACAACACGCCACCGGTCGTCATCAACCTCGAGATCGACTTCGACGGCACGATCCTCTGGAACGGCACCCCGGTGCCGGACATGGACACGCTCGACGCGTACTTCCGCCGCGAGGCCGCGCTCGACCCACAGCCCGAACTGCACATCTACCCGAGCAAGCGCGTCGACTACGACGTGGTCGCGCGGGTGCTTGCCAGCGCGCAGCGGAACCAGTTGGTAAAGATCGGGTTCGTCGGGAACGAGCAGTTCATGTAATCCGCCGGTGGCGGCCCACGGGCCGTCGTTCCGGCTTCCGTCACGACAGGCTGCCGGGGCCGACGGCCCCGGCGGCCTTCATCTTGGGAGGGGGGCGCCCGCGGGCGCCCCGAGTGAGGCGAAAGATGACCAAGGCGAAGTGGTTGCTGAAGGCCGTGCTGATGACGGGCGGCGTGCTGGGAACCTCGGCGGCGCTGCTGGCGCCGGCGGCGGCCGTGGCCGAACAGAAGGTCAGCGCCGCGGTCGGCAAGAGCCTGAAGACCGCGCAGGAGGCGATGCAGAAGCGCAAGTGGGACCAGGCGCTCGCGGCGATAAAGGCCGCGGACGGTGTCGCCGGCAAGACCGCCTACGACCAGTACAAGATCAACGAACTGCTGTGGTACGTGTACCTGCAGCAGGGCCGCAATGCCGACGCGGCGCGACTGCTCGAGCAGCAGATGTCCTCGCCGTTCATGTCGGCCGGCGAAAAGACCGAGCGCACCAAGACGCTCGCGCAGCTGTACTTCCGCGCTGGCAACTACGGAAAGTCCACCCAGTACGCGAACCAGTACCTGAAGGCGGTGCCAGGCGACCGCGACGCGCAGCTGCTGATCGCGCAAGCGGCATTCAAGCAGGGCGATTTCAAGACGGCCTACGCGACTTCCGAACGACTGAGCCGCAGCGGCCGCCCCAGCGAGGACCTGCTGCAACTGATGCTGGCCTCGAGCTACAAGCTCGACGACAAGGCCGGCACCGCCAAGGCGCTCGAGTTGCTGCTCAAGTACTACCCGTCGCCGGACACCTGGCAGCGGCTGCTGGGCGGCTACATCGAGCAGACCAAGGACGACGACCAGTTGCTCGACCTGTACCGGCTGGCCGAGGACGTCGGCGCGCTGGCCAAGGCGCGCCAGTACACCGACATGTCGCAGGGCCTGGTCGTAGCAGGGTTTGCGATCGAGGGCCAGAAGGTCATCGAGAAGGGCATCGCTGCGGGCCTGTTCCAGGGCGAGGATGCGGCGCGCGCGCAGCGCACGCTCGATTCCGCGAAGCGCCGGGCCGACGCCGAGCGCGCCCAGTTGCCGAAGGCGGCCGCAACGCTGGCCTCGGCCTCCACCGGCGAGCAGATGTACTCGGTCGGCAAGCTGTACTTCAGCGCCGGCGACTACGCCAATGCGTCGGCGGCAATCGGCAAGGCGCTGGCCAAGGGCGGCCTCGCCAATGCGGACGACGCACTGATGCTGCAGGGCATCGCGTATTCCAGGCAGGGCAAGGCGGCCGATGCGGACAAGGCGTTCAAGGCCGTCAAGGACCCGAAGTTCGCCGAGATCGCCAAGCTCTGGATGATCAAGGACTGAGGGCTGCGCCAGAAGGGCGTCCAGCGCCACGCCCTGCATCCTGAAACTAAGAGGCCCCCGGCATCGCTGCCGGGGGCCTCGTGCTATTGGCGACACCCGCCGGGTGCGCGCCCGCGGGCTCAGCCGCCCGCTGCGGCCGGTGCCGCCTTGGAGTCGATGTACAGCTGCCACAGCCGCACCACGGTCGCGAAGCTCGGGGCCTTGACGGCCTGCAGCGGTTCCTTCGCCTCCGCCGCACGGCCGGCGCGGATCAGCGCGATCGCGAGCAGCGCATTGGCGTCGTCGGTGTCGGCGACTCCGCCCTTGGCGAGGCCCGCGCGGATCGCGTCGACCGCGTTCGCGTAGTCGCCGGCACTGAAGTAAAGCTTGCCGTAGGCGACTACTTCGTTGCCGGTCTTCGCCGCCGCGATGCCCTTGGCAGCGCCGGGCAGGTCCTTGGCGTCGGCGGCCGCGCCGGAGCGCGCGCGGTCCAGCTCGGCCTTGGCGCGGGCCAGCGAATCGCCGCTGAACACGCCGGCCGCCATGCCGCCCTCGAGCACCTTGACTGCCTCGGCCGGGAAACCGCCGGAGACCAGTAGCGCCGCGGCCTCCGCGTAGTCTTCGCCGGTCGTCAGCGTGTCGGTCTGCTGCATCAGGCGGTAGAAGTCGCGGAGTTCGCGGTCGCCGCGCACCAGGCTCAGCGTGTTCTGCGTCAGGTCCGACCAGTTGCCCTTGGTCGGGTAGTAGCGCACCCGCGTCTCGAGAGCCTGCAGGGAGGCCGGGTTGTTCTTCAGCGCGATCTCGCTCTGCAGCCAGATCTGGATCAACTGCTCCCTGGGCGGCGTGCTGCGGGCGATTTCTTTCTGCGCCAGCGCGGCGGCCGCGGTGTAGTTCTTGTCCATGTAGTAGGCATGGGCGACCATCAACGCCGTGTTCGCATCGCCGGGCGTCGACTCCAGGTAACGCGTGCCGTACTCGGCCGCCTTGGCGTAGTTCTTGATTTCGTAGTTCAGCTGGGTCAGCGCCTTGAGTCGGTTGGGGAGATCGGCCGGGTCCACGAAGCCGGAATTCAGCGACTGTTCGAGCGCGCTGATGGCCGCGGGGTAGTCCTTTTTCTGCAGGTAGGCGCTCCAGGACAGCTCGCTGATCATGAACATGTCGTAAGGCGACTTCGGCTCGATGGCCTGCGCCGCCTGGAGCTGCGCCAGCGCCTCGTCGAAGTTCTTCGCCACCAGCGCTTCCTGTGCCGCCTTCAACGGCTTCAGCAGGTTCGCACTGATCGGCTGCCCCGGCGCCTTGCCGGCGGCCAGCGCGGGCACCGGGCCGAGGGTGCCGGCCACGAGGCCGGTCAGTCCGGCCGCGGCCATGGCCGCGGCGAGCACGAGGTTCGCTTTCTTCATCGTCATCCTCACGGGCCCGGGACGGGCCGATGGCCCGGCATTGTAGCCGGAACGGGGCCGGGGGCACCGAGGAGGGCGGCAGGATGCCCGGGTTGGCGCCGCGGCAACG
>JAYRFB010000080.1:0-1921 GCA_041908585.1 Candidatus Krumholzibacteriia bacterium
CATGGAGTTAGCGTCGCTCAGGACCACCGTCGCAGGCAACTGATCCGCACTCAAGCGCACCGCGGCCAGCGGCGGCCCGGGAATGCCCGGCTGCCGGGCGGACACGAACAGCGGCGCGCCGGGCTTCAGCTTCGCGGCCAGCGCAGGGGCCACGGAGACCGCGATGTTCAGCGTCCGCCCCTCCGCGCCGGCAGTGGTTGCAGCGGGGCCCGGGCCACCCGCCATGCCGCCGCCCATGCCCGGCGGGGGCGCGCCCGCGCCATCGGGTACGTTGACGCCCAGCTCGGCCAGCTGCTGCACGACGATCTGCCGGATCTCCGGCGGTGGATTCTGCGCCAGCAGTGCCTGGAACGAGCTGGTGGCGGTAGCCGTGTCGCCGGCCCGGACCGCGATCACGGCCGTGTACCACAGCGCCTTTGCCTCGTTCGGGTTCGCCTTCAGCGCGGTGGCAAGGATGTCCCGGGCGCGGGCCTGCTGGGCCGGATCCTCGCTGAGCACGATGGCCTCGGCGATGTCGAGCGCCAGGCTCGGGTCCTGGCCGCCGGTCAGCTTGTTGGCCTCGTCGTAAGCGGCGACGGCCTTGTCGGGGGCGCCGGTCACCAGGTAGCTGCGGCCCAGCATCCGCCAGCCCTCGGCATCGGCAGGATTCTGCTTCAGCCGCGCCTCGAGCATCTTCACGGCCTCGGTCATCTCGCCACCGCCCTCGCCGTGTCCCGGCGGCGCGGCCGCGGCCGACTGCGGGTTGTCCCAGGGGTAGTTGCTGCGCGCCTTGTAGAGCGCGGCGCCAGCCAGCGGAATCGCGATCGCCAGCAGCACGAACGGCACGACGGCACGGGACGGCGCAGGCTTGCCCGCCTCGTCGGCCGGCATGGGCCGCAGCAGCGGCATCGCGAGGAACGCGATCGCCACCAGTACCAGCACCACGCAAACAAGGAAAAACGTACTCACGATGCGCCGCCCTCCGGGCCCTCAGTTTCCACGTCAGCCTCTGCAGCGCGCCGCTTGACCACGCGCAGCGTCCCGTACACGCCGCCGGCGAGCAGCAGCAGCGGCGCAGCCCACAACAGGTAGTTCACCGGCGTCATGCGCGGCTTGTACAGCACGAAGTCGCCGTAGCGGGCGATCATGAAATCGCGGATCTCGTCGTCACTCTTGCCTTCCTCGATCATTTCGCGGACTTCGCGACGCAGGTCGCGCGCCAGCGTCGCATTCGAGTCGGCGATCGCCTCGTTCTGGCAGACCAGGCAGCGCAACTCGCGCGTGATCGCCTCGTAGCGAGCCTGCTGCGCCGGATCCGGCAGCGGCTTCTCGGTGTCGATCGCCGACGCGGCGCCGGCCACGGCCAGCAGCCCGCCGAGCATCAGCGCCTGCAGCCGACGGCTCACGACGCACCTCCCGGCGCGGCGGTCGCGGCCTGGATGCGGGGCTCGAACTCCTTCGCCCAGACCTCGAGCGTCATCGGCGCGATGTGCTTGTAGAGCACCTTGCCGTCGGCACCGATCAGGAACGTCTCGGGTGCGCCGTACACACCCCAGTCGATCGCGACGCGTCCCTCGGAATCGAACGCCACGGCCGCGTACGGATTGCCGAGTTCCGCGAGCCAGCGCTGCGCCTCGGTCGCGTCGTCCTTCCAGTCGAGCCCGATGATCGGCACGGAAGTGCTGCGCGCGATCTGCAGCAGCACCGGGTGCTCCTGCCGGCATCCGGCGCACCACGTGCCCCAGACGTTCAACACCCATGGCCGCCCGGCCAGGTCCTTCGACGACACCGGATAGGCCGGGTCCTGCAGGCTCGGCAGCGTGAACTCCGGGGCCGGCTTGCCGATCAGCGGCGACGGTACGTAGGACGGGTCGCGGTGCAGGCCGACGTACAGGAATACGCCGAGCAATGCGAACAACCCGAAAGGAACGATGAACTTCCA
>JAYRFB010000081.1:0-3548 GCA_041908585.1 Candidatus Krumholzibacteriia bacterium
CCTGGGCTGGCTGTTCCGCTGGGCAGCGCCCGACGGCTCGGAGGTGCTGGCGGCCAACCAGTGCGACGGCTACTGCAACGCCGGCGGCCTGGGCTTCGCCGAGATCTGGCACGCGCACACCGCGCGCATCCCCTGCCCCGACCGCGCGGCCGCCCGCGTGGGCGAGATCTTCGCCAAGCTGGCCGCGCGCCCGGGCGCCGAGCCGGCGCTGCTGAACAACGGCTGCGACCACTTCGGGCCGCAGCAGCGGTTCGGCGACATCCTGGCGCGGCTGCGCGTGGCGTACCCGGGCACGACCTTCGAACACGGCCGCTTCGAGGACTTCCTGGCCGCCGCACGCCTGGAAGCGCCGGACGCCGCGCGCCCGCTGCACCGGGGCGAGCTGCTGGGCGCCCGCGACCACCTGATCCTCTCGGGCGTCTGGTCGGCGCGCATGCCGCTCAAGCAGGAGAACGAGTACTGCCAGGGCCTGCTGGCGCGCGTGGTCGAGCCGCTGGCCGCCGCCGCGCACTTCCTGCACGGCGAGGCCTGGCCGCAGGGCCTGCTCGACACCGCCTGGAAGGAGCTGCTGCGCAACCACCCGCACGACTCGATCTGCGGCTGCAGCACCGACGAGGTGCACCGCGAGATGGGCACGCGCTTCGCCGCCGCGCGCCAGACCGGCGAGCACTGGCTGGCGCGCCGCCTCAACCGCGCCTGCCCGATGTTCGGCCCGCGCCCCGACGACGACCGCGAGACCGTCATCGCCGTGGCCAACCCGCTGCCGCGCGCGCGCACCGAGGTGGTCGAGCGCGTGGTCGTGCTGCAGCCGTTCGGCTACGACCTGTCGAAGCTGCGGCTGCTCGATGAGCAGGGCCGCGCGGTGCCGTGCGAGGTGGTCAAGCGCCGCTTCCTCGAGCGGTTCTGGGGCATCGACTACCGCGCCGAGCTGTCGGCGGAGAACCAGCTGGCCATGCTGGAGCCGTACCTCAAGCGCTTCGGCGACCGCATCATCGGCAGCGAAGCCGACAAGGAGACGAAGGACTGCTTCCTGCACCTGCGTTTCCTGGCTGAGGACCTGCCTGCCTGCGGCCACGCCCTGTACCGACTGACCGACGCGCCCGGGCCGCTGCCCGCGCGTGGCGCGTTCACGCCGGTTGCGGCGCGGCGCACCGGCGAAGACGCCGTGCTCGACAACGGCCTCCTTCGCGCGGTGCTGCACCCGGACGGCACCGTCGACCTGACCGACCTGGCGACCGGCCGCCGGTTCGACGGCCTGAACCTGCTGGAGGACGGCGAGGACGCCGGCGACGAGTACGACCATGGCCCCGTCAAGGTGCCCGAGACCGTGTTCTCCGGCGGCGCGCCCGGCGAGCTGCGCCTGCGCGACTGCACGCCCCTGCTGGGCCAGGCCGAGACGGTGTTCCGCTTCGACCTGCCGCGCTCGCTCGTGCGCGGTCGCCGCGGCCGCGACCCGCGCACCACGCCCTGCGACGTGGAGGTGCGCGTGCGCCTGGCCGCCGGCTCGCGGCGGCTGGACTTCGAGACGGTCATCAACAACCGCGCCTTCGACCACCGGCTACGGGCCTGGTTCCCGACCGGGTTGAGCTGCCAGGAAGTGACCAGCCACGGCGCCTTCATGCTGAATCACCGGCCGTGCCGGCGCCCCACCAATCCCGACTGGCCGCAGCCGGCGCCGCCCACCTGGCCGCAGCAGGACTGGAGCCGGCTGGGCGACGGCGCCGCGTCGCTGACGGTTTTCAACCGCGGCCTGCCCGAGTTCGAGGTGCTGGACGACGGCCAGGGCCGCGCCGTGTTCGCCCTGACCCTGATGCGCTGCGTGGACTGGCTCTCGCGCGACGACTTCGCCGCCCGCAAGAACACGAACGCCGGCCCCACGCTGTTCACGCCCGACGCCCAGCTGATCGGGCGGCGCGCGTTCCACTACGCGGTGATGCCGGGCGGGGCGGACCTGTTCGCCGACGACGTGCCGTTCGCGAGCGATCGCTACCGCACGCCGCCCCCGACGCACCAGGGAGTGGGCGCCGGCTCCCAACCCGGCGGCTCCGCCCTGCTGCGCTGCGACGAGCCGCGCGCGCAGGTGACGGCGATCATGCGGGCGCGCGAATCGGCGGCGCTGCTGGTGCGCGTGTGCAACCTGGACACGGCGCCCGTCACGGCTCGCCTGGAGCTGGGCTTCGCGGCGTCGGCGTGCCGCAAGACGGGCCTGCTGGAGGACGATCTGACGTTGCCGCGCGAGGCGGCCACGCTGGCGGACGAGGGCCGCGCGGCGCTGGTGCCGCTGGGCGGCGGGGAGATCGCGACGGTGCTTATCGAGACGCGCACCGGTTCGACAACCGCAAGAGGGAGATAACCATGACGACGCGGCGCGAGTTCCTGAAGGGCACGGGCGCGGGGCTGGCCGCCCTGGGCGCGACAGGCGCGCTGGGCGCGGGCCGGGTCCTGGCCCAGGCGGCCAACGACCCGGTGCGGCCCGGCACGGCCGCCGGCTCCAGCCTGCCCCTGATCGACCGCGTGGTGCCCCCGCGCGACGGGCTCGGACACCGGCCGCTGGTGGTCAGCACCTGGCGCCACGGCCTGGCGGCCAACGACGCAGCCTGGAAGGTGCTGGCGGCGGGCGGGCGCGCGCTGGACGCCGTCGAGACGGGCGTGCGCGTCTCCGAGGCCGACCCCGAGGTGATGAGCGTCGGCTACGGCGGCCGCCCCGACCGCGAGGGCCATGTCACGCTCGATGCCTGCGTCATGGACGAGCGGGGAGAGGCCGGCGCCGTCGCCTTCCTGCAGGGCATCATGCACCCGGTCAGCGTGGCGCGGAAGGTGATGGAGCTGACGCCGCACGTCATGCTGGTGGGCGAGGGTGCGCGCCGCTTCGCCGTCGCGCAGGGCTTCCCCGAGCAGGATCTCTTGACGGACAAGGCGCGCGCCGAGTGGCAGGAGTGGCTGAAGAAGGCCGAGTACTCGCCGTGGACGCCGCCGACCGACCCGAAGAGCACCAGCAGCGCGCGGCCGGGCAACAGGAGTCCCGGCGACAGGAAGCCCGGCGACAACCACGACACCATCAGCATGCTGGCCATCGACGAGGCGGGCAACCTCTCGGGCGCCTGCACCACCAGCGGCCTGGCCTACAAGATGCACGGGCGGGTCGGCGACTCGCCGATCATCGGCGCCTCGCTGTTCGTGGACAACGAGGTGGGCGCCGCCTGTGCGACCGGGGTCGGCGAGGAAGTGATGAAGACCCTCGGCAGCTTCCTGATCGTCGAGCTGATGCGCCGCGGCGCCACGCCCCAGGAAGCCTGCGAGGAGGGCATCGCGCGCATCCTGCACCGCCATCGCGACGACGACCTGTCCAAGGTGCAGGTGGGCTACCTGGCGATCGACCGCGCCGGCAACGTCGGCGCCTATGACGTGCAACCGTGGTTCCAGTACGCGGTCACCGACGCGCACGAGGGAACGCGGCTGGTGGATGCGGCCAGCTTCCTGAAGAAGAGCTGATCGGGGCGCGGGGGCCCCCGCCAAAGGGCCGGGGGCCCCCCACCCCGGTAAAACAA
>JAYRFB010000082.1:0-13470 GCA_041908585.1 Candidatus Krumholzibacteriia bacterium
AGGAAACGCTCGATGTCGGCACGATCCCGGCGGCGCTCCTCGGCCCACGGATCGACGGCCGGCGCCCCCGGGACGCCCGGTGACGCCGGACCTACCCGGACCCGGGCCCCGCTATTCGCACGGCTGCCGCCGAACGCCGCCAGGAACACTCAGGCGTCCTTCCCGGCCCGCCAGGGCACGTCCGCCACGCCGGCGGCACGATTGGCCGCGCGGGCGACGGTGAACAGGTAGTCGCTCAGGCGGTTGAGGAAGACCAGGGCGCCGGCGGGCACGGGTTCGGAGTCGGCCAGGGACACCGCGGCGCGCTCGGCGCGGCGGCAGATCGTGCGGGCCAGGTGAAGGTGCGCCGCGGCGGCCGTGCCACCGGGCAGGATGAACTGCCGCAGCGGCGCCAGGTGGGCGTCGTGGGCGTCGATCAGGCCCTCCAGGGAGGCCGCCCCGAAGGGGTCGGCCGCGGGATCGGCGGCGCACAGCTCGGCCGAGCGGCGGGGATCCGCCAGCACCGTCCCGAGGTCGAACAGGCGGCTCTGCAGTGAGGTCAGCTCGGCGGCCAGCCCGTGCTCGCCGGCCCCGCTGCCGCTCGCCAGCAGGGCCACGCAGCAGCCGAGGGCGCTGTTCAGCTCGTCGACCTCGCCATAGACGCCGACCCGTCGGCTGGTCTTGGGCACGCGGGCGCCGTCGCCGAGCGACGTCTCGCCGCGGTCGCCGCCGCGGGTGTAGATGCGGGCCATGGGCCGTCTCCTTGCTGGGCGGGTTCCGGGACGCCGGCCCGCCACGGGCGCGGCGAGCGGCGGCGCCCATTGTGGGCGAAGGGCGCTGCCGGGGAAAGCGGAAATCAAGCCGCCGGGCGACGGCGGCGCAACCAGCCGAAGCGAAGGGCACGACCGGCCAGCGCGAAGCCGTCCTCGGTCAGGGAGGCCAGCGTCGGCAGCAGCACCGTCGTCAGGAACGCGCTGACCAGCAGCCCACCCATGATCACCAGGGCCATCGAGTAGTAGTAGACGCCGCCCAGCGACGGCCTCTGCACCACGATCGGCACCAGCCCGATGAGGGTGGTCAGGGCCGTCATGATGATGGGCCGCAGCCGCTCGCGGCCGCCCAGCAGCATCGCCGCCTCGCGGTCCATCCCGCGCCGCCGGTACTGGTTGATGTGCTCGAGCATGACGATCCCGTTGTTCACGACGATGCCGATCAGCAGCAGGAGGCCGATGGCCGCCGGCTGGTCGAACCCCGTCCCGGTCAGGTGCAGCGTCCAGAAGGCGCCCGCCAGCGCGAATGGCAGCGCCACCATGAGAGCCACGGCCTGGCGGGCCGACTCGAACAGGCCGGCCATCACGGCGTAGACCAGCAGGAGGGCCAGGGCCAGGTTCACGCCGAACTCGCGCGATTGCTCGCGCTGGCGGTTCTGCCAGGCGCCGAACGTCCAGCGGTAGCCGTAGGGGAACTCCATGCCCGCCAGCGCCGCCTCGATGCGCGGCATGAACTCCTCGCGGGTGCCGCCCTCGTAGCGGGCGTTGACCCAGACGCTCGTCAGGCGATCGTCGCGCTCGATGTGCTCGCGACCGGGGCGCTGGACGAAGTCCGCCACGGCGCCCAGCGGCACACGCCCGCCCGCGTCGGGCCACAGGGGTAGCTGCGCGAGCTGCTCCAGGCTTTCCTCGGCCTGCTCGTCCAGGGTCAGGCGCATCTCCCGCTCCCCGTCCGGGGTACGGAAGCGGCGCAGGCGCTGGCCGCGGTAGGTCAGGCCGACGACTTCGGCCACCTGCGTGGCGGGCAGCCCGAAGCGGGCGGCCAGGTCGCGGTCGGGCTCGATGTGCAGCTCCTGCCGCGCCTCGCCGCGCCGGGCCTGAGGTTCGACCAGCCCGGGCACGGCGGCCAGGCGCTCGACCGCCTCGTCGGCCAGCCGCATCAGCACTTCCGTGTCCTCGCCCACCAGCTGGAAGGCGACGAAGTTGCCGCCGCCGCGCCCGCCGCGCCAGCCCTGCCGGCTCTCCTCCACCTGCAGGCGGACGCCGGCCACCTCAGGCAGCACCTCGCGCAGCCGCCGGCGCACGAGCGCGATGTTGTCCTCGGTGGCCTGCCCCTCCTTGAGGTAGACCCGCGTCATGACCCAGTCGTCGTTCCAGAAGCTGTAGATCGACCGCGCCAGCAGCTGCTCGCGATGCGGTTCCAGCGCCGCCTCCACCTGCGAGACCAGCTGCTGCTTGCGCTCGAGGCTCAGCTCCTCGCTGATGTCGTAGCGCAGCTGGACGAACAGCTCGCTCTCGCTGGTGTCGAAGTTCTTGTCCACCTTCTGGAACGGGTAGACCGCCGACGCCACGACCGCGAGCCCGGCCACCAGCGCGACCCAGCGCCGCCGCAGGCTCCAGGCCAGCAGGCGCTCGTAGCGGCCTTCCAGGGCCCTCAGCCAGCGGCCGCGCGGGCGCGGCGCGGCGTGGATGTAGCGAGCGGTCGCCAGCGGGATCAGCGTCTGGCTGATGAACAGCGAGGCCAGCAGCGTCAGGCAGACGGTGACACCCAGCTCCTTCAGGTAGATGTTCATCTCGCTGGGCTTGTTGAAGATCAGCGGCAGGAAGACGATGACCGAGGTGAGGGTGGCGGCCGTGACGGCGACGGCCACCTCGCGCGAGCCCTCGCGGGCCGCCGTGGCCGGGTCGGCGCCCAGCTCCCGGTGTCGGAAGATGTTCTCCATCACCACGACGGCGTTGTCCACGAGCATGCCGATGCCGACGATCAGGCCCAGCAGCGTCAGCGTGTTGAGGGAATGGCCCTGCGCCCAGACCACGCCGCAGGTCACGACCAGCGAAAAGGGGATGCAGGACACCGCCGCCATTGTCGTCGACAGGCGACGCAGGAACAGGAACAGGACCACCGTCGCCAGCAGGGCGCCGAAGACGCCCGTGAAGGCCAGGTCGCGCAGTGTCTTGCGGATCTCGTCGCCCTGGCTGAACCAGACCAGGAAGTTCACGCCCTCCAGCTCGGGATCGTCGGCCATGGCGGCGATCACGCGCTGCAGCTCGTCGCAGACCGCGACGGTGTTGGCGCGCGCCTCCTGCGCCACGGTCACGCCGACGGCGAAGTCGCCGTCCAGGTGCCGGCCGTACTCGAGCGGCGGCTCCTCGTAGACGACGTCGGCCACGTCGCTGACGCGCAGGCCGTCCGCCCGCAGCGGCAGGTTCCGGATCTGCTCCACGTCGCCGAGCGTGCCGACCGTGCGCAGGGTCCAGCGGGCATCGCCGGCCGCGACGCGGCCCAGCGACTGGTCGAAATTGCCGGCGCGCAGCGCCCGTGCCACCGTGCGGACGTCGATGCGGTGCCGCTCGAGGTCTTCCGTGCGCAGGTTGACGCGCACCTCGCGCGGGTTGACGCCGTCCAGCCGCACCTGGGCCACGCCCGGCACCCGCTCCAGCGGGCGGATGATCTTGCGCTCGAGCAGGTCGTAGCTCTCGCTGAGGTCGCGCGGCGAGCTGAGGCGCCCCTCCAGCACCGGCATGTCGGCATCGCGCGCATCCCAGTTCGTGGAGACCTGCACGTCGCCCAGGTCGTCCGGCAGCTCGCCGCGGATGCGATCCAGCCGCTCCCACACCTCGACGCGGGCCAGCTGCATGTCCGTGGCCCAGTCGAATTCCAGCCGCAGGCGACCGCCATCGGTGCCGCAGCTGGACCACAGCCCCCGCAGCCCGCGCACCGAGCCCACCGCGTCCTCGACCGGTCGCACCACCATGCGCTCCACCTGCTCCGGCGAGGCGCTGTCCCAGGGCAGGTGGATGAACAGCTGCGGCTGCTCGATCTCGGGCATGAACGCCAGCGGCAGGCGCGTCAGCGCCACCGAGCCCAGCACGACCAGGCTCACGATGACCGTCAGCGCCGTCACCGGCCGCCGGATGGCCAGCTCGGGCAGGCTCAGGCCGCGCCGTTCGTCCATGGTCAGCCTCCCTTGGCCGCGCCGCGCTCGGGCAGCAGCGCGTAGACGGCCGGGATCACGACCAGGGTCAGCAGCGTGCTGAGCGCCAGGCCGCAGGCGACCGTGATCGCCAGCGGCGCCCGCAGCTCGGCGCCCTCGCCCCAGGCCACCGCCATCGGCAGCAGCCCCAGCACCGTTGTCAGCGTGGTCATGAGGATGGGACGCAGCCGCAGGTGACCCGCGCGCACCAGGGCCTCCTCGCGCGGGAGGCCCTCGTCGCGGCGCAGGCGGTTGACCGTGTCGATGAGCACGATCGCGTTGTTGACGACGATGCCCGTCAGCATCACCGCGCCGATCAGCACGATCACGGTCACCGTCGTGCCCGTGGCCAGGAGTCCGGCGACCACGCCGATCAGCGCCAGCGGTATCGTGAACAGCACGATGAACGGGTGCACGAACGACTCGAAGGTGGCGGCCATGACCAGGTAGACCAGGAAGACGGCCAGCACCATCGCGAACAGGAGGCTGTCGAAGCTGGTCCGCATCTCCGCATCCTGCCCGCCCATCTCCGTGACCAGGCCGCGCGGCGGCGGGAAGTCGCGCAGCACGGCCTGCACGTCGGCGATGGCCGCGCCCAGGCCGCGCCCCTCCAGGCTGGCCGAGACGACCGCCGCGCGCTGCTGCTTCAGGCGATGGATCTCGGCCGGGCCGCGCGCCTCGCTGACATCTGCCACCGACAGCAGGCGCAGCGGCGCGCCGTCGGGCCCGGGCAGCACCAGGTTGCGGACGTCCTCCAGCGTGCGCCGGTCCTCCTCGCGGTTGCGCAGGCGGACGTCGATCTGGCGATCCTCCTCCTTGTACCGCGTCGGCACCACGCCCAGCACGCGGCCGCGCAGAGTCTCCGACAGCTGGCCCATGTCCAGGCCCAGGGCCGCCAGGCGCTCGCGGTCGAAGACCACCTGCAGCTCCGGATTGCCCGCCTCCAGCGACGAGCGCACGTCGGCCAGCCCAGGCACCGCCGCCAGCCGGCGCCCGAGGTCCAGCGAGTAGGCCCGCAGCTCGTCCAGGTCCTCGCCGTAGACGATGACCTCGACCGGTGTCTTGAGGGAGAAGTAGCTGGGCCGGCCGAACTTCACCTCGACATCCGGCAGCTCAGTGAACCCGGCGCGCAGCCGCTCGACCACCGCCGCCTCGGTCGCGTCGTCGCCGCGGTCGCGCATCACCAGGTTCAACTGACCCAGGTTCTCCGCGCGCGTGACCAGGGACATGCCGCCGGCGGCCAGTCGGCTGCCCACGGTCGCGTACTGCCGCTCCAGGGCCGGCTCGGCCGCGGCGACACGCTCCATCGCCTGCAGGGTGCGATCGGTCGCCGCCAGCGACGCCCCCTCCGGCAGCTTCACCTCGAAATGGAACTCGCCCTCGCTCAGCTCCGGGATCAGCTCGGTGTCCAGGAAGCGCAGCGACCACGCCGACACCGCGAACAGGCCGAAGGCCACGGCCACCGTCAGGCCCCGGCGGCGCAGGGCTCCCGCCAGCACCCGTCCGTAGGCGCGCGACAGCCAGCCGAGCGGCGATACCGCCTCGGTGACGACGGTGTCGACTGCCCCGGCCTCGGCCTCGCCGCGGCGCGGCAGGCGGGCACCCAGGGCGCTGAGCATCGGGATCAGGGTGACGGCGACCGCCAGCGAGGCCAGGAGGCTGATCGTCACCGTGAGGGCCTGGTCCCGGAAGAGCTGGCCCGCGACGCCCTCGACGAAGACGATGGGCAGGAAGACCGCGACCGTGGTCAGCGTCGAGGCGGTCACTGCGGGGCCCATCTCGGCGGCGCCGTCGACCACCGCGCGGTAGAGCGACCAGCCCTGCTGCCGCTTCTGGTGGATCGACTCCAGCACCACGATCGAGTTGTCCACGAGCATGCCGATGCCCAGCGTGAGCCCGCCCAGCGACATGACGTTCAGGGAGATGTCCATGCGGTACATGACCACGAAGGTGGCGATGACCGACAAGGGGATCGACGTGCCGATGATGAGCGTGCTGCGCAGGTCCCGCAGGAAGAGGAACAGGACGATGACCGCCAGCACGCCGCCCAGCAGCGCCGCGTCCCTGACACCGTCGACGGCCTGCCGGATGAAGGTCGACTGGTCGAACAGGACGGCCAGCTCGTAGCCCGGCGGCAGCTTGCCGTCCTGCCAGGCGGCGATCCGCTCGCGCAGCCGGGCGACCGTGGACACGGTGTTGGCGTCGCCCTCCTTGTAGACCGCGATCTCGACCGACTCGCGGCCGCCTACGCGCGTGATCTCCTCGCGCTCGCGCGCGCCGCGGCTCACGGTCGCCACCTCCCGCAGGCGCACCGGCGCCTCGCCCGGCAGGCTGACGATCAGCTCGCCGATCTCCTCGACCGTGTCGAACTCGTTGATCGTGCGGACCAGGAACTGGCTGTCCCGCCCGCGCAGGGCGCCACCCGGCAGGTTCACGTTGCCGACCCCGACGACCTGGCGCAGGCGCTCGAGCGGGATGCCCAGCGCAGCCAGCCGCTCCTGGTCGACGTCGACCTGGATCTCCTCCTCGAGCCCCCCCTTGATCCCGGCGGCGGCCACGCCCTTGACCGTCTCGAGGTCCTGCTTGATCTGGCGCTCGGCCAGGCGGCGCTGCGCCGCCAGGTCGCCCGGACCGGTGAGCGCCAGCCGCACGACCGGGTCCAGCGCCGGGTCGAACCGCAGCACCACGGGATCGAGCGCTTCTTCCGGCAGCACGAGTCGATCCAGCTTCTCGCGCACCTCCATGGCCAGCTGGTCCATGTCGGCGCCCCACTCGAACTCGAGGATCACCTCCGACTGGCCGGGCCGCGAGACCGAGTGGATCGACTGCAGGCCGCGGAGCACGCCCACGGCCTCCTCCACCGGCCGCGTGACCAGGTTCTCGACCTCCTGCGGGGCCGTGTCCGGGAACGAGGTCTGCACGGTGATCGACGGGTAGCTGATCTCCGGGAACAGCTCGAGCGACAGGCGGCTGTAGCCCACGATGCCGAAGGCGATGACCGCCAGCGACGCCATGACGACGCTGACCCGGCGGCGGACTGCGAGCTCGACCAGCGCGCGCATCAGCGACCGGCCGCGGCGGCCGGCGCGCCGGCGGCGGGAACGACGGTGTCGGCCTCGAGGATCCGCACGGCGGCGCCGTGCTTGAGCGAACGCTGGCCGCGCACGACCACCCGTTCGCCGGCGGCCAGGCCGCCGGTGATCTCGGTGCGCAGGTCATCGGTGAACCCGGTCGTGACGACGCGCCGCTCGGCCGCCGGCGCGGCCTCGCCGGCCGCCACGGGTACGACGAAGACGACCGACTCGCCCTTGTCGGTCAGCACCGCCTCGCGCGGCACCAGGACCACGCCCTGCCGGCGCTCGGTGACGACCCGGACCTGGGCGAAATCGCCCGGCCTCGTGCCCGCCGGGTAGCCGGCCACCTCCACCGTCAGCTTGATCGTGCCGCTGGCGGGGTCGATGACCGGGCTGACCAGCTTGATCCGACCGCCCAGGCGGGTGCCGTCGCTGTCGAGGACCAGCTCGACCGGCTGGTCGGCCTGCAGGCTCGCGAATTCCTTGGCCGGCACATGCACGCGCCCGAGCAGCGGCTGGAAATCCGCGAGCGCGAACAGCTCGGTGCCGACGGCCAGGTTCTGGCCGACGTTCACATGGCGCGCCGTGACCCGCCCGGCGAACGGTGCCGTCACGGTCGTGTAGGAGAGATCCAGGCGCGCCAGGCCCTCGTCCGCCTCGGCGCTGGCCAGCTCGGCACGCGCGGCCTCGAACTCCTCCGCCGCGGCCAGCTCGGCCGCCACCATCGCCTGCAGCCGCTCGAAGCGGGCGCGCAGGTTGGCCGTCCGCGCCTCGGCCTGCGCGACGCGCAGCCGGTACTCGTCGTTGGCCACCACCAGCAGGGGCTGGCCCTCGCGTACGTCGTCGCCCTCCTCCACCAGCAGCCGCGCGACGACGCCCGTGACGCGCGCCAGGACCACCGCCTCCTTCTCGGCCTCGAGCGTGGCGGTGGCCTGGTAATGGCGCGCGATATCGCCGGTCGTCGCCGGCTGGACGGCCACCGGCAGGGGCTGCTCGGCCGCCGGTCCGGCGGCGGCGGGCGTGGCGCCCTGTTTCCACTGGTCCCGGCCGCAGCCGACCGCGGCGAGCAGGGCCAGGCAGAGACAGCAGGTCGAGGCGGCATGCAGCCGGCGTCGGGCGCGGGCGATCACGGCCATTGGGGGCGGGTCCCTTCGTCACGGGGCGGGTGGCGGTGGCGGCGGGCGGGCGACGCCGGGAAGTGATCCTACGCAGCCGAACGGCCCCGGGTTGCGCCGGCCCGCGCCGGCCCGCGCCGGCCGGTCAGGCGCCGGGGAAATCGCCGGCGCGGACCCGCTCCCAGACCCGGCGGTGGTCATCCTCAAGCGGGCTGGCCAGCAGGAGCGTGTCAGGGTCGCCGACGGCGGCGGGGGTGCGGGCCTGGAGCAGCGACTCGGCGCCCAGCGCCAGGAAGTCGTCGTGCGTCCAGGGGTGGTAGCGGTGCCAGAAACCGCAGTGCCAGAGGAAGAAGCGCTCGACGCGGCCGAGCCCCTTGGCGTCGTCCCCGAAGTGCTCGCAGGCCAGGTCGACGAAGCGCCGCAGGAGCGCCCAGCGCTCGGCGACGGTCGGGTACCAGGGCTCGCCGGAGACCAGCTCCCGGAAGATCCAGGGCTTGATCAGCGCCCCGCGCGCGACCAGGAACGAGCGCACACGCGTCTGCTCGCGGCGCCGCTGCAGGTCCCAGGGTGTCAGGATGTCTCCACCCCCGAGAACCGGGATCGAGACCGCGGCGGCAGCCTCGTCGATGAGCTCCCAGCGTGCGCTCTGCCGGTAGCGCTGGGCGCGCGTGCGCCCGTGGATGCCCACCGCGTCGGCGCCGGCCTCCTCGCAGCGCCGCGCCAGGTCCACGACGTTGAGCTTGTCCTCGCCGTAGCCGAGCCGCAGCTTGACCGACAGCGGCAGCGTCGTTGCCGCGCGCACGCCGGCGACGATCTCCGCGAGCTTCGCCGGCCGCTGCAGCAGCGCCGCGCCGGAGCCGCGCTTGACGATCAGGTCGATGGGGCAGCCGAAGTTCAGGTCGATGAAGCGGGCACCGGCATCGGCGGCGATGCGGGCACCGTCGGCCATCGCCTCGACGTGCTTGCCGGCCAGCTGGACCCCGAAGGCGTCCTCCTCCGGATGGTGGCGCAGCAGCGGCTTCTCGCCCCCGGCGACGAGCTTGTGCGCCAGCACCATCTCGCTGCAGGTCAGCTGGGCGCCGAACGAGCGGCACAGGCGGCGGTAGGGCAGGTTGCCGCCCATGGCCATCGGCGAAAGCGCCAGGACGTCGCGGAACAGGTCGCTGCCCCTGGCGGCGACTCGACCCTCGTCCTGGCGCTCTTGCTGCGGGCCGCGGCCCTCGTCGCCGGCTTCCGCGAGCACGGGCCTAGCCGCCGTCCAGCATCGGGTTGCCGTCGAAGCCGGCGAAGCCCTCGGGGTCGGCCAGGTAGTCGTAGGTGTTCTTCAGGAGCGCGTAGTGGTTGCGCTCCTCGGCCGCCAGGTGGGCGAAGATGCCCTTGGCGCGCGGGCTCGTCACGGTCGCGGCGGCGCCGTCGTAGAGAGCGTAGCCGCGGCGCTCGACATCCATCGCGCCCTTGAGGATCTCGAGCTCTTCCGGCAGGTAGTCGTACGGGTCGTGCGCGGCGGCCAGCGCGGTATCGAAGATGCGGCGCACGTCCACGATGTGGTCGTCGTCCACGTCGGGCAGCACGTCGAGGTTGCGCTCGCGCAGCAGGTCCTCGCGCAGGCGCACCAGGTGCGCCTTGTGCCCGGCCTCATCCTTGGCCAGCGAGTTGAACAGGTTGCGCTCGAACGTCGTCGGCGCCTTCTGGGCCCGGTTCTGGAAGAACGCCATGCCCTCTTCCTCGAAGGCGATGGCCTTCTCCAGGATCTCCACGCACAGCCTCAGGTCGTCACTCATGGGGCTCCTCCAGGGTCGTTCCCGGTCGTTGCGGACCGGTCAATGGTAATCGCCCCGGGAGCGAATGCCATGAAAAATCAGGTCCTCGCCAGCAGCCTGTTGAAAACCCGTCAGGGCCCTGCTAGTTTCTCAACAGGATCGTGTTGCGCCTTTACAAGTGCAATAAAGTCCGAATTTTGCGGGCCCGGCGGCTGCCGCCCCGGGTCGCCCGGTCCGGCTCGAGAAATCCCAGCGCGCCGCCCGCCTGCGGGGCCGGCGCGGCCCACAAGGAGGGCGTGATGGCCAAGCTCCAGAATGCACTCGCCAAGAAGATCCCCGCCTGGCGCGACGAGATCAAGGAACTGAACAAGGTCCACGGCAACGTCAAGATCGACACCGTGAACATCGGCCAGGCCTACGGCGGCATGCGCGGGATCAAGTGCATGGTGTGCGACACTTCGGAAGTGCCGCCCGACAAGGGCCTGCTCATCCGCGGTATCCCGGTGGGCGAGCTGACCGGCAAGACCGCCGAGGACACGTTCTACCTGCTGTGCACGGGCGAGCTGCCCTCGGCCGCCGACCGCAAGGCCCTGGTCGAGGAGTTCAACGCGCGCGCCAAGGTCCCGGCCTATGTCTGGAAGGTCCTCGAGGCGATGCCGAAGGACTCGCATCCGATGACGATGCTGGACACGGCCATCCTGGCGATGCAGCGCGAGAGCGAGTTCGCGAAGGCCTACGACGCCGGCATGGCCAAGGCCGACTACTGGAAGCCGACGCTCGAGGACAGCCTGAACATGCTGGCCCGCATCCCCGTGATCGCCGCCGGCATCTACCGCATGCGCTTCAAGAAGGGCCCGCGCATCGCCCCCAAGAAGGGCCTGACGATGGCCGAGAACTACGCGCGCATGCTGGGCATCCCCGACAAGAGCGGCGAGTTCGCCGACTGCATGCGCCTGTACCTGGTCCTGCACAGCGACCACGAGGGCGGCAACGTTTCCGCGCACGCCTGCCACGTCGTGGGCTCCGCGCTGAGCGACCCGTACTACGCCGTGTCGGCCGGCCTGAACGGCCTGGCCGGCCCCCTGCACGGCCTGGCCAACCAGGAGTGCCTCGGCTGGGTGCTCGAGGTGATGAAGAAGTTCAAGGGCGTGCCGACCGACGAGCAGCTCTACAAGTTCTCGTGGGACACGCTCAACGGCGGCAAGGTCATCCCCGGCTACGGCCACGCCGTGCTGCGCATCACCGACCCGCGCTTCACCGCCTTCCGCGACTTCGGCATGAAGCACTTCCCCGATGACCCCGTGATGTGCCTGGTCGACAAGATCTTCAACATCGTGCCGAAGGTGCTGGTCGAGCAGGGCAAGGCCAAGGATCCCTGGCCGAACGTCGACGCCGCCAGCGGCGCGCTGCTGTACCACTACGGCCTGCGCGAGTTCTCGTACTACACGGTGCTGTTCTCGGTCTCGCGCGCGATGGGCATGGCCTCCCAGCTCATCATCAACCGCGCGATGGGCACGCCGATCGAGCGTCCCAAGAGCGTGACCACCGAGTGGATGAAGAAGCAGGCGGCCGCCGCCGCCACGCCGACGGCCTGACCGCCGGCGAGCGCGTGAATGACCGCCCGGGAACTCCCGGCCTCCTGGCCGGGCCCGCTCCCGGGCGGTCGCCGTTTCGGGCCGCGCCCTGGCGCGGCACCGCGAAGACCGGGAGGCGATGGCGATGAGGGACTTCCTGAGGCGCACGGGCCCGCTGTTGCAGGTCGTGATCGGCGTCGCGATCGGCGCCACCTCCGCGTCGGAGATGCTCGGCAAGCCCGCACGCCTGGTGACGCTGGTGGGTCTCGGCGCCGGCATGTTCGGCGCGGGACTGGGCCTGGGAGCCATCCTGGCCCGACGGCGGCTCCAGAAATAGCCCAAATCAATGTGTTTGAATGAATTGAATTGCATGCGGCTGGCAATCGGTCCGTAAAATTAAACAAACGCTTGACTAAAGCATCCATTCAACCCTAGATTGCCCGAAACCAGCCGGGAGAAGAACCGTGACCGAACGCCGCCCGGAATATCCCCACCCCCCCGCGGCCACACCCACCGCGCGCCTGCGCGCCCTGCTCGCGCAGCCGCCCGAGGGGTTGGTGCCGCCACCACCGGACTCGCCGCCGGGCCGCATCCTGGCGGCCACCCGCGAGCTCTTCGCCGAGGGCGGCTTCGCCGGCGTCCCGGTGCGCGCCGTGGCGGCCCATGCCGGCACCAACGTGGCGATGGTGAACTACTACTTCGGCAGCAAGGAGCGCCTCGTCGACGCAGTCCTGCTGCAGGAGATCCAGCTGCTGCTGCTCGACGTCGTCACCGGGCTCGACGCCGAGGCCCCGCCGGCGGATGTCCTGGCCGAGTTCCCGCTGCGCATACTCGCCTCCCTGCGCCGGGACCCGCGGCGCCTGCGCCTGATGCGCCTGGCGGTCTCGACCGAGCCGGAGCGCTTGCGGCGCCTGATCCGGTCGCTGGGGCAGTCCGGGATGCTGGGAGTCAGCCGAGTGCTGGCCGAACTGGTGATGGAGGCACAGGCCGACGGCAGGATCCCGCCGATGCCGCCGCGCTCGGTGCTGCTGTACCTGGTCTCGAACGCATACGGGCTGGTGTTCATGGAGCCGATCGCCCGCGAGGTGGTCGGGTTCGAGCTTGACGACGACGCGCAATGGCAGGAACACCGCGCCTGTCTGGCGCAGCTGCTGCGCGGGGGCCTCCTCGGCGCGGCCGGATTACGGGAGGACGGGTATGCCTGATTCGATCCGGCCCGCCGCATTGGCGCCGCTGCCCAAGCTGGCCATGGCACTGGCCGCAGCGGCCGCGCTTTGGTCAACCGCGCAGTCGACTTCCGCGTCCGCGAGCGCACCAGCGGAACCGGTCGGCCCCGCGCCGGCCGCCTCCGACACGCTGCGCCTGGGGCTCGCGGAATGCCTGGCGCGGGCGGCGACATCGTCGCCCCGGCTGGCGGCGGCTGCGGCAGGCAGCGAGGAAGCGGCGGCCGGGGCCGCCGAGGCGGGTGCCCGCAGGCAGCCCCTGCTCGGGGCCGGCGGCAGCTATCAATACACGAGTGAGCACATGAAGCGCGAGCTCTCGCTGGGCGGCGGATTGCCGTCCGGCACACTCGAGTTCGGCGACGGGCACGTCGCGGACCTCAACCTCGGCCTGTCGATCCCGGTCTACACCGGCGGCGAACTGGCGCGCGGCGCCGCGGCAGCCGGTTCCGGGCTCTCGGCGGCGCAGGCGAGGCAGGCCGCCGCCGCGCTCGAGCTGGACATGGGAGTGCGCATCGCGTTCAGCGGGGCGCTCGGCCGCCGCGCCCAGGTCGACGCCTCGCGGCTGGCTGTGGCCCGCCTGTCCCGCCACCTCGGCAACGTCGAGGGTGCGCGCGCCGCCGGCGCGGCGACCGAGGAGTCGCAGGTGCGCGCCGAAGCCCGGTTGCTGGCGGCGCGGCAGCGCCTGGCGTCGGCCGAGGCCGCGCTGGATTCGGCGGCCCTGTCGCTCGGGCGGCTGGTCGGCAGCGCGGGCCGGGCGGTGCTGCCACAAGGCAGCCTGGAC
>JAYRFB010000083.1:0-5380 GCA_041908585.1 Candidatus Krumholzibacteriia bacterium
CAGGTCGGTGAAGACGACCCCGCTCGGCAGGTGGCGCGCCTCGCTGATGGCGCCGTCCGGCTTGACGGTCCGCGCCAGCAGCACGACCAGGTCGTTGACGAAGCGGTTCGCCCCGAGATCGTAGTTCTCCCATTGCTCCACGCCGGCTGCGGTCAGCACCTGCACGGCCAGGACGGTGTCGCTCAGGTGGGCCTGGGCGTCGAAGATGAAGAGGCGGCGCTGTTCCAGCAGGACGACCGCGTCCTGGCCGGGATAGAGCGACGGCTCGACGCGGCGCGCCGCCAGGGAATCCGGCTTCGGGTCCGGCAGGTAGGTCCGGAAGGACGGCAGGTTCCTGAGCGTGCGCAGCCGGTCGCGGATCGCCGGGTTGGCGGGGTCGCACGTGAGCGCCTTCTGCAGGGTCTCGGCCGCGGCGGCCTGGCAGCGGACCTTGTGCATGGCCCGCGCCTGCTCGAGCTCCGACTCCGAGTTGACGTAGACCGGCTCCTGGTAGGCGCCCGCCTCCTCCAGGCGCGACTTCAGGTCCAGCAGGGTCACGCTCTGGGGAAAGCTCAGGAGCGCCTTCTCCAGCGTCTCCTTCGCATCGTCGAGCCATTCCTCGTCGAGCAGCGCCTGGACGTAGAGGGACCAGAGCCAGGCCTGGTCGGGGACCACCGCGAGCAGGTCCTCGAGCGGGCCCCGGGCCTTCGACAGGTCCTCCCGGTCCCAGGACTCGCGGATGCGCTGCAACTCGCGCCCGCCGGGCGGCAGCCGCTTGAGGTACTCGTCGCGGTTCCGGCGCGCCTCGCTGACCTGGCCGCGCGATGTTGCATAGCTCATCAGCGCCTGCCACGGCAGGGGATCGTCGCGCAGCGTCAGCTTGAGCTCCTCGCCCATCTCGCGGACGCCCTCGAGGTCCTGGCGATCGGTCAGCGCCTGCATCTTGATCGCCAGGGCGCTGCGGCAGGTGTAGGCCCGGCGGAGGACGGACCTCGCGGCGCGCAGCGCCAGGTCCGGCCGCTTGCGTTCGAGGTCCTCGGCGGCCACCGCCATCCGCGCGGGCACCAGCGTCGAGTCCGCCTGCGCGGCCGCGCGCAGGTCCTCGAGCGCGGCGTCCTCGTCGCCATGGCGGGCCTGCGCGCGTGCCACCGCCAGCATGACCAGGACCGAGCTGCCGTGCCGGCTGCGCAGGCGCCCGGTCAGGGCGCGCACCGAGTCGGGGTCGTCGTCGCGCGCGGCGCGCCGCAGGTTCCAGAACGCCGCCTCGATGTCCTGCGGGTCCGCGGCGACCCGGCGCGCGATCTCGGCGCGCGTGGCGCTCTCGACCCGCTCGGGCGCCGTGTAGGTGCCGCTGTCGGGCATGGCGTTCTTCAGCGGCATGAACTCGAGGCCGGGCACGGCCTCGCCGTTGGGCAGCGAGACGGCACAGGACAGGCGCCCGCCGTCCTCCCGGCTCGACAGCTTGAACGCCAGGCGGTTGGGTCCCGCGGGCAGGTCGACGAGCCAGTGCAGGTTCTCGTCGCCGCCCATGTGGCGCGAACCGGCATGGACGACCGTGCGGTTGAGCATGAACTCGACATCGCCCTGGTGGCTCACCGAGATCAGGTAGCGTCCGGCCTTGGGCAGCTGGACGTTCGTGCGCAGGTACGCGGTGTTGTAGCCGTCGCGGGCGAAGTAGTTGTCCGGCGCGATGGACCGGTCCAGCCCCACCAGCGTCGGGCGGAACCACGAGACGTTCTGGCCGAACTTGCCCTGGTAGACCTGCCCGGAGACCGAGTAGCTCTCGATGTGGCGCTTGCCGTGACCGCAACCGGAGGTGTTGTCGAACGGCCCCAGCAGCGCCCAGTACTCGACGCGGTTGAGCCGGCTCGCCAGCCTGGCGCCTTCCTCCGGACGCCCGGCCAGGAGCGCGTACTGGATGGCCTGGCCGGCCACGCGGCGGCGATCGACGATCGACAGGTCCTTCGCTTCGCTCAGCTTCACCATGTAGCGCAGCAGGACGTCGTAGAACGCGCGGCTGCCCAGACCCGTGTTCTGGTCGACCAGCTCGGGCAGCAGGTCGTCGTAGGGCCCCGTCGGCAGCAGGCGCGTGTAGTCGCGCACGGCCGCCACCAGCTCGTCGTCCCGACCCCGGGCCAGGAGCGCCAGGACGTGGCCCCGCAGCGCCTCGGCGTCCCGGCCATCGGCCTTCACCGCAGCCGCGAACAGCGAGTCCGCCGCGGCCAGGCGATTGCCCCACAGCGCCTCCCACCCGGCGGCGCGCAACGCCGACGTGTCCGCCGCGGCGGGCGCGTTCGCCGGCCCGAGGATGACGGTCAGCAGGACCAGGGTACCAAAGGCAGGCAACACGAGAGCGCGGACGGCGGCTCCCCGTCGTTCGATACGGCGCAGCATGGTGATCCTCGGTAGCTGGGCTGCCCGGTGGCGAGACAGGGGCGCGGGCGCTGTCGATCAACCCCGAGACGGAGTGTTCCGCAGCCCGGCACGGATGTCAAGCCGCGGCTCAGCGCCGCCCGGGCACGGCCTCGCATCCCTTCGCGACGAACCCGGCCACATCGTCGATCAGCTCGGCGGCCACGACCCCCGGCACCGCGTACGCCTCCCCCGACGACACACCCTCACCGGCCCGCAGCAGGTGGTCGAGAGCCGGATACACCTTCAGGCAGGCCCGTGGCCGGTCCTTCAACGCGGCTTCCCATAGCGCGAAGTCGGCCAGCGTCACCTGGTAGTCGCGCCCGCCCTGCAGCACCAGCACCGGGATCTCCAGCGTGGCGGCAATCGCGGGAGCGTCGTGCGCGTCCAGGTCGGCCAGGTACGTGGGCGGGTAGCCGATGAACGACGTGGTCTCCGGTGCCTGGCGCTGCTGCGCGGCCAGGTTCTCGATGCGCTCGATGTTGATGGCCTCATCCACCGACAGCGCGCCGTCGGCGTTCGCGTTGTGGCGCACCTGCTCGAGCACCAGCTCGACCAGCGGGCGGGCCATCCCCGCCACGACGACCAGCCCGTCGGCTTTCGCCTGCGCCGCGATGCGTGGGCCCGCGTTCCCGCCCAGCGAGTGCCCCAGCACGTACACGCGCGCGGGGTCCAGCTCCGGCCGCGTGCGCGCCAGGGCCACGGCGGCGACGGCATCGTCGATGGTCTCCTGCTGCACCGTGGCCGCCGCCGGCCCCCCGGAATGGACGTACGAGCGCTTGTCATACCGCACGGTCGCCACCCCGCGCGCGGCCAGCCCGTGCGCCAGGTCGTGGAACGGGCGGTTGCCCAGGATGTTCTCGTCGCGATCGTGCGCCCCGCTCCCGTGCACCAGCACCACGACCGGGAACGGCCCCTCGCCATCTGGCAGCGCCAGCAGCCCGGGCAGCGCGGTGCCGGCGGGGTCCACGACGATCTCCAGCTCGCGCGGCGAGCCAGGCACGGGCGCGGCGGCCGCCTCTGCCGGCGTCTTCAGGTGCGGCCGCAGCCACAGCCCGGCCACCTTGTCCTGGCCGTCGACCACCACCTCGAAGTCGAGGGTGATCCTCGACCCGCGCACCGGCACGCGCCAGTGTGCGTAGCCCTCGGCCTCCTTCTCCTTCCAGGCCGGCTCCGCGATCGCGCCCTCCCCGACCTGCGCCGTCACCGCGAACATCAGCTGGCCGATGGCGATGTCGGTCATCCCCGTCGCCATCTGCGTCGTGCCGTGCGCGCGGACGGTGGCGCCGTCCTTGGCCATGAGGGCGGCGGCGAAGACGTCGGGCACGATTGGCGGTTGCGCCGGCGCAGGCGCCGGTTGTTGCGCCGGCGCAAGCGCCGGTTGTTGCGCCGGCGCAGGCGCCGGTTGTTGCGCCGGCGCAAGCGATGATACGGAGACCGCGACGATGAGGGCGGCGATGAAGGCGCTCGGGCGGGGCATCGGGGGGCTCCTTGGTTGGTCTGGCCGGCCTGTATTGCCCGTCGGCCTCTCGCCGGGTCCTGGGCAGCCGGCGATGTCGTGTTCCGTATACCGTGTTCAGCGCCCGGCGCGGTACGCGTCCAGCCGCTCCTGCATCATCGCCTTCATCGCTTCGTTCGTCACGAGCGCGACCGCCTCGGCCTGTGCGGCGATGGCCTCCTCCAGGCGGCCGGCCGCCGCCAGCGCCATGGCGTGGGTGTCCAGCAGCAGCGGGCGCATCATCGCCTGGTCCGTGGTGTCGGCCGCCGCCGCCATGTCGGCCAGCGCCCTCTCGCTGCAGCGGACGGCACGCACCGGGTCGGCGCCCTCGAGGCCGTGGGCGGGATCGACCATCACCCAGGCCAGGTTGCCGTAGCTGGAGGGTGCATCCATCCCGCCGGCCTGCAGCAGGTGATCGACGTAGGCGTGGGCGGCGTCCGGTCCCGCAGACTTGAACAGGGAGTGGAAGACCTGGACGCGGGCCTCGTCGCAGGGATCGGTGCCCAGCGCCTCGCCGACATCCTTCAAGGTATCGCAGGCCGCCACGGCCGCCGCATGGTCGCCCGCCAGCGCCAGCGGCACCGCGCGCGCCACGGCCTCCTTCAGCCGCCGCGTGGCCACCGTGCGCGCGGCCAGGGCCTCGATCTCCGCGGCGCGTCCCTGTTCACGCGCGGCGCGCGCGGCCTCCAGGTCGTGCGTGCCGGCGATGACCTGCGAGATGGTCGCCCTGAAACCGGGCGCCAGCGGGTGCCCGATGAACGCGATCACACCCGACCGGTCGACCAGGAACGCATTGGGGATGCTGCCCAGCCCTGCGGACTCCATCCACGCCGTCGCCGCGCGCTGCGCCTGGCCGTCGTACGCCACCCGGTAGCCCAGCTTCGCGTCGTTGGCGGCGACGAACTGCGCCACGCGGTCGCGCGTCCCGTCCGTGTACGGCCTCTCCCAGATGTTCACACCGATGACGGTCACCGTATCGCCCAGCTGAGCCTGCAGCCGCGACAGGTAGGGCATGCCCGCAACGCACGGCCCGCACCATGTCGCCCAGAACTCGACGAGGTAGATCCGGCCCGGCTCGAATGCCAGGGCGGGCTCACCCTTGAGCCAGGTCTCCACCTCGAGGGCGGGCGCCCGGGAGCCGATGGTCAGCTCTTGCGCCGGCGCAAGCGACGCCGCGGCGACGGCAGCTCCGACAAGCAGGGCGATCACCAGAAGGTTGCGCATCGGTTCGGGCCTCCGTTCACGGTGAGGTGGAAGCGCGATGGTCGGGTTCGCGCGTCGCCGCGTCAATGGGCGGGTTGGGCCGGCGCGAGGGGGATCGGGACGGAGCGGGTCGCGTTGAGCAGCGCCGGGCGCGTTTGGCGGCTCGGGTCGATGCGGTTCGGTGCAGTCCGGTGCTGGCAGGGGCAGCCCGGTGCTGGCGGATGCAGGGCGGTGCTGGCCAGCGCGTGCGGCCGCGGACAGCCCTCAAACCCCCGACTGTATTCAGTA
>JAYRFB010000084.1:0-11004 GCA_041908585.1 Candidatus Krumholzibacteriia bacterium
CGTGACGATCCCGGCGGCGCTGCGGCGCCGGCCTCTCCTGGTCCTGGCGGCGGCGGACCTGGTCTCGACCTGGCGGCTGGAGGGGACCTGCGCAACGGCGGGCCGCCTGCTCCTGGGGGGACACCCGGCGCGTCGCAGCGTCCCGCCGGCGGAGGTGCAGGCCGATACCGTCGCGGCGCTGCGCGAGGCGTTTCCCGCACTCGGCGCCGTGGTCGACGGCACGGTGTGGCACGTGGGCCCACGGGGCCGCGCCCTGGCCAGGCACGTGGTCATCGCCGGCGACGACGCCGTGGCCGTCGATGCCGTGGCCCTGCGCCTGGCGGGCGTGCTGCCGAGGGACGTTCCCTGGTTGCGCGCCTGCGCGCAGCGCGGGCTCGGCGTGAGCGAGCCCGGCGACATGCGGCTGGTCGGCCAGGTCGAGTTGCTGTCGCTTGACTTCGCCCTGCCCGAACCCGACGTTGCGCGGCCGCCGCGGGTGGCGCTGATGTCGCGCCTGCGGCCGCGCGCCCGTGGCGCCGCAGATGGCGCGGGGGCGGGCGGCCCCTGGGCCGCGCTGAACGGAGAGCTGTCCGCAGGCGGATCCTGAGCCCGGACAAGCGCGCGAAGGCGCCCGCCGGCGGCGCCGCCTGGACCCTGATCCCGCGGGAGCGCGACGATGGAGCGGCGGACCGCCAACGACGAAGGCTTCGTGGACGGGCGCCGTCCCGTCGGCCGCCGGCTGAGGCTGCGGGCCCCGGCCAAGGTCAACCTGCACCTCGAGGTCCTGCGGCGCCGGCACGACGGCTACCACGAGATCGAGACCGTCCTGCAGGCCGTCGAGCTGTTCGATGTGGTCGAGGTCGCGCTCGACGAACAGTGGCTGGGCCGCGAGCCGGAGATCGCCATCGAGGTGACCGGCCCGATCCGCGGCGTCCCGGCCGACGAGACCAACCTCTGCTGGCGCGCCGCGCGGCTGTTCTGTCGGGAGCAGCGCGTCTCCGGCCGGTTGCGACTGTCCCTCCACAAGGAGATCCCGGCGGCGGCCGGCCTGGGCGGCGGAAGTTCCGATGCCGCCGCGGTCCTGGTGGCCTGCGACCGCCTGTTCGCCACCGCGCTGGACGTCGCCGAGCTGGAGAGGATGGGGGCGCAGCTGGGCGCCGACGTTCCCTTCTTCGTCCGCGGCGGCACGATGCTCGGTCGTGGGATCGGCACCATCCTGACGCCGCTGCCGACGGTGCGCGGCTGCCGCTTCCTTATCCTCAAACCCACCATGAACTTGAACACGGCAGACGTCTACGGACGCCTGAATTTGGGATTGACAGTGCAGAGCCCCAAAGCTAGCATCGCCGTCATCAAGCCGATTCTGGCCCGTTTTCCGCAGAAAACGTGGCCGGGCTTCAATCGGCTCGAGGATGTCGTGCTGCCGGGTCAGCCCGGCCTGCAACGACTGGTGCAGGAACTGCGAGAGAGTGCTGTCGTCGCCATGCTCTCGGGCAGCGGTTCGGCGGTTTACGGGGTCTACCCCGAGGGCCGCGACCTCGCCACGATCGCCGGGGGGTACGCAGAGGCTGGGTTGTTCGTTCGGGTCGTCGGGCCGCATCCCGGCGGTGTCGAGATCACGGACGATTGAGACACGCGGGCCTTCGGTTCGCGACCAGGGTACCACGCCTGCCACGGAGAGGGACTGTCTTGGATATTTCCGAAATCAGGATCACCCTGCGCGACGACAACAAGCTGAAGGGCTTCGCCTCCATCACCCTCGACAACGCCTTCGTCATCCGCGGCCTCAAGATCATCGAGGGCGCCTCCGGGCTCTTCATCGCCATGCCCAGTCGCAAGCGCAAGGACGGCACGTTCCAGGACATCGCCCATCCGATCAACATGGCCACGCGCGAGTGGATGGAGAACCAGGTGATCGCGGCCTACCGGCGCGAGATGCAGCGCGTCGAGGCCGGCGAGGTTCCGCCGCCGGCGCGCGGTCACTACGACGAGGATGACGACGACCACGGCTCGGCGATGGCCGGGAGGTTCTGAGGCGCCTAGATTGTGACGTGTCGGGGCTCGTGCGGCACGTCGCTGTTCGCATGGCGCGACGGAAGCCTGGTTGGGGCGTCGTCAAGTGGTAAGACACAAGGTTTTGGTCCTTGCATTCGGGGGTTCGAATCCTCCCGCCCCAACCACCCCGCCAGCACGCCTTCCGCCCACGCCTCCCGCATCCGCCCGCCGCTTTCGAGGTTTTCACGACGCACTCGCCGGATTTCACGTTGCCCGTCTTCACATCGGCGTGTAGCTTCTGCGCGTCGGGGTCGCCGACCGCCGCGCGACCCGGCCTGCCTGCACGCCGCGCGCACCCGCGCCGGCGGAACCGCCTGCCCGGGAGCCGTGAGGATGCGCAACGATCTTGTCGTGATGACGGGCAACGCCCACCGCGCGCTCGGCGAGCTCATCGCCGCCAACCTGAACATCGATCTCCTGCAGGTCGAGGCCGGCCGCTTCTCCGACGGCGAGATCCAGATCAAGATCGGCGAGAACATCCGCGGCACGGACGTGTTCATCGTCCAGCCGACGATGCCGCCCGCCGAGAACGTGATGGAGCTGCTGCTGTTGATCGACGCCGTGCGGCGCGCGTCCTGCCGGCGCGTGACGGCCGTGATCCCGTACTTCGGCTACGCGCGCCAGGACCGCAAGGACCAGCCGCGCGTTCCCATCGCAGCCAAGCTGATGGCCGACCTCATCACGACGGCCGGCGCCAATCGCGTGCTGACCATCGACCTGCATGCGCCGCAGATCCAGGGCTTCTTCAACATCCCGGTGGACCACATCTACTCGGCGCCGGTGTGGCTGAACTACTTCCGCGACCGTTCGCGCGACAACCTGGCCGTGGTGGCCCCCGACGTGGGCTCGATCAAGATGGTGCGGGCGTTCGCCAAGCGGCTGGACGCCAGCCTGGCCATCATCGACAAGCGCCGCCCGCGGCCGAACGAGGCCGTGGTGATGAACTTCATCGGCGATGTGCGGGGCAAGGACGTCGTGATCTTCGACGACATGATCGACACCGCCGGCACGCTGGCGGACGCCGCCCGCGTCTGCCACGAGAACGGGGCCCTGTCGATCACGGCCTGCGCCACGCACGCCATCCTCTCGGGGCGGGCCCTGGAGCGCCTCAATGACGCACCGATCCGGGAAGTCGTTGTCAGCAACACGGTTCCCTTCACGCGCCAGGACCTGTGTGCCAAGATCCGCGTCCTGGACATCTCGGCCCTGCTGGCCGACGCGATCGAGCGGATCCATCTCGAGAAGACGGTCAGCGCGCTTTTCGTCTAGCCGGCCCGCCCGCTTGACACGCCCGGTGGGCGGTGCTTTCTTTGGCGGTCCTTTTCCGCATTGGCGGTGACGGCGCGTTCCCCCGCAAACCCTCGTCCCGAGGGCGGGTGCCGCGTCGGGCCGCCTTGTGCGCTGCCGGCCATGCCGGCAGCTTCCCGGTTCGGGTCCCCCGGGGGACGCGCCGCCGGGGCAACCAGCAGCCTGGCGTGACCGCAGGCGGAGGAATGAAGCGATGAGCCTGGTGAACCTGAACATCCATCCGCGGACGACCGCCGGCAAGAACGAGAACCGGCGCACCCGCGCCGCCGGGCGCGTGCCCGCCGTCCTGTACGGCAAGGGCCGCCCCACGGCCAGCATCGAGCTGGAAGGCCACGCCTTCGAGGTGGCGCTCAAGCACCTCGGCGGCCGCAGCGCCATCTTCCAGCTGCACCAGGCCGGGATGGAGGAGGGCCACATCGCGCTGCTGCGCGAGGTGCAGCGGCACCCCATCACCGACCGCATCCTGCATGTCGACCTGCTGGAGATCCCGCAGGGCCAGCCGGTGACCGTGGCCGTCCACGTCCACCTGACCGGCGCCTGCCCCGTCGTCAAGTCGGGCGAGGGCTCGGTGGCCCTGGCCCACGACTCGGTGGAGATCAGCTGCCTGCCGCGCGACCTGCCCGAGTTCATCGAGATCGACATCAGCGAGATGGGCCTGAACGACAAGGTGTTCGCCGGCGACCTGAAGGTGCCCGGCGGCGAGATCGTGTCCGACCCCGAGATGCTGGTGCTGAACATCAAGGCCGCGGCGCTGTTCGTCGAGGAGGCCCCGGCCGCTGCCGAGGGCGCCGAGGGCGCCGCGCCCGCCAAGGCCGAGGACGGCAAGTAGCCGCACGCGCCGACGGCGCCGCGCGCGCCGTCCCGCAGGCGCGCAGGCGTGTGGTCCGGCAGCCGGTCGCCCGGGGCGGCCGGCTGCCACTTTTTGCGGGCCGGCTGGTGACGGCACCCTGCGCCGCCGCCTGACGCAGGGACCGGCCGACCGGCCGAACCGGGGGGCGATATGGAGCGTGAGGCGCCGCTGCTGGTCGTGGGGCTGGGCAATCCCGGCGCCCGGTACCGCGACACCCGCCACAACGTCGGCTTCCTGGTGGTCGAGGAACTGGCCCGCCGCCTCGGCTGGACCTTCCGCCCGGGTGCCGGCCCCTGGCGCGAGGCATCGGCGCCCGGCGGCGACGGGCCCTTCGTGCTCCTGGAGCCGCTGACCTACATGAACCTCAGCGGACAGGCCGTCGCAGGCTGGGCCCGCCAGCGCGGCTGGAACGTGGATGCGCCGCCGCCATCACCGCCGGCGCCTCCGCCGCCTTCGCCGCCTTCCGCCCAGGCCTTCGCGGGCACCAGCCAGCCCGGGGATGCCGGGACGCCGGCTTCGCCGCCCGCTCCACCCGCTGTACCCGCTGAACCTGCGCCAGCGGCCACCCCCTGGCAGCCGTCATGGCGCCCCCTGGTCATCGCCGACGACCTGGCCCTGCCGCTGGGGGCCCTGCGCCTGCGGGCCCGCGGCAGCAGCGGCGGCCAGAAAGGCCTGGCCTCGGTCAGCGCCGAGCTGGGACATGACGATTTTCCCCGCCTGCGGCTGGGCATCGCCCCATCGGGCCGGACGGTAGCCCCTGCGGACTGGCCCGAGTTCGTGCTGGCGCCATTTGCGGCCGACGAACTGCCGGCCGTCGAGGACCTGGTGGCCCGGGCGGCCGACGCCGTCGTCAGCTGCCGCGAGCATGGGGTGGAGGTCGCCGCCTCCCGCTTCAACCGGCGCTGACGGCCCCGGGGCGCGGCGCCAGCCCGTCCTTGCGCAGGCCCCCGCCAGGGCCTATACTTGGCCGTTCCGCGCCAAGCGGACGCGGGCCCGTGTGCCCGCCACACAGCTCAATAGCCTGATTTTCCGGCTCTTGCTGCTCACATCCCTACCCGGGCTGACGTCCGGGCTGTCCCTTCGCGGGGCCGCCGGGGCGAATAGGGACCCGGGTCGATCAGACCGAGGGGAGGTGTTACCAGTGCAGAAGTACGAATGTGTCTTCATCCTGCGGGCGGACCAGCCCGAGGCCGCCATGCAGGCCCGGGTCGACCGCTGCAAGGAGATCATCGCCGCACACGGCGGTGAAGTGACCCTCGAGAACCACTGGGGCGTGCGTCGCCTGGCTTACGAGATCGAGTTCGAAAGCCGCGGCAACTACATGTTCCTGAAGTTCAACAGCCGGGGTACGGCGGTGGCCGACCTGGACAAGTTCCTGCGTCAGGACGACCAGATCCTGCGCCACCTCGTGGTGGTGGACGAGGACTGGGCCGAGCGCAACCGCGCGTCGATGGCCAAGCGCCGGGCGAACAAGCCGGCCGAGGCCGCGCCCGCACCGATCGTCGAGGCCGCGGAGTAGCCGCGACCCCGCTGAGATGGGAACTTGTGCCGCACCGCCCGTTCGGGCGGGCCGGCCGTGCGAGGAAAGGAGGATCCGATGGCTCGCAAGAATCTTCGGATCAAGAAGAAGAAGAAGAAGAGGCGGCACGGGAAGCAGAAGGTCTGCTTCTTCACGAAGACCGGCATGATCGCCATCGACTACAAGGACGAGGAGACCCTGCGTCGCTTCGTCACGGAGCGTGGCAAGATCGCCCCGCGTCGCAATACCGGCACCAGCCCCAAGTTCCAGCGCCCCCTGGCCACGGCCATCAAGCGCGCCCGGCACCTGGCCCTGCTGCCGTTCGTGAAGGAATACTACCGCTAGTCCGGGAGGCCGGACGGCGGCGCGAGGATGCCCGTGAAGCCCCGACCGACGGCGTTCCTGTCCGTGCTTGCGGCGCTCATCACCCTGGCCGTGGCCTGGGTGCTGGCGCGGGCGGGGGCGGACCTGGAGGCCGGCGGAGGCAGCGTCGGTCCCTGGCTGGCCCTGGCCATGCCGGCGCCGATCCTGGTGGCCGTCGCCTGGGGCTGGGCGATCCTGGCGGAAACGCGGTGGCTGCGCCTGGCGGCAGCCGTCGCGGCGTGGCTGGTGCTCGGCCACGTGCTGGTGTCGGCCGCCGACACCTGGCAGATGTCGACCCATGTCGCGGCGGGCCTGGTGGCCGGCGCGGCGTGGCGCCGCGGCTGGCGGCCGGACGTGGCCGTGCTGGGCACGGCGGCGGTGCTGGCACCGCTGGTGATCTGGGCGGCGGTCCAGATGCCGGTGCGCGAGCAGATGGCGGCGATCGGCGACCAGTCGCTGCGCATGCTGGAACAGCAGGCGCCGCCCGGCACCGACCCGGCCGAGCTGGCGAAGGCCCGTGAGGTCGGGCGCCAGCGCATGGCGCAGCTGACCGACCTCGCGACGCGGCTCTACCCGTCGCTGATCGGGGTCGGGCTCCTGGGCCAGTCGGTCCTGCTGCTGCTGCTGGTGCGCCTGGGCGCGCGGTGGCTGGCAGCCCCGACCAGAGGCAGGCGGCTGCCTCCGTTCGCGCAGTGGCGGCTGCCGTTCTACGTGGTGTGGGCGCTGGTGGCAGGCATCGGGCTGATGCTGACGCGGCGGGCGCCCCTGGCGGATGCGGGATTGAACCTCGCGGTCGTGGCGGCCGCGTTCCTGGGAGTGCAGGGTCTGTCGGTGCAGTACCACCTGTCGCGGCGCTTCCTGCCGCCGGTGATGCTGGTCGTCTACTGGACCCTCATGGGGCTGGCGTTCGTGCCCCTGGTCGTCACCAGCGTCCTGCTGGGGCTGGTCGACCAGTGGCGCGACCTGCGCGGGCCCGTCTCCGGCGCCTCGGGCTCCGGAAACCAATGACCGAAGGTGGTTAAGCGATGGAAATCATCCTGATGCACAACGTGGAGAACCTCGGCCGCATGGGCGAGACCGTGTCGGTGGCGCGCGGCTACGCGCGCAACTTCCTGATCCCGCGGGGTCTGGCGGTCACGTCGTCCGAGGCTCACCGCAAGCTGGTGGCTGCGCACCTGAAGCAGGAGGCCAAGCGCGAGGACGCGCGGCTGGCCGAGGCCCGGGCGCTGGCGGCGAAGATCGGCACGCTCACGTGCACGCTGGCGGTGCAGGCGGACGAGGAAGACAAGCTCTTCGGCTCGGTGACCGCGCGCGATATCGCCGGGGCCGTGCACAGCGAGCACGCCAGCTTCGACCACAAGCAGGTCCTGCTGGAGGAGCCCATCAAGCTGCTGGGCGAGCACGACGTCGAGATCAAGATCCATGGCGACGTGCGCGTCACGGCCAGGGTGAACGTCGTCAGGTCCTGAGCGGCGGGAGACCGCGATGAGCACGTCGCCGGGCAAGCGTCCCGCGGCCCCGGGCCGGGACCACGCACAGGCGCCGCCGCCCGCTCCCGGAGCGGGCCCGGCGCCCGGCACGGGGATCTGCGTCATCATGGCCGGGGGGCGGGGCACCCGCTTCTGGCCGCTCAGCCGCACGGCCCGACCGAAGCAGCTGCTCCCGCTGGCCTCCGGGGCCAGCCTGCTGCGCGACACGTTCGAGCGGGTGGCGCCGCTGGTCGGGGCCGGCCGCGTGCTGGTGGTGACCAGCGGCGACCTGGCGGCGGCGGTCCGCGCCGACCTCCCCGAACTGCCGCCGGCGCACGTCATCACCGAGCCGGTGGGTCGCAACACCGCGCCCTGCGCGGTGCTCGGCATGGGGCTGGCCCGCCGCCTCGACCCGCACGCGCCCGTGGCGCTCCTGCCGGCCGACCACTTGATCCGCGATGTGGAGGCCTTCCGGGCCCAGCTCGCGGCCGCCTTCGCCGCCGTCCGGGCCGAGCCCGCGGTGGCCACCTTCGGCATCCGGCCGACCCGTCCGCACACCGGATACGGCTACATCGAGGCCGCGGAGGGAGCGCCGGACGGCCCGGCGCCGGGCATCGCCTTCAGCGAGAAGCCGGACGCCGCCACCGCCGCCCGCTACGTGGCCGGCGGCCGCCACTACTGGAACAGCGGCATCTTCGTCTGGAACCAGGACTGGTTCGGCGCCATGGCGGACCGCTACCTGGCGGACGTCAGGCGCCTGATGCAGGTGCCGGTCGAGACGTTTGGAACCGAGTCGTTCGCCGAGGCGTTGCACCATGCCTATGGTGTCTGCCCCGCCGAGTCGATCGACAAGGCCATCATGGAGAAGCTGCCGGGGTTCACGGTCGTGCCGGCCGCCTTCGACTGGTCGGACCTGGGCGACTGGGAGTCCTGGGGCGAGCACGCGGACGAGCTCGCCGGCGGCAACCGTGGCCGCGCCGATCTCGTGGCGGTCGCCAGCCCGGGCAACATCGTCCGCGGCGACCGGCGCCTGATCGCGCTGGTCGGGGTCGAGGACCTGGTGGTGGTCGACACGCCGGACGCGCTGCTGGTCTGCCGCCGCGGCCAGGCCGAGCGGCTGCGGGAAGTCATTGCCCAACTGGAGAACGATGGCCGGCGCGGGCTCACCTGAGCCGCGGGCCGGCGCGCCACGTCGAACGCATTCGTGCAAGGAGTCCTTGTCATGTCCCGTGCCTCGCTGGATCGCGTCTTGCGCCCGCTCCTGATCCTGGCCGCCTCGGCCGTCGTCATCGCCTGCGCCGGCTGCCAGCAGCAGCAGACCGGCGCCGGGTTCGGCTGGAAGCCCCTCTTCGGCGACCTGGCCAAGGACACCTCGCCGGTGATCGCCCAGGTGGGCGAGGTCGCGATCACGCAGGCCGACCTCGAGATGTTCATCGACGAACAGCCGGACCGGCTCAAGGGCGAGTACGCCGGGCCCGAGGGCGAGCGCCTGGCGCTGCGTCGGATGGTGGAGCAGACGCTAATGGTGCTGGGCGCGGTCGAGCGCAAGCTCTACAACGACCAGACCGTCGCGCGCTCGCTCGTCATGCAGCGCCGCCTGACCCTGGACAAGGCCATGCGCCAGTACGGCCTGCTCAAGGACGCGGAGCCGTCCGAGGCGCAGATGCGCGAGTACTACGAGAAGAACATCGGGAAGTACAAGCAGGTCGGCCTCGTGCGGGTCCGTCATATCGAGTGCAAGGACAAGGCGGCGGCGGACCAGGCCTATCGCCGGCTCCAGTCCAAGGATCCCAAGGACGGCTGGGTCTACGTCTGCGCCGACTTCACGACCAACGAGAAGACCCGGAAGCTCGACGGCGATGCCGGGTGGATGAGCGAGGGCTCGATCGTTCCCCTCATCGAGTCGAGCGAGCAGTTCTCGCGCGCCGTCTACAACCTGCCGATCGGCGTCAACCCGCCGCTCCAGGTGGCCGGCCGCTGGCACGTGGTCGAGGTCACGCACCGGGAGTTCGAGCGCAACTCCTCCTTCACGGAGGCCAAGGACGCCATCCGGACCGAGATGCTGCCGGGCTTCCAGGACGCGCTCATCAAGGACTACCTCAAGGACGCGCGTGCGAAGTACGGCGTCGAGTACCAGGGCCGGTTCACGCCCGGGCAGGGCATGACGCCGCAGCAGCTCTTCGAGCGCGCGATGTTCAACCAGGACATCGGGCGTCGCATCGACATCCTGATGATGATCGCCCAGGACTTCCCGGATTCGGACCGCGCCGATGACGCGCTGTTCATGGCTGCCAACACGGCCATCGAGAACTATGCGGACGCCAGCGTCGGCGGGCGCATGCTCGAGTCCCTCATCGAGCTCTACCCGCAGAGCGAGTTCGTGGATGACGCGAAGTTCATCCTCGAGAACCTCTACAACCCGAAGTTCCGTCAGCCCACCTCGATCGAGGACATCCGGCGCTGACGCGGGAGGCCGGCATGGGGCGAGCCCAGGAGCGCGTCTTCGGCGGCATGCCGCTCACGGTGATGGTGGTCATCGCTGTCGCCGTGACGGTTGCCGCGACGGCCGTCGCGGGCCGGGACCTGAAGGGGAGCGAGCTCGAGCAGGCTCGTCGGCTGTACGCGCAGCTGAAAGCCGCCCAGGAGGAGCAGCGTGCGCGCCAGTGCCTGGAACTGGCGGGCACGCTGCTCGACTACTACCCGGGGTTCGACCGCAACGACGAGGTGCTGGTGATCGCGGTCGCCGCGGCCGCCGGGATCGGCGACCGGCGGCACGCCCTGGCCCTGAGCGACGAGCTGCTGTCCGGGTATCCGCACAGCCCGCTGCTCGACGGTGCGCTGGAACGCGCCGCGACGATCGCGCTGGCCGGAGGCGACTCGCTTCGCGCGGCCCACTACCGCCTGCTCGAGTACGACCGCGACCCGGTGCGCGGGCAGCGCGCCGACGGCGCGCCTCATTCGGCCCCGCTGCTGGAGCGGCTCTCCGCAGGGCAGCTCAGCGACCTGGTGCTCTTCCATCCGGACAGCGCGATGCTGCCCTGGCTGCAGTGCCTGCGGGCCCGCCGCCTGCTCGAGGCCGGCCGGGAAGCCGACGCCCGGCACGTCGTCGCGCAGCTGGAGGAGGCGGCGCCAGCCGATCGCTGGACCGTGGAAGCCCTCAACCTCCTGGGCCTGGCGTCGCCGGCGCAGGCCGCCCCGCCCGCGGAGCCGGACGGGCCCGTGCGTGTCCGCCAGGTCGGCGTGCTGTGCCCCCTGAGCGGCCGCTACGCGGAGCTCGGCGCGGCGTTCGCCGAGGCGGCGCGCCTGGCCGCCGCGCACGCGAACGCCGAGCTCGACCGGAACTTCTCCCTGATCATCGAGGACAGCGGCGGCGACCCGGTGGGTGGCGCGCTGGCGGCCCGGCGGCTGTGCGCCGGGCGCGGCAGCATCGCCCTGTTCGGCGACCTGCTGAGCGACCCGAC